>QEXX01000149.1 GCA_003130835.1 Anaerolineae bacterium | reverse complement strand
GCTCTGTTTCGTGTGCGCGATGTAACCTACGACGAAGATCGCTTACATGGTCGCAAGATTGGCTTGGGGTTGAGCAGCATCCGCAACGCAGCCATTACGCTATTGCGTCAGTATCCCTATCCTTACATCCCCGACGCCCAGCGCGCAATTTCTGCCCAGCCTGCATTGGCTTTTGCTCTGTTGGACAGCCAAATATTAAAACTTTAAAAAGCCCTAGTTGAAGGTGAGGTTGGTTGACGCCGTCGTAAAGCGGCTGGAGGTCGTAGGCGAGGCGGAATTCGTGAGTTTCAGGGAGTCAGAGGAGGGTGACCCTCACCCCCGGCCCCTCTCCCGGGGGGAGAGGGGAGTGTACCTGGACGGTGTACAGCCCAAGGGGAGTGGTGATTTCGGGGTGGGTGTTGAAGGAGGCGGGTTCGAGGGTGAGTTGGATTTCTTTCAGTTCACCAGTTTCTTGGTTGCGGACGCGGGCAGTGACAAGATAGTTGCTTTTCGGCGCAGGCGATGAGTTTTTCCGCGCCAGAGAAGGCTTTGAGGGCATCGCCAGTCAAGCCGAAGGTTTTTTGCAGGGTGATGGGTTCGGGGGTGGGGGACGGAGTGACCGTGGACGGTGGAAGGGTGACCGTGGGGGTGACGGGTGGCGCGACGGTCAGCGTGGGGGTGAGGGGGAGTGTGGCAGTCGGTTGTCCGCAAGCGACAAGAGCCAACAGCAAAGCAAGCGAGAACAGGATGAAGCGGCGCACGGCAGTCTCCAAACAGCGAAAACTTTGTAAAGATTATACGGTAAAATACAAGGGAAAGTGAGGCAGGATGAGTGTCCTTTCGCCAGAAGTCCTTCGTGAGTACCGCCAGACATGGCGCCTGCGTCGCAGCGCGGTTTCGGCGGCGCAGGCGGAACGTCGGCAGCGCGCCTGGCAGACGGCGCAGCAGGCGGCCCAGATCTTGCGCGAGCAGTTCGGAGCGGAGAAGGTGCGCGTCTTCGGTTCACTGCTGGAGCCGGCGCGCTTCGACCGTTTTTCTGATATTGACCTGGCTGTCTGGGGGCTGAGCGGCAAGCGCTACTTTGCCGCGGTCGGACGGCTGCAGGGGCTGAGCGCTGAGTTCTCGATTGACCTGGTCGCCTTTGAGCAGGCTTCGCCGCCGTTTCAGGCGGTCATTTTGCAGGAGGGGAGAGACCTATGAGCGCGCTGCGGGCACTGGCAGGACGGCTGCGGCGCGGCTGGGAGGACGTACAGCGCAGCGCCGAGCGAGCCTTGTGGCTGGGGGAGAAAGCCCGTACCAGCGGGGAGGATGGTTTTTGGGACGGCGTGGCGCTCAATTTGCATGCTTTCTACACGGCAGCGGAGCGCTTGTTCGAGGACATTGCCCGCACGATGGACGAATCCCTGCCGCAGGGGGACCGCTGGCATCTGGATTTGCTGACGCAGATGAGCGCCGAGGTGAAAGGAGTGCGTCCGCCCGTCTTGCGCGAGGAGACGCGAGAGCTACTGGACGCCTTTCGCGGCTTGCGGCATGTGGTGCGGAACGTGTACGCTTTCAACTTGCGCGCCGTGCGGCTGGATGAACTGCTGGCGGACCTGCCCGCCTGTCTGGAACGCCTGCGCAAGGACCTGTTCGCCTTCATTGCGTTTCTGGAGGCGCTGGAAGAAGAACGTTGAGTGTATGAGCGGGGCGGGCAAGTCAGAGACTTGTCTTACGGTTTGCCTGTTTGTTGCGGCTTGACCATCCCAAATTTTTGCCAAAATGCTCAGGCTTCGACGCCAAAATCGCGTAGCAGTCGTTGTAGTTGCTGGATGAGCGGGGGCAGATCGGTTTGCAGCGTGCGCCAGATGACCGCCAGGTTGACGCCCGTGTAGTGGTGAATCAATTTGTCGCGCGTTCCGCCGATTTCGCGCCAGGGGATTTCAGGATAGGCGCGGCGGATGTCCTGCGGCACTTTTTTGGCGGCTTCTTACAATATGTCCAGGGCGCGCACGATAGCATACTGGGTTTTCTCGTCATTCTGGAAGTCGGTTTCGCTCATCCCCTGCGCGAAGGCTTGACCTTTTTGGGCGCTTTCGAGCATATCCTGAACGTAATCGAGAAATTCCTGCTTCATAGGGGCTGGGCTTCCCGTAAGATGTGTTCCCCGATGCGCGGCTTGAGGGCGTCCTTCATGACCAGGTCCACTTTGACACCCAGGGTTTCGCTGAGGTAGTTTTCGAGGGCAATGAATTGGAAGAGCGAGGGGGGCTGACTGAAGATGACCAGCAGGTCCAGGTCGCTGGCAGGAGTGGCTTCGCCGCGCAGGTAGGACCCGAAGATTTGGAGCGTTTCGACGCCGTAGCGCTGGCGCAATTCGGGCAAGAGGGCGCGCAATTGGGCGCGCAAAACATCCAGGGAGGGAACGGGGGCGTTCATGACTGTATTATACCTTACCGCTGTGGGGCGCTTGCAGGGGGTGAGCGAAATGGCGGTGCGGCCGGTGATCGAGTTGGAGCGATTAGATGGTTGACGGCTCGCTGATTTGCGGGCAGCGGGCACGGGGCGGGCAAGTCAGAGACTTGCCCTACAGTTTCCCTGCGCGCTTTCAGACGATTTTTCCCACCCAGCCAACGCCACATTGATTGCAGCCATAAAATAGAACGCGCGACTCTTGACACTCATTCCGATTTTGGGTATAATATTATCAAATTCGGTAAATTATAATTCCGAAACGGAACAATAATGCCTGCCCGTCATAACTCTTTTGACGCCCTCGACTATCAAATTATCCTCCATCTCCATAAAAACGCGCGCGCCAGTGCTTCCGAAATTGCCCGCCAAATTGGTGCTAACGAACGAACTGTACGCAAACGCATTGAACACCTGATCCAAAGCGGCGCCATGCGCCTGACGGCGATCCTTGAACCCTCCGCATTTGGTTACGTCACTGCAGCCGATATTTTCCTCGAAGTAGCGCCCCAACACGAAGAAGAAGTGCTGAAAAAGCTGATGGAAATGCCGATGGTCACCTACGTTGCCTTTGGTCAAGGCACGCAAGAGGTCTCCATTGAGGCGCGCTTCAAGGATAATGATGAATTGCGTGAATTCATTCGGCATGTTTTGCCCTCGCTGCCGGGCGTTACGGTTACCCGTTATACCTTAGTGCCGCGCATCCTGCGCAACATCGATGAGTGGCTACCCCCACCGGAAAATTTTGTTCGTCCAAATTGAACCATCGAATAGAAAGGAGAGCTACTTTAACGAAGGCAATGTGCTAAGAATTTCCGCTCATTTTCTTTTGTCCCTGTCTTGATTTGAGACTTTCTGGAAAGGAGAGAAAAATGAACCCTCGACAATCCCCCCTATGGCTTGTCCTTGCGACCTTTTTGATTTTAAGCATGACTCTGGCGGCTTGCGGAGGTGGTCAAGCCGAGATCAAAGTCGGCGCACCTTTGCCGCTCACCGGTCCCTATGCTAGTGATGGCGAGCAAATGCTCAAAGCTCTGCAAATGGCAGTGGATGAGCAAAATGCAAAAGGCGGTTTGTTAGGGCGCAAACTCAAGCTGGTGACCGGCGATGTGGGCGCCTTAGAAGCGGAGAAGATCAAAGCTGTCGGCGAACGCTTGATCGGCGAGAAGGTGGATGTGGTGATCACTGGCTACGCCGATTCAGGGGTAGATGCGCGTGTCTTTGGTGAATATGATATGCCCTTCTTGCATGCCGATGCCATGACCTTAGATACCGAGGTGGTGGCTTCCGATCCGGTGAAATACGGAAACGTCTTCCAATACTGCCCTAGTGAGGTATCCTATGGGATCGATGCAGCGGCAAATTTGTTCTTGATGGGTCAAAAAATGGGCTGGCAAGAACCCAACAAGAAAATTGCGATTATAAAGGTAGATTACAGCTATAACATCCTGGCTGCTGATAAATTTGCCGAGTTGGTCAAAGGTCAAGGATACGAAATTGTGGTGGATGAGGTTACACAATTTGGGGTGGTTGAATGGGGCCCCATCCTCTCCAAGATTGATGAAGCTCAACCGGCGTATGTGACCTTTTGGAACCTGGATCCAACCGATGCGGCGCGTTTTATGGTGCAGTTCTCCGAGAAGTTCGGTGAAAAAGGTCTCAACGCTTTGGTCTTCATGCAGTTTACCCCTTCAATTCCTGAATTTCTGGAATTAGCCGGCAAGGCAGCCGAGGGGTTACTATGGACAGCCAGCATTAATCCGGTTGGGGCAGGCGTAGAGGACTACAAGCAACGCTGGATTGCCAAGTACAACGAAGAACCCAAATCGATCTACGCCTATGTGACCCGTGATGGTTTTGATATATGGGTAACAGCGGTCGAGAAAGCTGGTTGTGTGGATTGTTACGATAAAGTCATCCAGAACATTCGCAACACTACCTTTTCAGGTTTGGCTGGTGTGCATGTCTTCACCACCACTGATCAACAATCTAAGTATGGTGCAGACTTCATTCCTACTCTTTGGTATCAAATTTGGGATGGACAAAACCTTGTCGTTGGTCCAACCAGGTATGAAAAAGCGCTACCGCAACTACCGCCTTGGATTAAGTAAAGCTGGTTTGTCTGTGCTCCCCTCGTCGATGACGTTAGGGGAGCACAGTCTTCTGCCTTTGGGAGCGGGTAGGGGCGCAGACTCATCGGCGGTGCTTTGGCAAGGCACCGCCAAGATCAGAGATCTCTGCCTCAATCCTTCACCAGTTTGGAAACAAAGATCCAACGTCGCCTTTAGGAGAGTTTATGTTTGCTGTGCAGGACATCTCCAAAAGTTTTGGAAAATTGGTTGCCCTCTCCAATGTTTCTTTTGAAGTAGAAGAAAAAGAAATCTTCGGCATTGCCGGACCGAATGGGGCGGGCAAATCGACCCTGTTCAATGTGATCAGTGGAATTTACGCGCCAACTTCGGGAAAAATTTTCTTCGAGGGCAAGGATATTACCAATGCCAAACCGGATCAAATCTGTCGTTTAGGGATCGCGCGCACCTTTCAAATTCCGACTGCCTTCCATACCCTGAGCGTTTACGATAACCTGCGTGTTGGCGCCATTTTCGGTGCCCGGCGTCCGCAGAGCGCAGACGAGGTGCTCGAACTTTTGGGCTTACAAGAGGTGCGAAATCGGCCAGCCCGCAATCTGGACCTCTACACCACCAAACTGGTCATGCTCGGCGCTGCCTTGGCGACCGATTGCAAACTGCTCATGTTGGATGAACCGATGGCAGGGCTTTCGATGGTGGAAATCCAAAACTTCTTGGAGATTGTGCAGCGCATCAATCAAGAAAAGGGCATAACCATTATCATTATTGAGCACTTATTAGATGTGCTCATCAGTCTCACCAAGCGGATGTTGATTCTGAGTGATGGACAAGTGCTGTACTTAGGGGCTTCCAGCGGAGTTGCCGAAGACCGCCGCGTGGTTGAGGTCTATTTGGGTGGCAAAGGAGGCAGCCATGCTCACCGTTAAAGATTTGGTCTGTTACTACGGAGATTTGCAAGTATTGCGTCAGGTAAGCTTGCATGTCGAAGAAGGTGAGGTAGTGGCTCTTTTCGGCCCGAACGGCCACGGCAAAAGCACCTTGCTCAAGGCGATCTGTGGTTTACAACCTCCACGCGCTGGCTCCATCCAATTCAGAGGCGCAGAGATCGCCGGTCTCCCTGCCCATCAGATCGTTGAACGAGGTCTAGCCTATATTCCCGAAGAGCGGCATTTGTTCGCCGATATGACCGTATTGGAAAACCTGTATCTTGGCGCCTATCCTCGTCATGCCCGAGCGGCGGTGAAGAAAAATCTGGAATTTGTCTTTCATATTTTCCCCCGCCTCGCCGAGCGGCGCAACCAGCTCTGTTCAACCCTGAGCGGTGGCGAAGCGCGTATGGTTGCCATTGGGCGCGGCTTGATGAGCGAGACCTCCCTTTTGATGGTGGATGAACCTTCTATTGGGCTTTCGCCGGGGATGAAAATGGCTGTGTTCGACGCCATTCGACAAATCCATCAGGAACGGGGGATGACGATCCTGATTGTCGAACAAGAAATCCAACATGCGCTCGAAATGTCCGACCGCATCTACTTGATGAAAAAGGGTCAAATTGCCTTCGAGCGAAAGGGAAAGGAAATTCAGGTAGAAGAGATCGAGAAGGCTTATTTTTAGGAGAGAGCAGCATGGAAAATTTCGTGAATGCCTTAATCAGTGGTTTGATCTCTGGTTCCCTGTACGCAGCCATGGCTTTGGGATTGACGATCATCTATGGCGTCAGCCGCGTCTTTAACTTTGGGCATGGCGTGATCGCCGTCATTGGCGCCTATCTCACTTGGTACCTGCTCTCTGCCTTGGGCGTACCTTTTCTGCTGGCAACTTTGCTCTCTATGGCTTTTATGGCGATCTTCGGCTTTGTGCTTTATCGTTTGACCATCAATCCCCTGCTCAAAAAGCCCAATTGGGAGTTTTCGACCGTCTTATTTATGCTCGGGGCGGGTATTTTGCTGGAAAATGTGGTCTTGCAAGTGTTTGGCCCGCGCGTCAAATCGATCCCTTTGCTGGTCGAAGGGATGTTGAAAGTGGGCTTCCTCCAAATTAACTGGCATGAGTTGTTGCTGATTGCCATTGTGGTGATCGCCATTACAGCCCTGAGTTTGTTTTTTAAGTATAGCCGCACTGGCCAAGCCATGCGGGCGGTGGCGCAATCCATTCCCGGCGCCCAAGTAGTTGGTATCCATATTGAACAGATTTTTGGGATGACTTTTGCCCTTGCTTTTGTCGTCACCGGCTTCAGCGGCATCCTTTTGGGTACCAAGTATTACCTCAATCCGCACATTGGCTGGGAGTGGATGGTCAAGGGCTTTGTGATTGTGACCTTTGGCGGGTTGGGCAGCACCAGTGGTGCGGTTGTGGCGGCGCTCATCTTGGGCTTGGTGGAAGCGATCGCCACGCTTTATTTAGGCGCCATCTGGGTTTGGCCGATCTGGTTTGTATTGTTCCTCGTTGTGTTGTTGCTGCGGCCGCAAGGCATCTTGGGCGGTAGAATGTGACGGAGGCAAGGCGACCATGAAGAATCTTAATTGGAAATCGCTCCTTTCTATTGTGGTTATCGCTTTTATCCTGCTTTATCCTTGGCTGGGAGCCTCAAGCTATAACAAACATTTGTTTATCCTTTTCTTTATCTGGTCGATTGTGGCTGCCAATTGGAATCTGATGATGGGCTATGCGGGGATCAATTCGCTGGGGAATATCGGCTTCATGGCAATCGGCGGCTATACGGCCGGCATCCTGGCAAAATCCTTTGGCGTGCCGGCTTTTTTGACGGTTCCGCTGGCTGGTTTGGTCACTTCCGTGATTGTGACGGTGGCATTGGGCTTGCCCGCCTTGCGCCTGAGCGGTATCTATATTGCCTTGCTCACGCTGATCTTTGCCGACTCGTTGCCTTCGGTGCTGACCCAAACCCGCGACATCACCGGCGGCGCCATGGGGTTACATGAAATCCCACCCTTCTATCCCGGTATGGATAAAACTGGCGCTTACTACATCTGTTTTGTGTTCTTTTTAATCGTTTTATGGATCATTTATCGGGTGATTCACTCTTCCACCGGAATGGCGTTTATTGCCCTGCGGGATTCGGAAAATTTTGCCTATTGTTTAGGGGTCAACAAGTTCAAAGAACGCCTCAAAGTGTTTGCCCTATCTTCCCTGTTGACCGGCGCGGCTGGCGCAGTTTACGTCCATGCTTTAGGGGACATCTCTCCGACGACGTTGGGCATAGAACCTTTCTTGCTGACCATTGCCATGATCGAGTTGGGAGGCGTGGGTACCTTTTTAGGGCCGATTCTCGGCGCTTTTGTGATCGTCTTTGGCAACGAGTTCTTGCGTTTGGCGGGCACCTTGCGCCTGACCCTCTTGGGCGCCTTGATCTGCACCATTATCCTGTTTTATCCCGGCGGGGTGATTCAATTTATCACCGCTCTTGAACACCGCGTGGAAGCGCTTCTCAAACGTAAAACCTCCCCAGCCGCTTAGGTTCGGTGCAGCATGAAAGTTTTCTATTCGCCGCACTTAGAATCGTTTCAACCGCCCTATCAAATTCACTTCGGTCAAGTGGTGGCAGCCTCAGAGGTGGCGGGTCGCGCGCAGCGGGTTGTGGAAGCGTTACATCGGGCAGGATTGGCTGAGGTAGAAGCGCCGCAGCGCTTTCCGCTCGAAGCCATTCAAGCTGTCCATGCGGCCGACTACATTGCCTTTCTGCAGCAAGCCAATCAGATGCCCTTTCTCGATCCCGAGTCAGACGGGAAGCCTTTTGAAGTGATCTTCCCAACGGTTTTTCCCTATTCCGAGCGTTGGCAACCGCGCGCCGAGACGGTCATGTCGCTGGTCAGCCGTTATTGTTTTGACACCTATACGCCGATCACGGCAAAGGTCTTTGAAGCCGCCCGCCTAGCGGCTGACTGCGCGCTCAGTGGTGCAGAAGCCCTGCTGGCTGGAGAGCAAACCGTCTTTGCGGCTTGTCGTCCGCCCGGACATCATGCCACGCGCCATCAATGCGGCGGTTATTGTTATCTGAACAATGCTGCCATCGCAGCTCAAGCTTTGTCTTCCGCCGGCCGAGTTTGTATTCTAGACGTTGATTTTCATCACGGCAACGGCACGCAAGAAATTTTTTACGACTCTGATCAAGTGGGTTATCTTTCCCTACACGGCGATCCGTCCACGACCTACCCGTACTTCAGTGGCTATGCTGACGAAATCGGAGCGGGCAAAGGCAAAGGGTTTAACCGCAATTTTCCCTTGCCGCCCCAAACCAACGGCAGCACTTACCTCGCCACCCTTGACTTGGCGCTGGATGCCTTGCGTCAGATGTCGCCGTCCTTTCTTGTCCTCTCGTTGGGTTTGGATACGCATGTCGAAGACCCGTTGGCGAACTTTGCCCTGCACACCGACACGTATGCGGAAATGGCAAAACGAATCGCCCAACTGGGCTTACCGACCTTGATTGTCTTAGAAGGGGGCTATAACCTCGATCGGCTGGGTGAGTTAGCGGTCACTTTCATCCGCGCTTGGGAAGAAAGTCGCAAATAATACTGGATAGGAGCTTAGGATATGACACTCAGACATTTTATTGACACACAAGATTACACGAAACAGGAGCTTCTGGACCTCATCGAGTTGACGCGCAAGATCAAAGCTGCCGATAAACAAGGGTGTACACCCAAACTCCTTCAGGATGCTTCACTGG
The DNA here is from genome assembly GCA_003130835.1 of Anaerolineae bacterium. Lineage (GTDB taxonomy): Bacteria > Chloroflexota > Anaerolineae > Anaerolineales > UBA4823 > NAK19. The sequence goes on along the minus strand of QEXX01000149.1, from coordinate 29,245 downwards.
CGATGATCTTTGAAGAGCCTTCGACCCGCACGCGAGTTTCCTTTGAGGTGGCGATGACCGAGTTGGGTGGTCATGCGCTGTACCTGAAACCGGGTGAGATTCACTTGGGCGTGCGCGAATCGATGTACGATACGGCTAAAGTGCTTTCACGCATGTGCGATGCCATCTTCGCCCGCACCTTAAAGCACGAGACGATCACCGAATTGGCGAAATATGCCGAAGTGCCGGTGATCAACGGCCTGACCGATTACAACCATCCCACCCAAGTGGTGTGCGATGTACTGACCATGATAGAACACATGCCGGCCGGCAAAAAACTGGAAGACCTGCGGGTTACCTTTATCGGCGATGCCACCAATGTGCTCTCGTCTTTGATGTTTATTTGCACCCGTTTGGGAATGCACTTCACCCACGCTGCGCCGCGCAAATATCAGCCTCCACAAACCTGGTTGCAGATTGCCCAAGCCAATTGCGCTGAATCGGGCGGCAGCCTGACGATCACCGAAGACCCGGTTGAAGCCGTTCGTGAAGCGGATTTCATTTATACAGACCTGTGGTGGTGGGTCGGTCAAGAAGATGAAATTCCCGAACGGCGGGCAGCCTTTATGCCCAAATATCAGGTCAACTTGCAGCTCTTTAATAAAGCTCCTGCGCATTGTCAATTCATGCATTGTTTGCCGGCTTCGCGTGGGGTGGAAGCCACCGATGAGGTGATGGATCATCCCCGCTCGATTATCTTCGACCAATCGGAAAATCGCTTGCATACCGAAAAAGGGTTGTTGGTCTATCTGCTTTACCCACGCTTGAAGCGTCCTTCGCAGGAACTGCAAGCCTACCATCGCGGTCAAATTGAAGCGTTTCTGCATCAAATCGTCTGAGGTGCTCTCTGCCACGGCCCCTCTCCCCAAGGGTGCTTAAAAGGTCAGGCTAAGGTGAACAACCACCAAGGTACCAGGGGCTCTCAGCAAGAAACACTGTGGCTTTTGGGTGCCTTGGTGGTGATTTTCTCAGCACCTTGCTTGCGACGTAGAGGGCCAGGGTGAGGCATTGATGAGGAGGTAAGACATGGTCCGCACTTTATCAACTACTCCCCGCCAAGATGGTTTCTATATGCCGGCTGAATTTGCCCCGCATAAGCAAACTTGGATGCTCTGGCCGGAGCGGCCGGATAATTGGCGCTTAGGAGCCAAGCCTGCCCAAAAAGCATTTGTTGCTGTGGCGCAGGCTATTTCCCAGTTCGAGCCGCTGGTCATGGGGGTCAACCATCGTCAGTTCCTCAACGCGCGCGCCATGCTCCCACCGCAGATTCGCGTCATCGAACTATCCAACAACGACTCCTGGATGCGGGATGTCGGCCCCACCTTTGTCATCAACGGCAAGGGGCAAGTTCGCTTGGTGGATTGGAAATTCAATGCCTGGGGAGGGTTGAAAGAAGGTTTGTATTTCCCTTGGGATTTGGATGACCTCGTGCCGCGCAAGGTGGCTGAAATCGAAAACGTTGACCGCTACGCTGCGCCACTGGTTCTCGAAGGCGGATCAATTCATGTGGATGGCGAAGGCACCCTGCTGACAACCGAGCAGTGTCTCCTCAACCCAAATCGCAACCCCGAGTTGAGCAAAGAGGAAATCGAGGCTTATCTCAAGGAATATACTTCCGTAGAGCAAATCATCTGGCTAGGCGAGGGGGTGTACAACGATGAAACCAACGGGCATGTTGATAACCTGGCTTGCTTTTTGCGCCCGGGAGTGATTGCGCTGACGTGGACGGAGGATCACAATGATCCGCAATATCCGATCTCACAAGATGCCTACCAGCGTTTGCGCCATGCCAAAGATGCCAAGGGACGCTCCTTTGAGATCGTGAAAATCCATCAACCCGATCCGGTGCTGATCACTGCCGAAGAAGCCGAGGGCGTGGATGCTGTCGAAGGGACTTTGCCGCGGCAGGCTGGCGATCGGATGGCTGCCTCGTACATCAACTTCTATTTTTGCAATGGGGGTGCGGTTGTGCCAACCTTTGACGATCCTCATGACCGGCTTGCCCTTGAGACCCTGCAGCGATACTTACCCGAGCGTCGTGTGGTCGGCGTCCCCGCCCGCGAGATCTTATTGGGCGGCGGCAATATCCATTGCATCACCCAGCAACAGCCAATGGGTGGATAAGTCAGGAGTTTCCATTCATGGAACTAAGGCTGCTTTCCGGCGAAGGATACCTATAAAAACCCTGCGCCTACGTTTTGTTTTGGCAACCCAGATTGCTCGGTTGGGATCATCCAATAGTAGTTTTCTTCAAAACCGAACGCCTATTGTGCTTCTTGGTAGTCGCAGACTTGGGCTGGTGGAAGCGCTCAGATGTCAATAGGGTTTTTCGGGTTTTGATATAATTACTCGCTAATATCTTCTTGGCGAGGTGCACGATGCCCCATATTCCGCGCTGTATGAGTACCCAACATCCCGATAATGTCCAAATCCCTTTTTTTGCTTCGGAGGCAGAGTTACAGGGGGAAGATGAGGTTCAAGAGGCTTATTACGTCTTTTCTCACCTCGGCTGCGATGAGCAGATGTGGGACTATGAAGGCAAAGAAGTGGATAACTTTGTGGTCAAGAAGCTGCTCTCCACTTATGAACCCTTCTTCCGTCAGGTTTTACTTGGGGAGCATGTTTTTATCACCCCGCGCGTTCCCAACCCTGCCATCGAAAAGACTGAAGCGAAGATTTTGCTGGAAACTTTGGGCAGTATCCCTCGCTCTTATGACGCAGCCGTTCTGTTCAATCCGCACAACCCGCCGCCCATCTTTGAGGTTATCCTGCCGATGACGGTTTCGGCTTCCGATATCAACCGCATTTATAACTACTATGTGCATTTTATCGCTGCCAAAGACACCCAAACCATTCCAGGTGACTCGATAACGATTGGGGAATGGTTAGGGAAGTTTCGTCCGCAGCGCATCAATGTGATTCCATTGTTCGAGGGGGTTGAACATTTGCTCAACGCCGCGCAAGTGATGGAGGAATTTCTGCAGGACAAAGATTTGGAATACCAACGCGTCTTTTTGGCGCGCTCCGACCCTGCCATGAATTCTGGGTTAGTCAGCACGGTTTTGGCGAATAAGCTTGCTCTCTATCATTTGGAGCAACTCTCGCGTCGATTAGGGATCGAGCTTTACCCGATTATCGGCATGGGCTCGGCGCCTTTTCGCGGTAATCTCAAACCGAGCACGGTGCAACAGATTGCCAAAGAATATCCCTCGGTTCAAACCTTTACCATTCAATCTGCTTTCAAGTATGACTATGCTCCCTTAGAAGTTGTCACAGCTGTTCAAACACTCAAGCAGATTCCGCGAGGCCATGCGCACGAGGTTGAGCAAGAGCGGTGTCTGGTAATTATCGAGAAAACCACGCAGGCTTATCGGGAACAGGTAACCCAATTGGCGAAGCTGATCAGCAGCTTGGCGAAGTATGTGCCGCGGCGCAGAAAGCGAAAGTCGCATTCGGGATTATTCGGCTATTTTCGCAATGTCAGCGGTATTCAACTGCCGCGCGCTATCGCCTTTACCTGCTGCTTATATTCCTTAGGGATTCCCCCTGAATTGCTGGGGTTGCATGTCCTTACGCAAGAAGAAATCGAGTTTTTGCGACAAACCATCATCAATTTCGATGCAGATTTAGCTGCTGCCCTCCAATTTGTTGATTTGGATAGTCCCTTTCTGCCTGCCCGAATATGTCAGGCGGTGGAGCGCCTACAAATTGCCTATCAGCCAAATCAGGATCACCTTCGCCTCACCCGAGAGATCACCGAGTCCGTTCGGCAAAACCGCGATGAGCGGATCGGAGAATTGATCATTCAGGCAGCATCCTTGCGGCACTTTTTAGGCTAAAAGTCAACAGTATTCCCCTTAGCAGCGGTTGACTGACGAAGCTGCAAGGTTTTTCGCCTCCTCGAAGGGCGGGTTCGGGGTTACAATTCAAGGAGCATGAAGCCTATGCGATGGTTGCTGTTTGGAGGCGTTCAAACCCGCTTGTCGATCGGGGGTGTTTTTCTGGCTTGGTTTCTTATTGCCGGGCTGACTGGATTTGCCTCTGATCTGCAGGGTGACCTCGCCTCTGCCTTCTTGATTCAAGATTTTGACCCCTTGAGCGGAAAGGACGGTTGGATTTGGTTTGGGGAAAGACTCTTCCGAACCACGGCTGGAGGCAAGTCTTGGCAGGAGATCACCCCGCCCCTGTCAAGCGGGTTACAGCTTGCCGCGGTTGACTTTCTCAATGCCGAGCACGGCTGGGCAATCCTGACCAAACGCTCAACCGAAGCTGAAAATACCCTGTACCTCGCCCGTACCTTCAACGGGGGACAGAGTTGGCAGATTGATCCCATTCCTTTAGATGAGGAAGATCGTTTTCTGCCTATCGCTCGACACTTCCTTACCGTACAGGACGCGAACACCATCTGGTTGGTGCAAAAAGTCGTCAGCAGTGCCAATTTCAGTGTGGGAATCCTTTACCGAACGTCGGATGGCGGGCACACGTGGCAACGCTTGGAACTTCCGATTGCTGCGCCGATCCAAAAGGATGATGGGGGGAACTTGTGGATGCGAGGTGGAGCGAAAGGCGATGAGGTTTATCGTTCGACCGATGGGGGGGTGACTTGGTCAGGGGTCACGCAGATTCCCAACCTATCCCAAAAGCTTAGCGAGGACGGCTTGCCAGAACTGCACATGGTTTCGGACACAATGGGCTGGAAGTTGGAACGCAAAGGCAACTGTGAATCCCAAACCGTCCACCCGTCCTTCGATGGCACTTCCCGCCAAAGCTTGCGGTGTCGGGTGATGGAACGCTTATGGTCTACGGAGGATGGAGGGCGAAGTTGGGCGGTGGTTCCCTTACCGAATGGACAAACTTACTTGGTAAGAGAAGAGTCGGTCGACACGGCTTGGTTTGCCAGCCCGACCGCGCCCCAACCGCTGGGCGAAGAAGTCCCAGAGACACCGTTAATCGCTGTCATGCAAGGACAGGCTTTTGACAAGTGCGAGATTCCGACCCTTGAGCAACTGACTACGTGGAAGGCGCACAGCCCTTATCGGGCGGTCAATGTGTACATTGGTGGAGTTCATCGCGCTTGCCCTAACACGGCGTTGACCCCGGAATTTATCGCCCAATTGCGCCAGCAGGGCTGGGGCTTGATCCCCACTTGGGTTGGGTTGCAAGCCCGCTGCACGACCTATCAATATCGCATGAGCAAATATCCTCCCAAAGCGTATCAAGAAGGACGGAAGGAAGCCGAGGCAGCCACCCTTGCCGCGCAACAACTCGGATTGACCAACTCAGCCGGCCATGGCAGTGTGATCTATTATGATTTAGAACATTATGAGGTTCGAAACGAAGAATGCAACCAAGCCGCGCGCGCCTTTATTAACGGCTGGGTAGAGCGCATGACCGAGCTAGGGATGATCGGTGGGGTTTACAGCACCGGCCGACCCTTGAGCCAGTTTGTGGATCTTCCGAATTCTCCCCCGGTCATCTGGGCAGCCCATTGGATTGCTGATTCCTATGACCCTGAAGCCACGGTCTGGGATGTATCTGGGTTGTCCAATGAATGGTGGAAGGATCGCCAACGACTGCGCCAATACGCAGGGGGACATAAAGAAACCTGGGGCGATGTTCAATTGAATATCGATAGCAATGTCATGGACGGGATTGTTAGTTTCCACTTCTATATTCCGAGCGGGCTAGATTACCAGTACTATTTTCCTCTGATCGCTCGGTAACCTGTTTTATGGAAGACTGCCAGAGCCAAGCTGTTGTTCTCAAAGCGGGGTGTGATAAAATCCAAACGTCAACCGGCGTTCTAGACGAGCTTCCATCCTTTCGTGAAGCTTGTTTGAATATGCGTGCATTTCATTGCAGATGTCCATTGGAGGTGTACAATGTTTCATAAAATCTTGGTCGGTGTGGATGGCTCAGATCATGCGTTGAGAGCTGTTCGCTTAGCAGGTGAACTAGCCCGCACCTGTCATGCGGACATCGTGATTGTCCATGCCTATCCCCCGATCCCGCCTGATTTGGGAGAGCCGAATCTGCAGGCGACGATCTCGGAGAGATTGCACGAAGCGAACCAAGTGCTAGAGCGAGCTTTGCAGGAAGTGGGGTTTACCCCTAGAACGGTCGAGACAGAGGCTTTAGAAGGTGCGGCGCCTGATGTTATCTTGCGCGTTGCTGAGGTCCGCCAGGTGGACTTGATTGTCGTTGGTTCTCGAGGCCTGGGTGCTTTGGCGAGTTTACTGCTTGGCAGTCAAAGCCAAGAGGTTATCCAACGGGCAACCTGTCCGGTTTTAGTCGTGCGTTAGCCCGCTATGCTCTACGTCATCTAGGTGAAAAACAAACCATGCATGCAAAGGCTTTTCCCTTTGAAACTCGTGTTCAAGGGCAGGGCAAGCCTTTCCTTTGGGCGCACGGTCTTTTAACCTGTATGCAGGCGGAAGACTGCCTGGATTGGTTTCAATGGCGGAATTTTCCCCCTTCGGTTTGGCTGATTCGCTACAATGCGCGCGGGCATGGCAGAAGCCTAACATCCTATCGTGCCGAAGATTACCGTTGGCAAAACTTGGCTGCGGACATGCTTTCTCTTGCCGATCACTTGGGGATCGACCGTTTTATCGCTGGAGGCGCTTCAATGGGAGCCTGTACAGCCCTTTTTGCAGCTCTCCAGTCTCCTGAGCGAATTGATGGGTTAGTCCTAGTCTCCCCCCCAACCGCTTGGCAAACCCGCATCAAACAAGCTAGTCAGTACCGCCGCTCAGCGTGGTTGGCTTTGCTGTTTGGAGGCAAGGGACTAGCCGCTCTGGCCGCGTGGGAAGGACAAAGCTCTCTGCCGACTTGGATGGACGTTTCTCGTTCCGAAACGATGCGTCAAACTTTTGCCCTTTGGCATCGCTATTCCCGCAAAACCCTATGGGCAATCTTTCATGGAGCCGCTCGGAGCAATTTGCCTCCTAAGCCGGTGTTCCGAAAGCTGGCTGACAAGGCGGCGCTGATTATCGCCTGGCCAGAGGACGCCGTGCATCCTCTGGAAACAGCGGAAGAACTTCATCATCTCTTGCCGCGCTCTGAACTGTTTATCGCCAACAATGAACAACAATTTAAGCAGATTCCAGCCCGAATGGTTGACTTTATTCAGAAGGTGGGAAACGAGCAGGGGCAGCACACCAGAAACGGGTGCCATACCGCTCAATAACCTTTGCCTTGCCACTTTTTTCTAACTCATCGAGGAGGGTTTTTGCTTGGGCTAAAGAAAAGGTGCTCAAAGCTTGTAACACATCCTCTTCGCGTAGGGGATGGCGCGTAATAATCCCCAGTAGCGTTTCGATTACATTTTGCTTAGGGTCAATCGTCCATTTTGTTTGAGTGGGGTGAACGACACGGGCAAGTTTTCCGAGGATGGCCATTGCCCGTAATAACCCTTCTTCGTCCGGTGGTTGCACCCATTTTTCGACCGGTGGACGGGTGGGTTGGTTCAAATGCACTTCATCGGGCTGGATTTGTTCTAGGATGGCAGCTATTTCTCTGAGGGCCGGCTCGCTATCGTTGAGCCCCCGAATTAACATGACTTCTACCCAAAGCTTGCCGCGGTATTCCTTGCGGAAGGCGATTAACCCTTCAACCAGTCGTTCAAAGGTGAAGTCTGGATGAGGGCGGTTAATCTTGCGATAGAGAGCGGGGTTGCCGGCATCCAGCGATGGCAGAACGGCATCGGCTTCTCTCAAGTCGTAGCGGACTTCAGGTAGAAAAAGCAAGGAGCCATTGGTGATCACGGCAATCGGCTTGTCGGTCAGCACTCTGACTTGGCGGATAAGTTTGCCGATTTCGCTGTGTAGCGTTGGTTCTCCAGAACCAACCAAGGTAACCCAATCCAATGGGGGCGGTTGAGGCTGGCGGAAAAATTGCTCCACCTCCGATAAAATTGCCTCAGATGGCACATAAGTTTTGCGTTCATGCTGAAGCGGCACACTGCGCCCCAGTTGACAATAGACGCAATTCCAGTTACAGGTTTTAAGGGGGATCGTGTCAATGCCGAGCGACTGCCCCAACCGCCGCGAAGGAACAGGACCAAAGACATAGCTCATGGATGCTATCCGTGATCCTCATGGTGAGAGCAGGCTTCAGCCTCTTTGAGCTTACCGCCCAGGAATTTCTCTATCGCTTCGCGCACTGTGCCATCCGCCCCAGTTGCAGGGTGGATGCCATACTGTTCGAAGAACTCGATTGCACGACTGCCCATGCCTCCACTCAGGATAACATTTGCTTGAAGTTGAGCGATAAATTGAGGAATTTGGCCTGGTTGATGGGCGTTGGCATAAGGGTTCGCTATGCCCTGTATGGAGAGAATTTCTCCCTCTTGAACATCAACCAGAATAAAATACGGCGCATGGCCAAAATGATGGGCAACTTGGCTTTCAAGGCCTTGATTCTGTTCTGCTGTTACGGCTATTTTCATGACTTGACTCCTCGTTTAATAGATTTTCTAGCTCTTTTGCCATAATGAAACTATCTACGGTGATCTTTTGGGAAGTAACTCCATTTACTTCAGAGACAGCTTTCTTGATTGCAAGGGCAAGTGGGATGGCAATTGGACATAAAAAGGAAGAAGGGCGGAAGAGGTAGTTCACCTGACCTTCTGCATTGACAGAGAGATGGTCCACTAAGCGCATTCGGATGACATCCAAGTTGGTTTCAGGATCGATCACAGTTCTTAATTTCTCTAGGATGGCATTCTCAAGCTCATTCATAGCGCACCTAAATAGCGAGATGACAGATGCCTCCATACCTGACGAATAGCCAGGCTGGCAGGGGCTTCGGGTTGAACTGCGGTCACAATTTCGCTGGCGACCAGGGCACGGGGTATGGCAAGGTCGAAGGGGATGGTACCTATAACTTCAATCTCTTTCTCTTTGCAGAAATTTTGGATTTCAACAGTCGCTTGAGGGACAAGATCAGCTTTGTTGATCACCACCAAAGGCGGCACCCCAAAATGTTGTAAGGTTTGCAAGATGCGCTGTAGGTCATGGATGCCAGAAACAGAAGGTTCTGTGACGATTAACGCAAGGTCGGCTCCAGAGATGGCAGAGATGACCGGGCATCCAATTCCGGGCGGCCCATCCACGATAATCAAGTCTCGCTGGTTATCGAAGGCATCTAAACGAGCGCGTTGCTTTACCAAAGTGACCAATTTGCCGGAATTCTCCTGTCCAGGAAACAGATGAGCGTGATAAAGGGGCCCATACAAGCTTTCGGAGTAATGGAATTTCCCGGCTACCTGCTCTTGCAGGGAAATACTATGGGTTGGGCATTGATACACACAGGAAGCACAACCTTCGCAGGCAAGGGGATCAATGTGATATTCTGTTGCCTGGTCTGTACTTTCTGTAGGGGACAGTACAGCATCAAAGCGGCATACGAAGGCACAGGTGCCACAAACCGAACAGCTTTCGGTTTGAATGATAGCTACTTTACCCCCTATAAAATTTTGTGATTCGATAAGGAATGGCTTTAAGACCAACTCTAAGTTAGCCGCATCCACATCTGCATCTGCCAGGACTATCCGTCCTTTCCAACCATCTTGGGCTGCAAGATGTGCCAGTGCTGCTGTCAGACTTGTTTTACCCGTTCCGCCTTTGCCGCTCAGAATCACGAGTTGTTTCATACGTGCCCGATTCCTCGAATCTTTGTCAAAAGTTGTTCGAATGGAGCGCGAAACCTGACATCGGCTGTATAAATGGTCTCTCCCTGTGCAAGGGCTTGGGCCAGATTGCGTTGTAAAGGGATACGCATCAAGATTGGTAACCCCTCGCTAGCACAGAATTCTTCTACGGTCTTTTCACCGATTCCATCTCGGTTAATGATCACACCTGCCGGTATATTTAAATCCCGACAGATTTCCACGACTTGACGGAGATCGTGATACCCAAACGGTGTCGGTTCGGTGACTAAAATTGCAAAATCTGCACCGCGCAATGTTTCAACCACCGGACAAGAAGCGCCAGGTGGAGCATCGCGGATTTCAAGCCCATTCGAGCTTGCCGGCGAGGTTTGTTCTATAGGATTGATTTGACCCGTTGGCGAGGGAAATGACCATTTTTTTAGTTCGCGGATGACCGGGACAGCCATGGGTTCGCCAATATTTAAGATGCCCTGAGCAAATTGAATCTCAGGGAGCGCAGAGCCGCCCTCAAGGACGCCAATGGTGTCGATGCGCTCGCGGATAGCATGTTCGGGGCAAATGAGGGTACAACTGCCACAACCATGACATAACTCGGGGAAGATCAGACTTTTGTTCCCCATAATCGCAATGGCGTGGAATTCACAGACTGCCGCACATCGCCCACAATAAGAACAGAGTTCCTCATCAATTACAGGAATCGGGATGCCTACTGGTTTGCGGTGTTCTAATTTTGGCTTGAGGAAAAGGGCGGCGTTGGGAGCTTCCACATCGCAATCTAAGAAACGCAGAGGGCGTTTAGCAGCTAATGCTAAGCTAGTTGCAATAGCGGTTTTTCCCGTGCCGCCCTTTCCGCTAGCGATGGCGATAATCATCCGTGAGACCTCTCGTGGTAACCTCTATGGGTGGCTTGGTCAATTTGCGAGAGTTGACCTGACTTAAAGCGTTGCATGACTTCTGCCGCGGTTAACGATTCGTCCGTTGGAGCAATAAACATTTTTATCCCGGCAGCCTCCAATGTCTGGGCTGCATTTGGCCCAAAGGCACCACTGATTACAGCTTGAACCCCGAGTTTGGCGATGTGTTGAGCGGCTTGGATTCCAGCGCCGCCTGAAGAAGATATGGCTGGATTTGGATGAATGCTCCAGGCACCACTTTCGGAATCCACCAAACAAAACGTAGGTGCTCTCCCAAAGCGGGGATCAAAAGCAGCGTTGATGTGGTCACCCGAAATAGATATGGCAATCTTCATGGTTGTTATTCCCTTACCATGCGAGTGCCACATTTAGGGCAGGAGATATCCATAACATCGCTGCCCAGCGATATGGGCTTGTCGATAACCGCAGTGAGGACAAATACAATTGCCATCCGGACCGGAGCCAGGTTTGTTGCCTCGCCCGCGCCCAAGACCTCTGCCACCACTGACGCCGCCTGAACCTTGACCGCGTCCCTGTCCACGTCCACCATCTTGTCCTTTTCTACGAAAAATCAGATTTTTCATCCCTAGTCTTCCTTTCTACTTGACCATCTCGTAGATTCTCAATCTGCGGGAGGGTAAATCCAAGAGGATATTAAGTTGTTGATTCTTTTTCTAACTCATCAATCTTTTGTTGAACGGCATTGAGTCGTTCCTTTAACCATTCTGCCTCGGATTGGAGAGCCTGCAAGGTCTCCGCTTTGGTGGGAGGGGCATAGCGGGGTATCCCCCATGGTGTTAGTCGGGGAGGATAAGCCCGATGGCGCCAGCCGAAGCCGGCTCCCCAAGCCATACCCCGGCCGTAGACCGGCTTGGAGTAATCAGGCGTGTCGAAAGTGGCACAATAGCCGAGCCCACGGCCTGTTCTTGGTCCGAGTCCTAAGGGTCCAGTACGATTACCGCGTGGCATTTTGATTGCCTCCTTTCTCGTTGGAAGATTTCGATCCTTACCAAGGATTTTGGTTCATTTTTCGACGACTAAAACGATGACGGTGGCGTAAGGGTTGGTTGGAAACACGCAACGAGGGATTCTTAATCTGCCGGGAAAGCGGTACCTTTGTAGGGTAGATAAGTTGAGTGTTCTGGTGATCGTCCAAACGGTCTACTAGAGCGTCGATGAAGCAGGGGAGGATTTCGCGGCTGAGAAAAGAAACAACAGAATAGAGAGGACTTTTTCTCTTTTCTTGGATGCCGTCTGGGGTTTTTACAATCATTTGGCTGAACTTGGATGGTGACAATGCGCTTTGTTCCTGCGCGGTTGTTTTTGTGATGTCTCGCGCCGGCTTAATGGCTCCTTGGGGACAGATCTCAGCACAAGCGCCACATTCGCCACACAAAGACGAGTCGATCCAAGCACGCCCTTGATACAATTTTATGGCGTTGTTGGGACAAACCGAGAGGCAAGCTTCACATCCAACACAAAGATTGTCAATAACTCTCATTTCTTGCTACCCTTTTTAGGAAGAAAGGTCGCTTTGAGCCTTTTGTTTCACAGAGAGGTATGCAGCTTCTAGCGCTTCGATTTCGCGCCGCCGCTGGCGCAAATCCTCCATCCATTCTGCGAGAATGGCTTCTCCGTCAGGGGTAATGGTGTAGACGCGCCGTTGGGGACCGTAGCTTTCATCGCTCCAGTTACTGCTTACGAACCCCATGTCTTCGAGATCGCGCAGGGCGCGATAAAGAATACTGATATCCATCTGTTCGGGTGGGAATCCGAATTGACGCAGATCCTCCATCAGCGCGTAACCATAGCTAGGTGCTTGATGGAGTAAAACCAAAACACAAGATTCCAAGAAGAACATTTTGCGCCGGCCGCCTCGGCAACCTTTACCAAAGCCTCTTCCATGTGGCATAATTCACTCCATGCCTATAGTATATATTACTATAGATTTTTTGTCAATAGTTTAAGCGCCAAAATCGTTGACAGTGTAGAAGATGGGAGAGAAGACTGCTTGACCAGTTTCAAGTTGAGGATGTACAATAAATAGGGTTTATCCAAATGCAGTGTATGATATTGTCTTACTATGGTCACGAAAGAAGAAATTGAAAAACTAAAGCAGGATGGGAATGGGGCTTTGTCACAGCTCTTGTCAAGGGTTCAAGATGGTACCCAGTTAGCATTTATATTACAAAATTTAGGGGCATTGCCGAAGAACTTTGATGGCACAGTACTTTTATCTTATGTAAACCATCCAGACCATCGCATCCGTTTCTGGGTTGTTAAGAACCTTGGGAAGTTAGAGGATATTCGGTATGTAGAAACCTTTATTGGGGTTGCTAGACAAGATTCGAATTCAATGGTTCGTAGGGAAGCTGTCTCGTCAATTGGAAGAATGCGTGACCCTCGCAACATACCTGCCCTTATAGATTTCCTAAATGACCCTGATCCTAAAATTGTTGCCCAAGCAATTCGTGGATTGTTAGTCTTTAAGGGCAATACGACCGTTGATACAACCCTAAGGAGGCTTGTTAATCATCGAAATGAACTTATTCAGCAAATTATCTATAAGGAGTATTTTTCAACTTCCTCAGAAAAATCGCAACTGCCTCATCCTGCAACACATCATTTTTTGAAAAATGTAGTTGTGCACGGCGATGTTCGAGAAGTTTTAAGGTATGTACCCGAAAACTCGATTCACTTAACCTTTACTTCACCTCCATACTATAATGCAAGGGATTACTCGATTTACCCGAGTTATAAGGATTACTTGGAATTTTTAGCGGGGATTTTTCAAGAAGTTCTTCGGGTGACAAAGGAAGGGCGCTTTTTTGTGCTCAACACCTCACCGATTATCATCCCTCGCATCAGCAGACAACATTCTAGTAAGCGGTATCCAATTCCTTTTGATATTCACCCGTATCTAGTCGAAATGGGCTGGGAATTTATTGATGACATTGTATGGGTTAAGCCCGAGTCGAGTGCTAAGAATCGTAACGCAGGGTTTCTACAACATCGGAAACCCTTAGCATATAAACCAAATCCAGTTACTGAATATCTCATGGTTTATCGCAAAAAAACTGATAAATTAATTGACTGGAACTTAAAGCAATATGACTGGGATACCATTGAAGCCAGCAAAGTTCTAGGAAAGTATGAAACCTCGAATGTCTGGCTGCTTGATCCGAAGTATGACAAAGAGCATTCGGCTGTTTTTCCAATAGAACTTTGTTATCGGGTAATTCAATATTATTCTCTGAGAGGGGACTTGGTATTTGATCCATTTGCAGGAAGTGGAACTGTGGGGCATGCAGCCCTGAATTTAGGGCGGCATTTTTTTTTGACTGAAATAGATTTAAGGTATTTTCAATTAATTGAAAAAAATTTGGGGGGTGGAGATTTATTTACTCCTATTAAACCCCGCTTTCTATCCCTGGAAAAATTTGTTGAAATAGTGAGTTTTGAGTGACCATAACACAATCTGTTACAAAAGAAATTATCCGAAAGTTACTACATGGAGAAGACTATCGCTCGGAGATTATCCGTCTTATTGATGCGGAATTCTTGCAGTATGTGATTGATTTCTTCCGGAAAGTAATTGATGCTAAACTCAAGCATCAAATGCTATCAATTAATTGGTACAAACAGGAATTCCTCAAGGATGATCTTCCAAGCGACGAATTAGCGATCTATTCTGGACTGAACCGAAAAACCATTGGGAATATGTATAACAGTACAAAACGAGAGATTGTCTTGCAAGCATCGATAGAACACTATGAGATGTTGCTAGAATCCATCCAACACTTAATCGATCAAGAAAATCAAATTGATGTAACGCTAACCATCAAAATGCATGGTGTTAGTGTAGATTTGAACCTAAACGAAAGCCTTATCGTCATCAATTCCTTAGCGGTAAAACGAGCTGCACTGCGTGGTAGCCTTTGGAGTTCGGCTGGTAAACGAGTAGAAAAGCCTCTCATGCTAACTCTATGCAGATTGTTTGAAGTGCCTTTTCGGCATTACGATCAGAATAGACTACCCCCATCCTTGCGTGAAGTGGATTTCTACCTTTTAGGCATCAGCGAAGAAGAGCGCTATAAGTGTGAGGTCAAGTTAATGGGAAAAGGAAATCCAGAAAGTGCTGATGTAGTATACGCACGCGAAAGTAAGGTCTTCATTGCTGATAAACTCTCCGACCTGAATAAGAAACAGCTAGAGCAGGCAGGAATAGAATGGGTCGAATTGAGAGCTGATCATGGGTATCAACGTTTTGCAATCGTTCTTGATCACCTAAGAATCCCTCATGCTCAAAATCATCCTCTGTTAGATCCAGAGGTAATCGATGTTATCCTGCAAGACGTCTGTATGGCTCTATAGGATAGGTGCATGGAAACGCTTGAGCTGAGTGGTATTCTCTTCGACATTCGGCGCTATTCTGTACATGATGGCCCGGGTATCCGCACCACGGTCTTTTTCAAGGGCTGTCCCTTGAATTGTTGGTGGTGTCATAACCCAGAAGGAAAATCGCCCGAAATTGAGATTTTCCTACGTGAGAACCGCTGTATCCGCTGTGGGGCGTGTTTGAATGTCTGTGAGGTAGGCGCGATCTACCAGCATCACGAATCCTTTGAAACCAACCGAGCCTTGTGTACCTTATGTGGTGCCTGTGTAGAAGAATGCTATGCCGAGGCGCGCGAGTTAGTCGGCAAGCGCATGACGGTCTCCGAAGTTCTGGAGGAGATTGAGCGTGACCGCGCCTTCTTTGAGCAATCGGGGGGCGGTGTGACGTTTTCCGGCGGCGAGCCGCTCTTTCAGCCGAATTTTCTGGCTGCGTTGTTGCAAGCCTGCCGAAGTCAGGGTATCCATACAGCCGTGGATACCTGCGGATTTGCTTCTTGGGACACCTTAAATCGCTTGCGCACAGATATTGATCTTTTCCTCTACGATCTCAAACTCATTGATGAGGAACGCCACCGCCAATTTACAGGGGTATCGAATCTGCCGATCTTAGAGAATTTACGTCGCCTGAGTGCCTTCGGCCATTCCATATTTGTGCGCTTTCCGATCATCCCGCAGATTAATGATGATGCGATCAATTTACGACAAATGGTTGAGTTTCTTTTATCCTTACCTCAAAAACATCCCTTAGATCTTTTGCCTTATCACGCTTCTGCTCTGCATAAATATAATGGATTGGGGGTAGAATATCGCTTGCGAGAAACTCCCACGCCTGAACAAGAACATCTTAATGAAATCAAAAATTATTTTGAAAGCTATGGATTCAACGTCCGGATCGGAGGGTAACCTTATGACGATGACAGAACGTGTTGCTCGCTTACGCCAACAAAGCCTTGAGGCTGTTCCAACCATTTCCACAGAACGGGCAGAACTGATCACCGAATTTTACACCCAAAATCATGGTTTTATTTCCGAGCCAGTGCGTCGCGCTTTGGCTTTCCAGTATTTGATGGAGCACAAGACCATTTACATTGGGGATGGGGAGTTGATTGTCGGCGAGAAGGGCCCTGCGCCAAAAGCCACGCCAACTTACCCTGAATTATGTTGCCACTCGCTGGACGATTTAGATATTCTCGATTCGCGTGAGAAGATTCCCTACAAGGTCAGCCCCGAAGCGCGAAAAGTGTATGAAGAAAAAATCATTCCCTTTTGGAAAGGGAAATCCATGCGAGATCTCTTATTCCGGGAGATGACGCCTCAATGGATCGCTGCCTATGAAGCCGGCATCTTCACCGAGTTTATGGAACAGCGGGCGCCGGGGCATACTGTTTTAGACGACAAAATCTACCACAAAGGCATGTTGGATTTTATCGAAGAGATTCGCCACAGCCTGGCAAATTTGGATTTTTATAACGATCCCGAAGCGTATGATAAACAAGAAGAATTGCGTGCCATGGAGATTGTCGCCCGAGCATTAATTCGCTTTGCCGAACGCCATGCCGAAAAAGCCCGTCAATTGGCAAAGCAGACCGATGATCCCCAACGCAAAGCGGAGTTACAGCAAATTGCCGAAATTTGCTCCTGGGTGCCAGCCCACGCGCCGCGCAATTTTTGGGAAGCGTTACAGTACTATTGGTTTGTCCACCTGGGCGTGACCATCGAATTAAATACGTGGGACTCTTTCTGCCCTGGCAAGCTCGATCACCATCTGCTTCCCTTTTACGAAAAAGGGCTGGCAGATGGCAGTCTGACCCGCGAGAAGGCAGAAGAACTGTTGCAATGCTTTTGGATCAAGTTTAACAACCAACCCGCTCCGCCCAAAGTTGGTGTCACGGCGGCTGAAAGCGGCACTTACACCGATTTCGCCCAGATCAATCTTGGTGGAGTAAAGCCGGATGGATCGGATGGTGTGAATGAGGTTACGTATCTCTTGCTGGATGTTATCGAGGAGATGCGTCTCTTACAACCGAGCTCCTCGATACAGGTCAGCAAGAAGAATCCAGATGCTTTCATCCAGCGCGCCGGGCGGATTATCCGCACCGGCTTTGGACAGCCTTCGGTTTTCAACAGTGACCTCATTGTCCAAGAATTGGTACGGCAAGGGAAATCGGTCATCGATGCCCGCTGTGGGGGGTCTTCGGGTTGTGTTGAAGTTGGCGCTTTCGGCAAGGAAAATTACAACCTGACCGGATATTTTAACCTTCCAAAAATCCTCGAATTGACCCTGAATAATGGCGTCGATCCGCGCAGCGGTAAACAAATCGGCCTGCAAACCGGCGACCCGACCCAGTTCCGAACTTTTGAAGAAGTCTTCGAAGCCTTTTGCCAGCAGATGAACTACTTTATTGATATTAAAGTGCGTGGCAATCAGGTGGTGGAGCGTTTATATGCGAACTATATGCCGGCCCCTTTCTTATCCTTGCTGATCGATGACTGTATTCTACGGGGTAAAGACTATCATAATGGCGGGGCGCGCTATAACACTACCTATATTATGGGGGTTGGGCTGGGCACCATCACCGACTCGCTTTCGGCAATTAAGTACCATGTCTTTGATCAGCAGAACCTAAGCATGAGAGAATTGCTTGGGTTGCTAAGCTCTAACTTTGAGGGCAATGAGCGCAAGCGATTGATGTTGGTCAACCGCACGCCGCGCTATGGCAATGATGACGATTACGCCGATAGCTTGATGCGCAGGGTGTTTGAAGCTTACTATCAAGCCATCGAAGGACGGAAAAATACCAAAGGCGGGGAATATCACATTAACCTCTTGCCCACTACGGTGCATGTCTATTTTGGTTCAGTCACAGGCGCCACACCCGACGGACGCAAAGCGGGGATGCCGCTCTCCGAGGGCATCTCACCGGTGCAAGGCGCTGACCGCCGTGGACCAACGGCCGTGGTGAAGTCGGCTGCTAAAATGGATCACGCTCGCACGGGCGGTACATTGTTGAACCAAAAGTTTACCCCGCAATTGTTACAAGATGAAGAAGGTCTAACCCGCCTGACCCACCTCATCCGCACCTATTTCAAACTCGATGGCCACCATATCCAGTTCAATGTGGTTGACGCAGCTACCTTGCGGGCAGCGCAAGCAAACCCCGAGCAGTATCGAGACCTGATTGTGCGTGTAGCAGGGTATAGCGACTATTTCTGCGACCTGAGCAAAACCTTGCAGGACGAGATCATCGCCCGCACTGAGCACACCAGCTTTTAGGTGGGAGTTCTCTCCCACTCAAGGCAGTCGTCCCCGTCGGCTTTCTTCGGCAGGCGGGGACGCTAATGCCAGAGCAGGATAAATGTAATCGTAAAAAGGGTCGAGACGATTAACTGGCGAAACCCGATCCGGGTAGGGCGCATCTTGACCGCTGGACGCAAACTACCATAGAGGCATTCGACCCATTGTATGGCATAGGCAATCCAAACAAACGAAGGGATGAAACCGGTTAAGCCTAAAAAGGCGGCCGCGAGGACATTGAAGGTGCTATACAGTAAGGCTCTCAAAGCTGGGCGAAAGCGTTCTGTCAACCGCTGTGGAATAGAAGCCCATTCCCGTTGTTCCAAGCGCAAATAGGCGTAAACAATTGAAGCTGCCGATTGCAACCAGCATAACATCCAGAGCAACCAACCTTGTGGGTAGGAAGCGTTTTGTCCTACCCATAGGGCAGCCGGCGCTGCCAGAGCCAACACGCCGCTGGCAACAATTTCCATCCCTAGTTGTCGCCGTTCGCTACGCTTCTTAACCAGCCACAAATGCCAGCCGAAAACCCCGGCTGCCGGCAGCCCTAGCCACAGCAAGCGTCCATGTCCCAACCACACCAACCAGACCAGAGACACAAGCAATAGGCTCCCATAAACGGCGACCCAAAACAGGGCAGGGTTCAAATCCGAACGAGGACGACGCCCGCTCCACACTTTGACCGCAATGCTCAACGGTTGGCGCAACAGAAAAGCTGCCAGCGATGCCCCAACGAGTACCCAAGAAGCGAGGCTTAGGCTCCTGCCGATAAATAGGCCAATGGCTAATGGGCTGAGCAGGAAAACCCAAGAACCATGGTCTTGAGGGAGAGCAAGGTGTTTTTTCAACATAAGCTTAAACATACCAAAAGATACCATTTTTTAGAAGACTGTCGGCGCTGATCTGGATCGATGACGCAACCTCCGTCAAGGAAAGGGTTGGGACAAGCGGATTTGCGTTCCTAAGGGTTTGCCTCCTCGCATCCTGTCCTCGTTGAGAATCAATGAGGTTGTCGTGCAGGGGCTAGTCTGAAACGCATCCTGCAAAATTGCTGAAGACCTGTCGGCTGCAATGGGAATTTGATGGATCAGCGGCAGCTTTAGAGGACGGCTTGCTTGCAAAACTTGGATTTTATCCTTGCATGGCAGCCAGCAGATCATCCAGAGGAATAATTGCAAAGGTGCTGGCGTAATCTGACATGGCGTAGGGCAAGATGAGGTGGCGGTTGTGGATAACGCTCCCGCAACTATAGACTACATTGGGGACATATCCTTCTCGTTCGTTCTCGTTGGGCCCTAAGAGCGGCTCTCTTAGGCGTCCGATAACCTTGCTGGGATCTTCCAAATCTAAAAGCACAGCGCCGATCGAATATTTCCGCATCGGACCGACCCCATGGGTCAAAACCAACCAGCCGGCTTCAGTTTCTATGGGAGAGCCACAGTTGCCGATTTGAACAAATTCCCAAGGATAGGTGGGGTGCAAAAGAATCTCGTGCGTGTACCAGAAATGGATGTGATCGGAATACATCAAATACAAATTTTCGTTGTCTTGCCGTCCTAACATGGCATACCGCCCCTTGATTTTGCGCGGAAATAGCGCCATCCCCTTGTTTTGGATAGCCGGCCCGTTTAAGGTGCTGATCTTGAAATGCAAGAAATCTGTGGTTTCCAATAATTGTGGGAGGATAACGGTTCCATCGTAAGCGGTGTAGGTGGCATAGTAGGTTGTCGAACCGTCCTCATCATGAAATTCAACAAAACGGGCATCTTCGATGCCCTTGATTTCAGCAGGCGTAGAAGGAAAGAGAATACGCTCAGAGAGTTGTTGGTCGGGCGAAAAGCGGATTTCATAATTTGAAGTGGCAAGCGAAAGCATGCCTCTCGCTGTCGTACGGTGGCTGCGTAGGTTAATGCCATGCTCCAAGGCATAGCGGACGCGCGTCTCTAGCTCGGTGAAGGTAAAGAAGTCGGATAACTCATCCAAAACAAGATGGGAGAATTCATTATAAAGCCCTAACTCGACCAGTTTTTTCTGGAAAAGGTGTTTGTCATAGGAGGGATGATGGGCTATTTCGGGCAAGGTCACAAAAGGAGTTGGTTGGTAGAGAGTGAGGTGATTTTCGGCATCGATCATGCCAGCCCGGAAAGTTACAGAAGAAATATGACCCTCGCCAATGGCGCGCAAGCTGAGAATAAACCGCCGACAACCTTCGGGTAAACCGCTTTGGTCCGGATGCCATACGATGGAAGGATTCAACAGCCCAGCCGACTCGAGGGCATACTCTTGGGTAAAGTATGCCCCAATCAGCATGCGGCGAGCTTGGCTGAGTGGCTGATCGGTCAAAGCGTACTTGCGCAGTTGCTCATAGCGCTTTAGGAAGAATTTTCCCAGATTGTGATGGCGCTCCCCAAACTCAGCGCAAACCTGTGCCAGTTGATTTTCTACTTCTGCTTCAGAAAGACTCAGAATACGCCCGATGATATGCGTGATACGTTCTTCACTGGTCGGCGTAAAGGGGCGGAAAAGTACCCGGCGCTGATTGGGTTGGAGGATGATTCCAGTGCGTTGTACGCGAATCATTAGCTCTTATCCTTTGATGAGGTTGGTTTTTTGACGGTGTAGCTCGAGCACCTGCTGATAGACCGATAGATAATCTTCAACCATGCGTTGTTGCGAAAAGCGCTTAGCCACATCGGCGCGGATGTAAGAACGATCCAATTGCGGGATGGCTTCTAGAGCCTGAAGAGCCTGTTCGAGGTCTTGAACCCAGAATCCATTCAAGCCCGGTTTGACGATTTCAGGGATCGCGCCTAAGGGACGGGCGATCACGGGGGTGCCACAAGCCATGGCTTCGATCAAGCTTAAGCCGAAGGGTTCGGCGAAATTGATCAAGTGAAGCAGGGCAAATGCACCCCCAAGCAGAGAATCCCGCTGGCTAGGTCCAACCGAACCAATGTAGCGGATTTGTTTGCCATCTAGGTGTGGTGCTACCTGCTGTTCGAAGTACCTCTGATCGTGAATAATGCCGGCGATGATCAAGGGTCGGCGGCTGCATTTGGCTATCTCAATGGCTTCAACCGTGCCTTTATCGGGATGGATGCGTCCAAAAAAGAGGAGATACTCGCCTGGTTGGGTGCGTAGGGTGAATTCACCTAAGTCGATGCCGTGATGAATGGTGGCAACGTATTTTAGGCTAGGATGACGATCAGCATCGCTGATGGATACATAATAGGTGGTATCCTGATAGGCTTGGTAGACCGGTAAAATACGCTCGGAAGAAAAGCCGTGGATAGTTGTTAAAACGGGAGTGTTCACCAAGCGGCTGTAAGAAAGCGGTAAAAAATCGAAATGGTTGTGGATTAGGTCGAATTGGGCGGCGCGTTCAAAAACGGCTGCAATGTGCAGACATTCCCAAACTTTTGGGTCTAAGCTAGGATCTTCTGAGTAGGGGCGTGGACAGACGCTCACCAAACGCGCCTGGGTTAGAGAATCGGCCGTGGCGAACAAGGTCACCTCAACCCCGCGTGCTACTAGTCCTTCGGTCAAAAGGGAGACCACCCGTTCCCACGGCCCATAGTGGCGAGGAGGCACTCGCCAGGAAATGGGAGCTAACATGGCAATGCGCATTACCGTCTTCCCTGATGTCCGTTGTTGGGCTGGGCGCTTTTGATGAGCACCCGGCGCTCTTCCAAATCTTGGGCAACCCGCTTCATTTCGACTAAGGCAAGTAGATAGGATAGGGTCGATTCAGCGCCTTGGTTCTGATTGAGGCGAGCTGGTTGTAAGCCGTCTCGACAGCCGCCGCTGGCACAGTCGATCAAGGGCAAATTGAGGTCATTGTTGCCCAAGAACCATTCGAAGGCTCGGCGCGCTTCTTGGTACCACAATTGATCTTGGCTAATCCGATAGGCATCCAGACAAGCCGCGACCGTTGAGTACGCTTCAAGGGGTTGTTGATCGTAACGCGCTTTTGTCCCGCCTTTAGGGAAGAATCCAAGGTTGCCCACCGGGGCGAAATGGCCTTGCTCGGCTTGTTGAACGGCCACAAGCCACCCCAAAGCTTGCAGGGCGGCTGCGCTCATCTCAGTTTGCTGTAGCGTTTCGCCGGCTAGCAACAAGGCGCGTGCAAGCACGGCGTTATCGTATGAAAGAATCGCCTCAAACCATTGCCAATCATCGGTACGATTGTGTTGATAAAGGTCGTGCAAGAAATCGGCTTTGTTCTGAAGAATCGTTTGGGCGAGGCGATCGCCTGGTTGAGCCTGCAAATATTCGATGAGTCCGAGAAGCACATAGGCAACGGCGCGCGGGCTTTCAATACCCTCGGCGGCCGGCAAAGCACGCTGGAAGAGGTGCAAGGCGCTTTGTTTCAACGCTTCATGATTGGAACGACAATAAATCGTTCCTAATGCCCATAAAGCTCGCCCGTAGCTATCGTCCGTCCCGTTCTCATCTAACCACTGCCGTTGGTAGCTTAACGCATTGCGGAATCGCTTGGTTTGGGGATTGAAGGCATAGGTCAAAAAAGCTAAATATCGGTGAGCTAATTGCTCAACTTCAGGAGACATCTCGCCGTTTAATTCTTCGAGTAGGGCAGTCAACAACAATCCTCGCGCGTTATCATCGGTTGTGTAACCGAAGTGGTAATTCGGAATGCTATAAATCGCATGTTGCAATAAGCCAGTATCGTCAGTCATGCGTTGCAAGTGATCAAGCCGCATTTCCGGCAGGACATCTAGCTCTTGGTGAATCGAGATCGAAGGAAGGGCGAAATAGCGAGGCGCTTTCAAGCGTTGCTTGATGGTGATCTGAAAGGCTGTGGCATAACGGCGCGCCACTTTTCGCCAGATCATCTCTTGGCCGTATAGGTACGCCCGCTTGCGCATGGCGTGACGTTCCTCTTCGTGATCTAAGAGCCAGATGATTCGCTCCTCAATGGCTCGAGGATCATTGAATGGTATGACCATGCCGCGTCCGTCGGCTAAAAGCTCTGTGGCATAGTAGTAGGGGGTCGAAAGGATAGCTTTTCCAGCTCCGAGGGTGTATGCCAAAGTGCCTGAGACGATTTGCTCCCGATTGAGATAGGGTGTAATGTATATATCGGCTGCGCCGATAAACTGAACGAGTTTCGGCAAATTGACAAATTGATTGAAAAAGATGACGTGTTCTTGAACTCCTAGCTCCTGTGCCAGGCGTTGTAACTCTTCCCGATAGGTTTCTCCCTCGTGACGAACGACGTTTGGATGGGTAACTCCAACGATCAGATAGACCAGATTGGGATATCGTTCTAGGATATTCGGCAAAGCTCGAATCACATGCTCGATGCCTTTGTTGCGCGAAAGCAAACCAAAGGTCAGCAGGACAATCTTTCCGCTCACCCCAAATTGATCCTTATAAAAGTTCGGATCGATAAATGCCATCTCAGGGATGCCATGCGGGATCAATTCGATTTTACTGAGCGGAGCGTTATAGACCTCTTGTAGGAATTGTTTCGCCGTCTTGCTCATGACGATTAATCGATCCGAGAGTTCGATTATTTCTCGCAACACTCGATATTGATTAGCTGATGGTTGACGCAAAACGGTGTGTAAGGTGGTAACAATCGGAGCTTTGAGCTCGCTTAAGAGGGTCAGGATATAACTCCCGTCCTCACCGCCAAAGATTCCATATTCGTGTTGTAAGCAAACCAGATCAACACTGCTCAGGTTCAAGAATTCGGCTGCTTGGCGGTAAGAGGAAAGGCGGTTTGCATCAATTGCGTATCGAACGCGCGGCGGATAATCATAACCGCCTGGAATATCGTTCATCGCCAGGGCAAAGCTCTCGATTTGAGGAAATTGGGCTGCAAAGTTTTCACAAAGGTCGGTAGTGAAGGTTGCCAATCCACATTGGCGGGGCAAATAATTGCCGATGAAGGCAACCCGTTGGAGATGTATGCTCTGACTCTCAATTTCTGCTGCTTTCATAAAACCTCCTCTGATTGCAAAAAATCGATTGTCGTGAGATGCATCTCTTAGGGGCAGGGATTCAAAGTGTTACGGTTTGCTTTCGATGTAAAAGAGCAATTTTGCGCCATAGATTATAGCGGTACAGTGTTAACGTTTTATCAGAATCAAGCTGGTTGAGCAATTTTTCTGGGGTGATCTTTCCTGTGTAGGTTTCTTGCGTAGGAGCATTTAAGTTGGTCAGAGTCTCTCTGTCCGATTATGCTACAATCGGGGTTGCCCAACCCTTAGGGATCAACCGAGTAGAAGGACTGAACCATTGGATTTTAGGAATTTTCTGTTGTTCTTTTCTACATGGGCTGAGAGGATTTCTGAAAAGCGGCCGTTGTGGATTCAGCATCTCAAAGTGCCTCTTTTTCTGTTGGTGATTACCTGCTTAGCGTATGGTGTCCTTTTGCCCCAGATGGGATTCTATTGGGATGATTGGCCGTGGATTTGGTTGCAGCATATAGATGACAAGGCTGGCATGCTGCAAATTGATTGGCCTTTTCGTCCACTTGCCGGTTTGGTTTTATGGCTGTTTAGCTTGGTTGGCGGTGAGAACCCCTTGTTTTGGCAGTGGATCAATTTGCTTCTGCGCTGGTTAAGCGGTTACACAGCGTATCTAGCTCTTGTGGCAATCTTTCCCCATCAAAAGGAAAAAGCTTTCTGGGCAGCCTTGCTCTTTCTGCTCTATCCAGGTTACGCCCATCAATTTGTGGCTGTCAACAGCAGTCGCCATCTGTTGCCTTACTCGTTATATTTTCTTTCTCTGTGGCTAATGGCACGTAGTTTGGCAGAAAGAGAGCCGAATCGGGCGGTTTGGAGGTTAAGGGCTGGGGCACTAAGCTTGCAAGCCCTTGGGATGTTGACCACCGAATACTTTTATGGTCTTGAACTTGCCCGTCCATTGATCCTATGGCTTATGGTAGGCAGGCGCTTTCAGGGGAAACACCGCTTACGAAATGCTTTGCGGGCCGCCATACCCTATTTAGCAGTTTTCACTGTCATCGTACTCTGGCGTTTTGCCATCACTCAACTGCCTGGCTATTCCAACTATCCGATTATTTGGAGTGAATCGGCTGAGCTCCTTGCTTCTCAACGGTTTCAAGGGATGCTTTTTGAGTGGTTGCGACAAGGATATGTGAGTCTGGTTTTAGCGTGGTTAAAAATCCTTCCCCGATCCTTACCTCAATATTGGGGTCCTTTGAAAATTTTTGCTTGGGGTGCGCTCTCGGTTGGTGGAGGGGTATTGATAGGAGCTTTTCTTGCCTTGCAGAAGCAGAGCGATCAAGCAAGCTCTGCAAAGCCATTGATGTTGCTTGGCGCGGTTTGGCTTGCATTGGGTGGGTTGCCTTTCTTGGTGACTAATCTGAGTGTGGATTTGGGTTTCCCCGCCAACCGCCTAACGTTACCGATGGCTTTGGGGGCAAGTGTCCTGTGTGTTGGTCTCTTTGAGGGGTTACCCATCAAACACGGGGCGAGAATCGGTATCATGGCTTTGCTCAGCGGTCTGGCGATTGGGACGCACTTTCAAAATGCGGTTGCCTTCCAACGGGACTGGGCTTACCAGCGCGCGTTCTTCGAGCAGCTCCGCTGGCGGGTGCCGTACATCCAACCCGGCACCTTGATTTTGAGCAACGCCATCGCCGAGACCCATTCTAGTGATAACTCTCTCACCGCAGCGCTGAACTGGCTTTATTTTGACCGCGCTAATGGCAAGCATCTCCCTTTGCTGATGTTTTTTCTTGAGACGCGCGCGGCGACCTATTTCCCCGCAATGGAGCGGGGGATTGCGGTTGAACGGCGCTATGGGCGTTTTCTCTTTCGTGGCAACACGGATCAAGCCTTGGTGATCTTCTTTGAGCCACCCGCTTGCCTACGAGTGGTTCAGCCCGATCTAGACCCTGATAACCCGACTTTGAGTCGAGAGGTGCGTCAAGCAGCTCACTTGTCGAATTTGGCAACCATCACGCAAGAGAAGCTGAACCAAGCCAACCAGTTTCCGATTCAAATCCGAACCGAAGCGCAGGCTTGGTGTTACGCCTACCAAAAAGCAGACCTCGCCCGCCAGTTCGGCCGCTGGGAGGAGGTGATTGGGTGGGAAAAACGTGCCCAAAAATGGGATGACTCGCCCAATCGCGCCGACGAACGCTTGCCTTTTCTTCAGGCAGATAGTTTTCTGGGAAATTGGTCGCAGGCTGTCAAACGGACTAAAGAAATGATCACCATCAACGCTACCTTACGACCGCTGTTGTGCCGGGTCTGGAGCGAGCTGGCTCAGCAGACCCGCCCTTCCCCTGAACGAGAAGCTGCTCTGAAAGAGGTCAGCTTGCTTTTACAGTGTGAGCCTTAGCGAGGTTGTGCTCCAGAGGAATGTGTTTTGGCCAAAATGGCCTCTTCTGCCCATTGCTCGAACTCTGGTAGGGAAATACACGCCATACGGATCTCAGAAGGGCACAGCATCCCGACTGCCCAAGGATAATCGTGGCGAATATCACTGGTGTAGTATGTGATGAACAGTTCGTCTCCCTGTTGCACCACTGCGCCATAGGAGGTGTCTCCTGCAGAAGGGAGGTCACCCAAGTAGACCAAATGGTCTTCTAGCACGGCAAAAAGCGAAGTGCGTTTTCGGCTAAAAATGCTACCAGGGTAAGAAAAAGGTCGATCTTTGGTGGGTTGATAGCGTCCAACTGCGTAGACCTTGCCCTTATAAGAAAAGAGGCAGGGTCCGTCTAGGCGGGTTAGCGGTGATTTAGCACGAACTTTCCACTCCGTATAGGGTGGTTCGGCAAGAGCAATGAGGGTCGAACCTTTTGGGTCGCCGCGCAGGAAATCTTCGCTGAATTCCAGACGGGCGACCGCCAACAAACGTCCGTCGGAAAGAAATTCGATGTCGGTTTCGTCATTGCGATCACCACGATAAATTGTAGAAACTTTTTCCCAATGTTCGCCATCAGAGGAACACAAAAGAATGGAGATACCGTGTTCCCACCAGTAGGCTGGCACATACCAAGTTTTGCCATCACGGGTCTTTGGCCGCCAAAAGAGCCAGCCAGCCGGCTCAACTAGCCGTAAGGGCGTCCAGTGTTGGCCGTCTTCGCTGACCGAATAAGCGGTTGTATAGGGTTCGGGATTAAAATCGCGATTTAATAGAACATACACAAAGAGGCGATCGTTGATAACTGCCAGCTTTGGATCGCGGATGTCTTCAGGGGCATTGCTGAATTGAGCAATTTTTTCCCAATGCAGCGCATCTTTCGACCGCCACAGCTTGAGATGACACCGTGAACTGCCAAAATGATAGGGGGAAGCAGCATGGATGAGATAAAAATGATCACGCCAGAAGATCAGATCTGTATTGGAATTATGCCAGCCATCCTTGACAATCGGCCAAGACTGCATAGTTAGACCGCGCGGGAAATCGGCACGGTTTTTGCGCAGCATCCAATAATTCAGCAGTCCTCCCCAGCCAATAAGTAGGGTTCCAAGGCCGAAATTAATCCATTTGGTCGCAAATTTGGAAGAACGGGAGGCGCGGTTGAGTAGAAGACTACCGAATAGGACTCCAAAGCTGCGGAAAAAATCGAGTACAAACTTAAAGCTCATCGGAAACTCCTCCGGGCAGAATGATCTTCAGATCGGGATTAGGTGATCTGAGCGAGGAAAGCTGACTTTACTAAGGCGGGGAGAATTTCCCCTGCCTTACCTTGCAGGGCAAAATCGGCAAAAGGGGTGAGCGGAGTTGGTTCGGCGTTGATTTCCACAATGCGCGCGCCATGTTGCTGAGCAAAGTAGGCAAGCGAGGCGGCTGGTTGCACCACGCCAGAAGTGCCGATTGAAAAGAAAAGCTCACAATGCTGGGCAGCTTCAAAGGCGGCTTCTAGCTCCGCCTGGGGGAGGGTTTCGCCGAACCAAACCACATCTGGACGCAACAAACCATTACAAGAAGGACAGCGAGGTACATCATCGGGTGGCTGATCCCATTGGGAGAGGACTTGAGCACATACCGAGCAGCGCACGCGGCGGATATTGCCGTGCAGTTCGATCACCCGGGGACTACCGGCTGCTTGATGTAAACCATCCACATTTTGAGTGATGAGCGTGAATTTAGGAATCCGCTTCGCCATTGCAGCGAGGGCGTAATGGGCTGGGTTGGGCTTTGCCTGGCAGACTTTCTCGCGCCGCCAGGCGTACCAATCCCATACCAACTTGGGATTGCGTTGAAAAGCCTGCGGCGTAGCTAGGTCTTCAGGACGATACTGTGCCCATAAGCCATCTTGCGCATCCCGAAAGGTGCGTAACCCGCTCTCTTGCGAGACGCCTGCGCCGGTCAGGACCGTAACCCGCTGGGCTAGGCGGAGGGCATTAACCAGTTCGAGAGGCAATTCCATAATTCATTTTTACCATAAAACCATCCTGAGTATTGAGCATTTTCTGAAACAAGAATCGGCAAAAACTGATCCGCTCGAATCTGTATTTCGTTCTCGAAAAGTTCAATGGTCGGTGTATAATTATCTTCAAGGATTGATCAAATGGCATTCCAAGTTACGGATTACCATGATCTAGTGCGCTTGCTGCAACAGCATCCCGAATGGCGGGAGGAATTGCGCCATTTGCTCCTCACCCCGGAGGTCTTGGAACTTCCCCAGATCGTGCGAGAGCTAGTTGAAGCTCAGAAGAGCACTGAGCAACAAGTTAGAGAGCTAGCCGAAGCACAGAAGCGCACGGAGCAGCAATTAAAAGAGCTAGCCGAAGCGCAGAAGCGGAGTGAAGAGCGTCTCACGCGCCTAGAACAAACCGTTGCGCAGCTAGCCGAAGCGCAGAAGCGGAGTGAAGAGCGGCTCACGCGCCTAGAACAAACCGTTGCGGAGCTAGCCGAAGCGCAGAAGCGGAGTGAAGAGCGGCTCACGCGCTTAGAACAAACCGTCGCGGAGCTAGC
>QEXX01000002.1 GCA_003130835.1 Anaerolineae bacterium | reverse complement strand
CTTCAGGCCAGACGATAGGTTATCTCAGAGTAGCTCTGCCGCTGCAACAGCTTCGCGCCGAACAGCAGAAATTACTTAACACTGTAATCCTTTCCCTAACACTCATTTTGCTCATTATCTCCATTTCGGTTATCAATGTAGCCCGCAGCGCAACTCGTCCCCTTGAAGAGCTCACTCAATCTATATCCAAGCTTTCTGCTGGCGGCTTCACTTCCGACTGGAAACCGAAACTATCCACCGCTGAACATTCAATTGAAATCGATCGCTTAATCAACGCCTTCAATTATCTGACAGAACAAATTCAAAATCAGCTTAAAGCCCTTGAACAAGAACGTAATAAACTATCTAACGTCCTACAAGAAATGAACGATGGCGTGCTAATCATTGATCAGGAAGGGGTCATTCAGCTCGCTAATCCTGCTGTGGCGAAAATGCTCGGTTTACCCGATCAAGATTTGCTTGGCAAGACAATCTCTCAGGTTTTGCCTCACACCCAATTTCATGAAAGTTGGCAGAGAACACGGGATAAAAAAGAGACTCAAACCTCTCTAATTGAAATTCAACCCAAAAAACTTTACATTCAATGCATGACTGCACCATTGGAGACCATTGGTAAAGGTGCTGTTCTGATGCTTTTACAAAATCTAACCCGGCAACGCTATCTTGAAACTGTGCGACGCGATTTTATCAGCAATATCTCCCATGAACTACGCACCCCTCTGGCGTCGCTCAAAGCCTTAACCGAAACCCTACAAGAGGGCGCCTTGGAGGATCCTCCTGCAGCGCATAAATTCCTCATGCAAATTGAGAACGAGGTTGACTCCCTAAGCCACATGGTTTCCGAATTACTGGAACTTTCCAGAATTGAATCGGGACAAGTGCCTCTTCGCCTGAGACCCGCCTCTCCTTACGAAATCTTGCAAAAAACGCTTGATCGGTTGGGCATTCAAGCTGAACGATCGGGACTTAAGGTGGTCATTGATTGTGATCCGAATATCCCTCCCGTACTCGCCGACCCCTCCCGACTTGAACAAGTGGTTGGTAACCTATTTCATAATGCCATCAAATTTACCCCCGCTGGCGGACAAATCATCCTCTCCGCCAAACCGCAGAACGGAAATGTTTTATTTTGCGTCTCCGATAGTGGTATTGGCATTCCGGCTGATGAGTTACCCCGTATCTTTGAGCGGTTTTATAAAACCGATCGGGCAAGAGCAGGTGGAGGCACCGGCCTAGGTTTGGCTATTGCCAAACATGTTGTCGAGGCGCATGGAGGCACAATTTGGGCAGAGTCCATCGAATCTCAGGGAAGTAAATTTTTCTTCATCATTCCCCGCGCCTAAGGCTTGATTGTTAAATTTCTTAACAAGTCTTTACGCAAAATGAAAAAAACTTAACTCCTTTTTTGACCAGCGTTAATCTAACGTTGTTATATTGGGGGAAAATCTTGAAACAAAGGAGAAGAAAAAATGCTTAAAGCACGTTCCTTATTGTTTGTAACACTTGCCTTTAGCTTAATCATCGCGGCTTGCGCACCCGCCGCAGCCCCCACCCCTGAGAAGGTGGTTGAAACCGTGACGGTGGTGGAAACCCAGGTGGTTGAAAAAGTTGTCGAAACCATCATCACTCCAACCCCCGGACCTGTGGAGGGCACAATCTTAGTGGATGGTTCAAGTACCGTTGCTCCAATCACCATGGCTGTCGCAGAAGAGTTCCAGAAAGAATATCCAGAGGTTCGTGTACCGGTTGGAATTTCCGGCACGGGTGGTGGCTTCAAAAAATTCTGTAACGGAGAAACCGATATTTCGGATGCTTCTCGCCCCATCAAGGAATCCGAAGTAGAACTGTGCAAACAAAATGGCATTGAATACATTGAATTGCCAGTTGCATTTGACGGTCTTGCTGTTATGGTTAATCCATCTAACGAGTTCGTCTCCTGCCTAACGGTTGAAGAACTCAAGAAAATATGGGAACCTGCGGCAGAAGGGGTCATCACCAATTGGAATCAAATTCGGCCTGAGTTTCCCAATCAACCACTCTCACTTTACGGAGCTGGCGTTGATTCTGGCACATACGACTACTTTACCCAAGCAATCGTTGGGAAAGAAGGAGAAAGCCGGGGCGACTTCCTGCCCAGCGAAGACGATAACGTCCTTGTGCAAGGCATTGCTGGCGATCCGAATGCGCTCGGTTTCTTCGGGCTAGCTTATTATGAAGAAAATAAAGATAAACTCAAACTTGTTGCCATTGATAACGGTGATGGCAACTGCGTTTTGCCCGATATCGAGACGGTCGCCAATGGTACCTACCAGCCACTTTCCCGCCCGCTCTTTATCTACGTCAACCGCGCGCGAGTCGACCAAAAAGATGAAATCAGCACATTCATTGCCTTCTACCTGCAAAAAGCTGATGAACTCGTTCTAGACGTCGGGTACATTCCGCTTACTCCTGAAATCTATCAACTGGCGCAACAACGCTATGATAAACGAATCACCGGTTCGATCTTTGAAGGGGTTGGGTCTACCGTTGGGGTATCGCTACAAGATCTATTGGCAAAAGAATCACAATAACTTATACATCTTCCATAGAGAGTGGGGCAGACGCCTTCCCTGCCCCACTTGTTAGGTTCTATCAGAAAGTGGTCAGAGAAAATCCATTTCAGGGAACAGAATAAGATGATTAGAAACCGCAAAGTTCTTGAAAAAAAGATTGTTGTCGCTGTCATCTTCTTTTTTGCTTTGATCTCAGTCTTCACAACTTTTGGCATTATTGGTGTCTTAATTCAAGAAACCATTTTGTTCTTTCAACAAGTCTCCATCATTGAATTTTTGACCGGAACGCGCTGGACACCTCTTTTTGCCACCAAGAAATTTGGCGTATTGCCGCTGGTGAATGGAACCGTTCTCGTTGCAAGCGGGGCAATGTTCATTGCGCTGCCACTCGGGCTATTAGCAGCAATCTATATGAGTGAATATGCATCTCCGAAAGCACGAACAGTGCTCAAGCCATTTTTAGAGGTATTAGCAGGGATACCTACCGTGGTATATGGATATTTTGCCCTGCTTTTTGTGACCCCGATTTTGAAGAGTATCTTTCCCCAGACACAGTCTTTTAATGGCTTAAGCGCTTCTATCGTGATGGGTTTTATGATCTTGCCTACTGTTGCTTCGATTTCCGAGGACGCCCTTTCAGCAGTGCCACGCTCCTTGCGCGAAGCTGCGTATGCTTTGGGTGCAACCAAAGCTGAAGTGGCAACCCAAGTCGTCATTCCTGCGGCGCTTTCCGGCATTGCTGCCGCTTTTATTCTGGCAATCTCAAGAGCGATTGGCGAAACGATGATCGTCGCCATTGCTGCCGGGCAACAACCCAAAATGACCCTCAATCCCCTTGAATCCATCGAAACGATGACGGCCTACATTGTACAAGTTAGCCTCGGCGATACACCTCATCAGAGTATCGCTTATCAGACTATTTTTGCTGTAGGGATGTTATTGTTCGTGATGACATTAGTGATGAATATCATCAGTTACTTCTTCACCAAACGTTTTCGCGAGGTCTACGAATGAGTGCCATTAGCAGTCTACGCGATCTTACCTACGAACGCCAACTTACTATTCGTCAACGTAAAGGGCGAGTTTTAGAAGTGATTGCTTTCTTCTCTATTCTCCTTGGTATTGCCATTCTCTTAACCTTGCTGATAGACGTATTCCTGGATGGCCTGCCGTGGTTGCACCCGCGTTTGTTCACCGAGTTCCCATCACGCTTCCCTGAAAAGGCTGGTTTGCGCTCAGCTTTGCAAGGCTCCATCTGGCTGATGGTCTTTACGGCACTGATGGCAATTCCAATTGGCGTCGGAGCGGGAATTTACCTTGAAGAATTTGCCCCCAAAAACCGACTGACGGAATTTATTGAAATCAATATCGCCAATTTAGCAGGCGTTCCATCAATCATTTATGGTCTGCTTGGACTGGGCTTATTTGTGC
The DNA here is from genome assembly GCA_003130835.1 of Anaerolineae bacterium. Taxonomy (GTDB): domain Bacteria; phylum Chloroflexota; class Anaerolineae; order Anaerolineales; family UBA4823; genus NAK19. Next base: position 59,868 of record QEXX01000002.1, on the reverse strand, counting down.
GCGGTCTCGGTTTGGGCAGGAGCCTTTTAGCGGGAGCTTTGACAATGACCCTATTGGTACTTCCCATCATCATCGTGACCACCCGTGAAGCTATTCGAGCGGTGCCGCGTTCGATCCGCCTAGCTGCTTTAGCTCTTGGAGCCAATGAATGGGAAACCGCTCGCGATCACGTCTTGGCCTATTCCATGCCGGCCATCCTGACCGGCGTTATCTTAGCCATGTCACGCGCCATCGGTGAAACAGCTCCTTTGATCACCATTGGCGCACTAACTTACATCGCTTTTGATTTGCGCGGGCCATTAGATATCTTTACTGTCCTTCCAATTCAAATCTTTAATTGGGTATCATTGCCTCAAAAAGACTTTCAAAACCTTGCTGCGGCAGGAATTATCGTTTTACTTGCCTTGCTCCTTTCGATGAATGCCATCGCTATATGGTTACGCAATCGCTTGTTCATCCGTTGGTAAAAAGGAGAAACAATGAACGAAAATCATCAAGTTATCCTTGAAACTCGCAACTTAAACATCTACTATGGCAATTTCCAAGCTGTTGCAAATGTCAATCTACAAATCCCTCGCCATAAAATCACGGCTATCATCGGGCCTTCTGGGTGCGGCAAATCCACCCTGCTCCGCTCCTTTAATCGCATGAACGAGCTGGTTCCCTCGGCTCGAACAGAAGGAGAAATTCTTTTCAACAACGAAAACATTTACGATCCTTCTATTGACCCGGTCGAAGTGCGTCGTCGCATCGGAATGGTATTCCAAAAACCCAACCCATTCCCAAAATCGATCTATGAAAACATCGCCTGGGGCTTACGCATCAATGGGTTTCGTGGCTCTAAATCAGATTTAGACAATTTGGTCGAAGAAGCGTTACGCGATGCCGCCCTATGGGATGAGGTTAAGGATAAACTCGACCAAAGCGGACTTTCCTTATCTGGAGGACAACAACAACGTCTTTGCATTGCGCGCACCATCGCTCTGCGTCCAGAGGTGATCTTAATGGACGAACCAGCTTCAGCTCTTGACCCAATAGCAACCTTGCGCATTGAGGAATTGATGCAAGAGCTTAAGAATAACTACACCATCATCATCGTCACCCACAATATGCAACAAGCAGCTCGGGTATCCGATTACACCGCCATGATGATGTTACTCAACCATGAAGAGCGGGTCGGCACGGTGATCGAGTTCGATCGGACAAAGACCATCTTTACCAACCCTAAGGACAAACGCACAGAAGATTACGTGACGGGTCGCTTTGGATAATTGCAGGCTCTGTTTGTTGATGTTAACGTTTCTTAAAATGTTATAATAGAGAAGTGAGGTACTCTATGCTCAGGAAAACCTTTGGTCAAGAATTACAACAGCTTAAAGACAACACGATTGAGCTAGGACAGATTGTTCAGAAGATGCTTTTACAATCTGTCGATGCGCTAAAAAACCGAGATATTGAGGTTTCAAAACAAATCCTTGACTTGGATGTAGAAGTTAATCGCCGCCGCTTTGAAATTGAAAATCAGGTGTTAGTGTTAATCGCTACCCAACAGCCCATGGCTTATGATCTGCGACTGCTTGCTTCCATCCTTGAAATTGCTGGTGAGTTAGAACGCATGGGCGATTACGCGAAGGGTATTGCACACATCAATCTACGCATGGGAGATGCACCTTTAGTCAAACCCCTGATCGATATTCCCCGCATGGCAGATAAGAGCTGCGATATGCTCAATCGAGCATTACAGGCTTTTCTGGAGGAGGACGAACAGGCAGCCCGAAGTATACCTTCTGAAGACGACGAAGTGGACTCTTTATATTTACAAGTGTACCGTGAACTAATCACCTATGTCATTCAAGATCCCACCACCATTGAGCGAGCGAACTGGCTGCTCTGGGCCGCTCATAACTTAGAGCGTGTTGCCGACCGAGTGACCAATATCTGCGAACGTACCATCTATGTCGTTACTGGTGTTATGAAAGAAATCAACAGCTCGGATGACGAATTCAAAACTCTGCAAGAAGAAGATTAGGTCGAATCGATGGGTTCGACCTTTTTTGTTTCTATCGGCGTATTTTGGGAATGATTAAGCAAATAATTGCGACCTTCTTCATGCTCAAGCGTAGAGAAAAATAAATCAGCATAACAAGAGGCAGACATGCGAATTGTGGGCAACATCTTTGCTGGAATCTTGGTCTTTTTTGGGGTGCTATTTATATGGGGAGCCTTTAGCCCTAATGGACAATGGGGATGGATTATTGTGGGGCTAGTCAGTGTTGGCATTGGTTTAGGCATCCTTTATCTCGTCAATCGTTCAACATCAAAGCCCGCTGAAAAACAAGCCATCAAGGTCGAAATCGACTTACCCGCTAACGTCAACTTAGATACCTTGAAATGTCAATCCTGCGGCGGAAGCATCACTCTGGAGAATATTCAAATTGTTGCGGGAAGCCCAGTCGTCAATTGCCCATATTGCCACACCACGTATCAGTTGACTGAAGCTCCTAAATGGTAACCTAGGGAGGGAAGCGAATGTTAAAGAAATGCCCCCTTTTGATCTTATTGATTGGGCTCTTACTGTTCACAATCAACCTGCCAGGATTAGCCCAAACCTATCGCTTTTCGATCCCCAAAGAGATCGTACACGCTTATTGGAATGAAGATGGCAGCTTGAGCCTGCAATACGAAATTTGGTTTGCCAATTCTCCCAGCGCAGATCCAATTGATTTTGTCGATATTGGCATTCCAACCCGATATTATGATCTTAACGCTGTTCAGGCTTATGTTAATGGCATCCCAATCACCTCGATAGAAAAATCTCCGTATGTCACCAACGGGGTTGCGCTTGGCTTAGGCACAAATGCAATTCGACCAGGGGAAACTGGTGTTGTTACGGTATTCATCCCCAATATTCAGCAGGTTCTTTATGTTGATAGCTCCGATGCTTCCTACGTGAGCGCCGTTTTCTCCCCAACTTGGTTTGGCTCAGAATATGTTTCTGGCCTTACCAATCTAACCGTAGTCTTTCACCTACCCAAAGGCGTTTTGCCGGAAGAACCACGCTGGCATCAATCGCCTAGTTCGTTTCCCTCTGAACCCCAAACTGGTCTCGATTCTGAAGGTCGGATTTTCTATAGTTGGAACAACCCTCAAGCATCAGCTTCCACCCAGTACAAATTTGGCGCTTCGTTTCCCAAGCATTATGTCCCAGAAACCGCCATTGTCGCTCAGAGCATAAATCTAGACGCAGTGATGGAAATTTTATTTACGCTCATATGTGCAGCAATACCACTTCTATTCGTCATCTTAATCATTTACTCCATCGTTAAAGCACAAAGACGAAAGCTTGAATATTTACCTCCCAAAATCGCCATCGAAGGCAATGGTATCAAGCGCGGTCTGACAGCCGTAGAAGCTGCAATTCTGCTGGAACAACCACTTGACAAAGTGCTAACCATGATTCTGTTTTCCGTTCTGAAAAAAGGTGCTGCTAGAGTGACAAATAAAAATCCTCTTGAAATTGTGCGGGAAACTGAAGCAGAGATTGAAAAACTGCGCCCCTATGAGTTGAAATTTCTGGAAGCATTTGAAATCTCGGATAAGAAGAAGCGTCAAGAAGCCTTGCAGCAGATGATTATCGAATTGGTGAAATCCGTCCAAAATAAAATGCGAGGCTTTAGTCGAAAAGAAACTGTCGCTTACTACAGGGAAATTGTCAAGCGGGCTTGGCAGCAAGTAGAGGATGCCGCCACTCCCGAAGTCAAAAGCGAAAAGTTCGATCAAGCATTGGAGTGGACTATGTTGGATAAAGATTACGACGATCGCACTCGACGGGTCTTCGAAAGCGGACCAGTGTATGTGCCCACCTGGTGGCATCGCTACGACCCGCTCTTTCCCAGCCGCCCTGTTAGCATTCCTTCAACTTCTTCACCTTCAGCTCCTCAAACTCCAACGTATACCAGTGCACCCCGTTTACCTGGTGCAGATTTTGCCGCTTCCATCGTCAATGGCGTCCAGAATCTCTCCGGCTCAGTGATTGGCAATTTGAGTGATTTCACCAGTAAAATCACCAACAAAACCAATCCACCGCCTGCCCCATCAACCTCCCGCTCTTATCGAAGCAGCAGCGGCGGGTGTGCTTGTGCTTGCGCCTGCGCCTGCGCCGGTTGTGCCTGTGCCTGTGCCGGAGGGGGACGATAATGCGCTTTTCCCAATGGTTTCAAAGTAAGAGGGCAGAAACACCCTTTCCGCTTTCACAAGGGCTATATCGTTTTCCAACAATTGAAAATTCCTATCACATAACCGTTCATCTGAGAGTTGAAGCCGAGCAACATGCTAGCTTAATTCTCAACGGCAACACGATTCTCCAATTGAATCCAACTGCGACTTGGATGACCTACTTAGCCCTTTATAATGTTCCAGCCAGTGTAGCTGCCCAAAAACTTTCCATACTATTTTCCACTTCTAGGGCAACCATTGAGCGCGACTATCGTCAACTCAGCCACACAATCCATTCCATATTGGGGCGCGGCCATCTCTGTTTTCATGACAATCCCGAAGTCGAAACCTTGTTCCCCTTCCAATATCATCCCTCAGCTCCCTATCGCATGGATCTTGCCCTAACGTATCAATGCAACAACCAATGCTTTCATTGCTACAACGATCCGAATCGCACCGTCTCGCCCTTGTCTATCGAACAATGGAAAGCCGTTATAGACCGAATTTGGGAATTGGGTATTCCCCACATTGTCTTTACTGGAGGAGAACCAACTCTAGTCGAAGGTCTCACCCTCTTAATTGAGTATGCGAAACAAAAAGGCTTGATTACTGGGTTAAACACAAATGGCAGGCGGCTATCTGATATTGGCTATGCGCAGTCTTTGCACGATGCCGGCCTTGACCATATCCAAATCACCCTTGAATCAGCTAATCCAACGGTGCATGACCGAATTGTTCAAAAAAATGGGGCTTGGAAACAAACCATCACAGGGATTCAGAATGCCTTGAAAACCCAATGCTTTGTGATGACCAACACCACCCTGTTGCGCGAAAATTTCGACACCCTTCCACAAACGCTAAATTATTTAGCCGAACTCGGCGTTCCAACGATTGGTCTAAATGCTCTGATCTATTCCGGCAAAGGGTGTTCAGTCGCTCAACCGCTGACGGAAACCGAGCTTTTCCCCTTGCTGAAGTTCGCCCAAGACTTTGTCGAGCAAAGTGGACAGAAGTTAATTTGGTACACTCCCACGCATTATTGCAACTTTGACCCCATGTCCCTTAATCTTGGTGTTAAAGGCTGCACAGCCGCTCTGTTCAACCTGTGCATCGAACCCAACGGAGAGGTTTTACCTTGCCAGTCGTATTATCAATCGCTCGGGAACTTCCTGATCGATGATTGGGAATCGATCTGGCATCATCCCCTGGCTGAAGCTCTCCGAACGCGCCAATATATTTCCGAACAGTGTGGTGACTGTCTGCTCTTATCCCAATGCGGTGGGGGTTGTCCTTTAGCTCCTACACAAATCAATTGGCAAACGTTTTTTAGGATGGAAGCATGAAGGTGAAACTCTTTTCTCTTTTTGAATTCTTCAAGACTCCTCAGCCCGTACCTCCAGGTTTGTACTTTTACCAATCTCCACCAGACACAGAGAAACCTCTCAAATTATTTTTGCGCGTTGACCCGAACGGTTCCTCATCCTTAGTGATCAACGCCTCTGTGGTGCTTCATCTCAATCCCGTTGCTACAGAATTTGCCTATGCTTACCTCCATCAACTCAATGAAGAGCAAACGCTACGCATGGTCTTAAGAAAGTATCGCATTGATCGAGAAACCCTTCTACAAGATTATCGCTCATTTCTTGAAAAACTAAACGCAATCCTCCAAACCGAAGATTTAGACCCGATAGAATTTTTTGGTTTTGAGCGGGCTACCGAACAAGATTTAGACAATCTTTCTGCCCCATTTCGCCTGGATTGCGCCTTGACGTATCGTTTGCCTGAAGACTCTGCTGCAACCTACGCTCCCGTGGAGCGGGTTAAGCAAGAACTGAGCACCTCGGAATGGAAATCAATTTTGGATAAAGCCTGGAATGTTGGCATCCCTCATGTTATCTTTACCGGCGGTGAACCCACTTTACGCTCCGACCTGCTCGAGTTAATCCATCATGCGGAACAGAACGGCCAAATTTGCGGATTAATCACCGACGGTCATGTTTTTCAAAATTCTCAAACGTTGAACAACTTTCTCAATGCTGGGCTAGATCATCTGATGATTCTTTTCGATCCCCAAAAGCCAGAGAGCTGGGAGATCATCGAAACGATCAGCCCAATGGATATTTTCACCGCTGTTCACCTTACCATCAATGAAAAAAACGTCACCAACCTCAGGGAAATCCTTGCCCGTTTAGCTTCCATTCAAATCAACGGCTTGTCCTTAAGCGCAATTTCTAAAGATTACTGCCCTCAACTGAGAGAGGCTTCTGAGCTTGCTGCGTATCATGGCCTCAAACTCATCTGGGATTTGCCAGTGCCCTATTCGAAATTCAACCCTGTCCGTTTAGAAGAGATTACCGAAGAGCTATGGCAAGGAGCAGGAAAAACTTGGCTTTATATAGAGCCAGACGGAGATGTTCTCCCCAGTCAAGGGATTCCAATAACGCTCGGAAATTTTTTCAGTCAGTCATGGGATGAGATTTGGCAGAACTGTCAGCACAATGTCAAAACCAAACAGCATCAATGAGTTACACAGACAATATTTGGTTCAGTCACTGTGGACTGCACCCAACCGAGAATATTTGCTTAAGCTTGCGGGTGTGCGATCAACCAGCCGCATCCTCGAAGTTGGCTGTGGGACGGGTGTAATCCTGGCAGATATTCGGAGAAAAAATGTCTTATCTTGTTTTGGGATTGACCTCGATTTCACTAGTCTATGCTTTGCCAAAACTGAAAATCCCAGCAACCTTCTAGCTGCAGCCGACGCTCAGCTTTTACCCTTTCCCGACCAAACGTTCGATATTACCCTTTGCCATTATTTTCTGCTCTGGGTGCACGATAAAAACCGCACCCTTCGAGAAATGATTCGCGTCACCCGCATCGGAGGCGCAGTGATTGCGTTTGCTGAACCCGATCACCGCGCACGGATTGATTATCCTTCAAATTTGGAAGAGATCGGCTGTCTCCAGAACTTAAGCCTGATTAATCAAGGTGCAGATACGGCTGCTGGCCGTAAATTGGCGCAATTATTCAAGACTCACGGACTAGTCGATGTCATCGTAGGGATCTATGGCAACGAGTTCCGCCGAGAGAATGCCCTTGAAGCGCACAAGTTTGAGTGGAACTATCTCAGGGACGATCTTGCCATTTGGTTAGATGAAGAAAAAATCAACCAGCTCTTTGAGCTTGATCGCCAAGCGTGGAGCAACGGACAACGGATTCTTTATATTCCAACCTTTTGGGCGATCGGCTGGGTCAATACTTCTACATAAACCCTTAGGAATCTTTCGGTAAACCAATTTGAATCATCCCGTTCTGGATACGCACTGGGTATGCAGGAATATCCTGAACAGCCGGCAAAGTTAACGCTTTGCCACTACGGATGTCAAATTGCGCCCCATGTCTCGGGCAAATAATCGTCAAGCCATCGAGTTCACCATCCCCCAATGGGCCATCATCATGCGAACAAACGTCTGCGATGGCAAAGTATTCACCAGCAATATTAAAAATAACAACCGAGTGTCGTTCGACTTCAATAAAAACTCTTTCCCCGTTTTGCAATTCTTCTTGGGGAAAAAGATCATAGAACTGGCAGGTAGATGGATCGCTCATGCGGTAGTTAAACATTATTCATCCTCTACTAAATCGTCTGTGGCTTCTCCTAAACCATAAACGCCTGCTTTGAGAACTTTTAGCGACAATAAAGCACATTTCAGCCGCACAGGTCCCAGCTCAATGCCTAACATATCCAAGATATCCTGCTTGGATATTTGCTTCACTTCGTCCAAGTGCATCCCGATAATTTTTTCCATCAATAAATCTGCTGAAGCTTGAGAAATCGCGCAGCCTTTTCCATCAAACCGCGCTTCTCGCACAATGCCATCTTCTCCGACGCGCAAATCAATGTGAATGTGATCGCCGCACAGAGGATTATCATCTTCAAAGCTAATATCAGCCGGGTCTAAGACTCCCCGAAATTGAGGGTTTTTATAGCGGTCAATAATTAATTCTCGATAAAAATCATCCATCGGTTAAACTCCAAACAGGTCCTTGACCCGATAGATTGCGTTGACAAGATGATCGATCTCATCGAAGGTATTATACAAATAGAAACTTGCCCTTGCCGTGGCAGGAATTTGAAATTTTTCATGCAGTGGCATTGCGCAATGATGACCGGCCCGAATCGCTACCCCAGATTGGTCTAAAACCTGCGCAATATCATGTGCATGGACCCCATCCATAACAAAAGAGACAACCCCTCCCTTTTTGTCCGCGCTGGGACCGAAAATGCGCAGGTTGGGTATTTCCGCCAAGCGATCTAAGGCATAGCTCACCAAAGCGTGTTCATGTTGAGCAATGGCATCCATTCCAATGCGGCTCAAGTAGTCAATCGCCGCTCCTAAGCCAATGGCTTCTGCAATGGCCGGCGTTCCTGCTTCGAACTTATACGGCAACTCATTGGGCTTAAAGGAACCCAATGTAACCCGCTTGATCATGTCTCCCCCGCCCAAGAAGGGCGGCATCTGTTCCAAAAGATCTTTTTTGCCATACAGGACTCCGATGCCGGTCGGACCGCACATTTTGTGCCCAGAAAAAGCCAAGAAATCAACATCAAGGTCGCGGACATCTACCCGAAAGTGAGGCACCGATTGCGCTCCATCTAAAAGCGTGATTGCGCCTACCTGATGCGCCTTGGCAATCATCTCTTTGGCTGGATTGATTGTTCCCACGACGTTTGACATGTGCGTAAAGGCAAAAAGTTTGGGCTTGAGCTCGAGCTTTCGCTCGAAATCAGCCACATCTAACAAACCCTCATCTGAGACTGAGACGTATTCTAGTCTCAAACCCAAGCGTTCAGCCAAAAGATACCAAGGCACTAGATTGGAATGATGTTCCATTTCGGTGAGCAAAACAATATCGCCCGATTTCAGTTGGCTCAGTCCCCACGAGTAGGCAACCAAATTAATGGCTTCGGTCGTATTGCGCGTGAAGATCACTTGGCGACTCGAAGGCGCGTTAAGAAAACGCCGTACTTTTTCTCTGGCTTCCTCATACGCAGCCGTAGCCTCTTCCGCTAAAACATGAATTCCACGATGGATGTTGGCGTTGGAATTGCGATAAAACCGATCCATCGTTTCAATAACTGAGGTAGGTTTCTGGCTGGTCGCAGTTGAGTCCAAATAGATAAGTGGGACGCCAGGCCGTACCTGGCGTCCTAGCACTGGAAAATCCTCGCGAATTTTCTTTACGTCCAGCGTAGTCGTTAGAATGTGATTCGCCATGTCTTATCCACTCGCTTTGACACGTTTCCGTTTGCGAGGCAAACGGATGTTATGAGAGTCCTTTGGGCACCATAAAACACGGTCAGGCACCATCCAGCCGTCGGTTAGATACACGTTCTGCTGGAATTGTACGGCAACCATTTTGGGATCGACCTGAACTACGGTGCCTAACAACCAATCTCGAACTCGATTGCCGTTTCGTTCGTGGTCGCAAAATACCTCTACTAAGCTACCCACTTCAAAGATCTCATCCGAGTCTGGTGCTCTGGTAAAGTGTAACTCTGCCAATTACCACCTCCCACTAACGAGCTCAGTTGTTAAGGAACAAAGTTCCAAATCATGAATTAGAATTCAAACTTATATTTTACCCGATTTTTTGCTTTATGGCAGTCCGAAATCGTTGTCGCACTCCGCCGTACGGGACTCGCTCCATAATCGGCTCAAAGAAGCCTTCGACGATAAGCCGAATCGCTTCCTTGCGGGAGATACCGCGGCTGAGCAAGTAAAACAATTGCTCTTCATCGACTTTACCCACCGTTGCCCCATGCGTGCATCGAACATCATCAGCCATAATCTCAAGGCCCGGAATTGAGTCAGCACGGGCATGAGGACTAAGGGTTAAGTTGCGATTCGCTTGATAACCATCTGTTTTTTGTGCCCCTGGTGCAACGTAGATCATCCCCTGCCAAACCGAACGACTGCGGTCTTGCAGCGCTCCTTTGAAAAGCAAATCACTGGTCGTATGGGGAGCAAAGTGATTCTGTTGAGTGTCGTGATCAAGATGTTGATTCCCGTTCGTGAAGTAGAAACCAGACATCTTGCCCGTAGCGCCTTCCCCGACTAGGTCAATTTCCATAAATGTTTTGGTTAATTGGCTCCCAACTGAGCCAAAAATCCAATCCAAGGTTCCATCTCGATCGACCCTTGCTCGTTCGTGGGTAAAGTTCCAGACATCTCGCCCCCACGATTGCATTTCCACAAAAGTGAGGTGAGAGCCTTTGCCAACATGGATTTCGACAATGCCGGCATGGAAACTTTGCCCGTCCTGCTGATCAGGAGAAGCAACCTCGTGCACAAAAGTCAACTCGGCATCGTCATCCACCCAGATCAACAAACGGGTGAAGCGAGCTAAGCGCGTTCCGGGTGACCAGATAACGCTATGGAGCGGTTCCTTCAAACGAACGCCGCGTGGGATATAGACCAGCACGCCATCTTCAGCAAAAGCAGTCGCCAAGGCTGCAAACTTACCCTCTTCAGGACGGACAATTTGCCCCATCGTGTTGGACAACCATTCGGCATGCTCTTTTTGAGCTGTGCGAAAATCGGTAAAAATCATCCCTTGTTTTTGCCACTCGTCGCTTACCTGATGAATTGTCTGGTAGGTTGGCACCAGAATAATCTGTCCGCCATGCTTTTTACCCACCAGGGGTTTCAGTAAATTGCGGGGTGGCTTAACCTGCCGTTTCGGGAGTTCCGCTCGTAAGGTCAGTTCTGATGCCCGCAATCCACGAAGATCCGTCCTTCGCCAGGCTTCATCATTCGTCGTGGGCATTGGGATGGTTTGAAATAAATTCCACCCCTTGAAGCGATATTCCCTGAGAAATGCCGGCACTTCATCTGCCTGTTCAAAGCCAGGCAAATCCTTTTCGGTAAATGGGAAGCGGTTTAGTTCTACCTCGGATTCACGTCGTTTTCGAGTAACAATCACCGGTGTTGCCATAGCTACCCTATTGATCCTTCCATTTGGAGTTGTATCAACCGATTCATTTCAATTGCATATTCCATTGGCAATTCCTTGACCAATGGCTCAATAAAGCCCGACACAACCATTGAGGTTGCTTCATCCTCATTCAAGCCACGGCTCATCAGGTAGAAAAGCTGTTCTTCCCCAACCTTAGAGACTGTAGCTTCGTGCCCGATGGTCACGTCTTCTTCATCGATCTCAATGTAGGGGTATGTATCAGAGCGTGAGGTTTCATCCAAAAGCAGGGCATCGCAGACAACATTCGATTTGACGCCTTTTGCCCCTTTATACACTTTCAGCAAGCCACGATAGGAAGAGCGCCCACCACTCTTGCTGATCGATTTTGAAACAATCTTACTGCTTGTGTTCGGAGCAAAGTGAATCACTTTTCCGCCAGCGTCCTGATGCTGTCCCTTACCGGCAAAAGCCATGGACAAGATTTCACCGTGCGCGCCCGGTTCCTTCAGGTAACAGGAAGGGTACTTCATGGTGATCTTCGACCCCAGATTCGCATCGACCCACTCCATCGTAGCGTCTTCATAGACCAGAGCGCGTTGCGTCACCAAGTTATATACATTGGAAGACCAATTCTGAATGGTTGTGTAGCGAACTCGAGCCCCTCTCTTGACGACAATTTCGATAACACCGCTGTGAAAAGAGTCGGTCGAGTAGATGGGCGCCGTACACCCTTCAACATAGTGCACTTGCGATCCTTCATCAGCGATGATCAACGTGCGCTCAAATTGACCAATATTGGCTACATTCAAGCGAAAATAAGCCTGTAAGGGTAAATCCACTTTGACCCCCTTGGGAATGTAGATAAAGGAGCCTCCAGACCATACCGCGCTATTCAAAGCCGCAAATTTGTTATCTTCAATCGGGATAACAGTAGCAAAGTACTCGCGGAATAGATCAGGGTGCTGTTTCAACCCATCTTCTATGGAAAGGAAAATCACCCCTTGTTTTTCAAGGTGTTCTTGAATGCTATGATATACCATCTCCGATTCATATTGAGCACCAACGCCGGCTAAAAACTTACGCTCTGCCTCAGGGATGCCCAATTTCTCAAAGGTATTCTTAATAGTATCAGGAACCTCGTCCCACGAACGACCTTGCGCCTCAGCGGGCTTAACGTAGTAATAGATATCGTCCAAATTCAACTTGGATAGGTCAGCCCCCCAAGTAGGCATCGGCCGCTTTAAGAAGTGATCCAAAGCCTTAAGCCGAAACTCCAACATCCATTGAGGTTCTTCTTTCATGTATGAAATTTGCTCAACGATTTCACGGTCGAGCCCCTTGCGGGTCTTAAACACATAGGTTTCCGGATCACGAAAACCATAGCGATATTCACCGAGACCTTCCAAAATTGCTGCATCGCTAGCCATAATACACCTCCAGATTAGGTAAGAACACCAACACTTATGCTATGACTTCTACTTTGTTCTTCAACCAATCGTAACCATGCTCTTCCAAATGCAAAGCGAGATCGGGCCCGCCGGATTCGACAATTCGCCCGTCTAACATAATATGCACGATATCCGGCTTGATGTAGTTCAGAATGCGTTGATAGTGGGTAATGACCAAAACACCCAAATCAGGACCACGCAAAGTATTCACACCTTCAGCCACAATGCGCAACGCGTCGATATCCAACCCGGAGTCAGTCTCGTCCATGATCGCAATTTCCGGTTTGAGCATCGCCATTTGCAACACTTCAGCGCGCTTTTTCTCACCGCCGGAGAAACCATCGTTCAGGTAGCGTCCAGCAAAAGAATGATCCATGCGGAGCGTATCCATTACCTTTTTCAATTGCTTACGAAATTCCGGGATAGGAATGCCCTTATCTTCTGGGTTTTCTGCTTTGCGCCGCGCATTGATCGCCGCTCGGAGAAAGTTTGCCACCGAAACTCCGGGAATAGCTACCGGATATTGAAAAGCTAAGAAAAGCCCTAAATGAGCCCGCTGGTCGGCTTCTAACTCAAGGATGTTCTGCCCTTTAAACCACACTTCCCCTTGAGTCACCTCGTAGTTCGGGTGCCCCATCAACGTATAGGCTAGGGTTGATTTGCCGGTGCCATTTGGGCCCATTAGAGCATGGACTTCACCTTGGCGAACGGTCAAGTTGACACCCTTCAGGATCTCCTTACCGTTTACATTGACATGCAAATCGACAATTTGCAATTCGGACATACTTTGCTTCTCCTTGTTTGATTAGATGATTGAGTCTGCTAAACCCTTTACAGAGATTGTTTATCTGATTTTGCGCTATTATAGCGTGAAGCTTTGATTCTGTCAATAATATTTACGATAAAAATCTTAATATTGACAAATATCTTAGGTTATGCTATACTGCGACCTAAGAAATTTTTCGGTCGATAAATTTGGAGAAGTTTTAGCGTTTGAAGGTCTATGGAAGCAATAACTCAATTCGATGATCAAAACCAAACAACACGCCAGCGGGTTTTAAAAACGCTCCTAATCCGCCAAAGCTGTACCGTAAACGAACTTGCAGCAGCCGTGGATATTAACCCAATTTCTGTTCGACATCACCTAAACAAATTAGAAGCTGAAGGGCTTGTCTATTCCTACGAAGAAAGACACGGCGTGGGACGCCCTAGAAGGCTTTATCGCTTGACAGAAAGTGGAAAAGAATTGTTTCCTACCCGCTATCTTCGCTTAACCACTCGATTGTTGTCTCAACTCAAAGATCAACTGCCGCTAGCGATGGTGAATCAACTCTTTACCCAAATGGCAAAAGACATCGCCTCCGATTACGAGGAATCCCTCAAGGGATTGCCCATAGAAGAGCGCTTAAACTTAATCAAACAACTCCTGCGCCAGGAAGGTTTCTCGGTAGAATGGGAAAAACAAGGCGATAATTACTATATCCGAGAAATTAACTGTCCTTATTTACAAGTCAGTCAAGCCCATCCGGAGGTTTGCTCGGTTGACCAAACCCTCATATCCACTTTGCTATCTCTTCCAGCCGAAAAAGTCCGCTGTGTTCTAAACGGCGATTCTTATTGCAGCTATGTTGTATCCAATCAAAAGGAGTAAGCAAATGTCGAATGAAGAATCCTCCAAAGTGATCTGGCAAGCCGATACGACCCATCCTGAGTTGGCAGAAACTTTGCGTGAAAAATTGCGCGAGATTGTCGACCCCGAAATTGGTCTGAATATTATCCAACTAGGACTGGTACGCGACCTAATTATAGAGGATGACAACGCCCATATCAAAATGATTCTAACTACCCCATTTTGCCCATACGGGCCTGCCTTGCTAGAAATGAGCCGTAAAAAGGTCGAAGAGATCGTTCAAAAACCAACCACCATTGAAATGGGCATGGAAATGTGGGATTTTTCCATGATGGAAGAAGGCGCCGGGGGCGATTGGGGATTGTTCTGAAATCTATCTCCGTTTGGCGAATTCCGCTAGACCGGAGATATGGCATTAAAATTGCTCACCTTTTATAACGAATGGATGCACCATTCGTTATGTGTTTTTAACGGACATAGAACCCTTACATCGATTAAAATACCATTACGATTGCTCAACGCTCTATCGTAACCTTCAAACTAGAGACTACCTCTGCATGGCTGACACGAAAACATCTGAAACTAGTAAATTAATCTTGTATGTGCCAATCATTCTTGTCGTGGCTGGCTTTTTAGCTACTTTATTCACTGCCTGGACAGAGCCCTTGATCCCAATCGGGCAAAGCAGCGTTATTAACCCTCAGCAAATTTCCTTTACCCTAGTCCCTACCCAGGCAAGTGAAGGAACAGCAGTGATGGTTCCAGAAGTGGGAATTGTTGCCGGCCACTACGGAAACGATTCAGGAGCAATTTGTCCGGATGGCTTACGAGAGGTGGATGTCAATCTCAATATTGCTACCCTCGTCCAAAAGATGTTGGCTGAACAAGGGATAAAATCCGAAATTTTACAGGAATTCGATCCGAAATTAAGCGGGTACCGTTCATCCTTACTGCTTTCCATTCACGCCGACTCATGTGTTTTTATCAACGACGAAGCCACCGGGTTTAAAGTAGCTGCAGCGCTCTCAAACCCCAAACCCGAAAAATCAGCCCGTTTGGTGACCTGTTTACGTACCCATTATGCCAACACAACCGGACTACCACAACACAAAAGCGTCACCAACGACATGACAAGCTATCACGCCTTTAATGAAATTGACCCGGAAACGGTTGCAGCAATCATCGAGGTCGGCTTCCTGAATTTGGATCGGGTTATCCTCACTCAAAAACCAGACCTGATCGCCACAGGCATCACGAAGGGAATAATGTGCTACTTGAATAACGAAGATATTGCTTCAACACCAACACCTTGATCAATGATGGATGCGTATAATGAGTTAAAGGCTGCCCGCATTGCACTCCGCAGAGGCTTAAAAAGACAAGCAAGAAAACACGCTCTGCGCGCAGCAGCGCTTAACCCGAACTCTGAAGAGCCATGGTTGCTCCTGGCAGCTTGCGACTCACCATCAGCAGCCATTAAACACTTGCAACGCGCCTTACAAATCAATCCGCAAAACCCCACCGCCCAAAAGGGATTGGAATGGTTTCTCTCTCAAACCTCCCCAAGCCTCCGTCCATCCCCAGCGGCAACACAACCAATGCGGCTTCCGAAACGAGCCTCGCAAACTTCAACTAAACGGAAACCAAAATTCCTTTCCCTTTCCAGTATGCTCCTGGTTTCCCTAAGTTGTATCCTCATGATGGCATTGCCGCTACCGATTTGGGCAGTTTTTTCGGCAATTCGCCCTGCGGCTGCCCAACTTCCATTTCAAACCAATCTCCAGCCTTCAGAAACACCAACCGAAGTCGCATCTCCAACCTTCACCCCCTCTGCAACCCAATCGCCAACCGCAACGCCAACACCAACATCCACCGAACTCCCACCGCCAACTCCTACCTTCACGCTTCAGCCAACTGCCACTGAAACTCCAACGCCTGCTCCGACACCCACTGCAAAGGCAAATAAGAAGAAAAAGAAAAAAAACCCTTCTCAAAACAAACAACCTGTGCAACCAAGTGGGGGCTCAGCTACGTTTTTACCCAAAGGAGTTGGAGAAAATGACCCTTGGATCGAGGTCGACCTAAGTTCCCAGACTTCTCATGCCTACATTGGTAGGACTTGGGTGCGATCATTCCTCGTTTCAACGGGAACTTGGCAACATCCTACCGTCACGGGTGTCTATCGTATCTATGTCAAGTATCGCTATGCCAACATGTCCGGGCCTGATTATTTTTTGCCAAATGTCCCTTATGTAATGTACTTTTACAAAGGGTACGGATTGCATGGTACCTACTGGCACCAAAATTTTGGTGTCCCGATGAGCCACGGTTGCGTCAATTATTCCATTGCGGATGCTGCTTGGCTGTTTGACTTTGCAAGTATTGGAACGGTGGTATTTATCCATGAGTGATACGAACTTACCCTCCCAAAAGCACCTGTTTGCAGGGTTAATTTTTGACGAACAAGATCGGCCCGTTGAAGCGGTTTATGTCGGACACGAACCCTGTTATGTGGTCAACGATCAAGGCTTTCGGCGTCATATCCCCGCCATCGAAGTCGATCGGCAAGTATTTGATTCAATCATTAAGCAAATAGAAGGACATGAAGAAATTATCAGCGAACAAGCTGCTAAAATGCTCGGTCAAGATGACCCTTTTTCCAAAGCCCTCATTGCCAATCAACTCAAAAACATCTCACAACAATTTCCTTTACTCCTACTAACGGGCATTCCAGAAGAAACTCGCGCCTACCTAGGGATGACCGGTTTTAAGATTATAATAAACCTACACGGCGAAGTCGTCGAAATTATCCAACCTGGGATGTCCACAGATCAAGAATAGGGTTGAAGTAGGATGAACGACAACATTCTTGACGTTAATGAAATAGACTTTCAACACCAAGTACTAGAATACTCATTTCAAAACCCAGTGGTGATTGACTTCTGGGCAAACTGGTGTCATCCTTGCAAAATGCTCACCCCAATTCTCGAAAAGATAGCCATCGAAGCAAATGGCGCTTTTCGGTTGGCGAAAATCAATGTTGATCAAAACAGCAATTTAGCTGTCCGCATGGGGGTACATAGTATCCCCCATGTCAAGGGAATTAAGAACGGTCAAGTGGTCAATGAATTTGTTGGCCTTTTGCCAGAAGCAAAAGTGCGTGAGTTTATTCAGAGCCTGATGCCTCAGCCCAGCGAACTGTGGATTGAGAAAGGGCATCACTTTTACCAAGAAGGAGATTGGGAAGAAGCAGAAAACGCCTTCCGTCAAGCCCTTCAGATTGAGGATCGGCATCCAGTGGCTCGCCTTGGTTTAGCAAAAAGCCTTTTCCGCCTTCAAAAATTTTCGGAAGCCCAATCATGGCTGGAAGATTTTCCTCCCAGTAAAGAATATTCAGCTGCAGAAAGGTTAAGATACCTAATTCAGGAAATCCTAAAAGCGGAAAATAGTCCCTTCCCTGACGATGAACTTGAAGCAGCTTATCATCATAGCCTCCGTCTAATTCACAAAGGCAACTACTTTGCCGCTTTAGATGGGATGCTGGATATCCTTAGGCAAAATAAAACTTTCCACAACGGTAAACTTAAGGAAATCATCGTAGAAATTTTGGATTTATTAGGCGACGCCGAGCCAGAAACGCGAGCCTACCGCCAAGAACTTGCCTCGATCCTCTGGTAAAGAAGAAATAGAACATATCTTGGCAAAGACCATTAAACCTTCTTGACACATGAGTGGAAAATCCCTTATAATTCCATTGCCTGCCCAAATTGGGCAGGCATTCGTGTGGTTTAAAAATTAGACAAGAGAGGAGTATGGTCCAATGCCTCCACAACCAAAAAGAAAATTATCGAAAGGCCGCCGCGATCGGCGACGTGCGCATGATGCCTTGAAACCTCGTCAATTTGTTCAATGCAGCAACTGCGGCGCCATGCGTTTGCCTCATACCGTTTGTCCTGCATGTGGCCACTATCAAGGCAGGGAAGTGATCACTGTCGAAGAGAAGAAGAAATAAATGAGGCGGGCCGTGAATATCACGGCTCGACCTGTATTTAGAGGTGACGATGCGCGCGCTAGGACAAATTGCCATCCTTTTTCCGGGGCAGGGCTCCCAACAGCTTGGTATGGGGGCTACGCTCGCTAACGAATTCGAAGTTGCTCAAGAAACTTTTATCCAGGCCGACGCTCAATTGGGTTATCCCTTAAGCGAAATTTGCTGGCAAGGGCCGCTTGAAAAATTAAACGACACCTATTACACCCAACCAGCACTTTATACCCATTCTATCGCTGCTTGGCGTGTTTTCAAAATGCTTTTCCCGGATCTGAACCCGCTTTTTTTCGCTGGACATTCGATGGGACAGATCACCGCTTTAGCTGCCTGTGAAGCAGTCTCTTTTGAAGACGGGTTGACCCTCGCTGCTCATCGTGGGCGTCTCATGAAAGAAAGCGGTGAACAAAACCCCGGTGGCATGGCTGCCATCTTGGGCTTAGATGCTGAACCGCTTCATGAAATTTGCCAGCAAGTAGCCGCTCAAGGAGATCTTGTCCAAGTGGCAAATGATAACTGCCCTGGTCAGATCGTCATTTCCGGTTCTCATCAAGGTGTCACAAAAGCTAGTGAGCTTGCTCTCTCCAGAGGAGCAAAAAAGGCTATTAAATTGGCTGTAAGCATTGCTGCCCATTCACAATTGATGGCTCCTGCCCAAGTAGAATTCTCCAAGATTGTCGATCGCATCCCCTTTGAAGACCCCAAAGTCCCGCTAGTTGGGAACGTCTGCCATACAGCTATGTCAACCAAAGAACAATTAAAGGATGATATAAAGGCTCAGCTTACTTCACCGGTTTATTGGACCGATTCGGTTCGTTATATGATCGAAAACGGTGTGCAGTGTTTTATTGAATTAGGCAGTGGGTCTGTTTTAAGTGGTTTGATCAAGCGAATCGACCCAAATGTGCAAACCTACGCACTTGGAACAGCGGAAGATTTTGCGAAATTTTCTGCGGTATAATCAGCTCAAGGTTTCAGAGTCTTATAGAATAGGGTTTTCATGGAAGGTACACTTTCCTTGCCATTATCCAATCGTGTAGCAGTTGTAACCGGCGCTTCACGTGGCATCGGTAAGGCCATTGCCATTGAATTTGCCAAGCGAGGCGCTAAAGTGGTCATTAATTATCGCAACCATGAAGAAGCTGCTTTACACGTGCTCGAACAGATTAGAGCCTGCGGCAGCGATGGGATAGTCTATCAAGCTGACATCTCGCAATTTGACCAAGCCCAAGCCTTGATCAAGCGTTGTGTTGAGCAATTTGGCAAAATCGACATCTTAGTCAACAATGCCGGCATTACTCGAGACACCCTGATTATGATGATGAGTGAAGAGGATTGGGATATCGTTCAAGCAACCAACCTCAAAGGCACCTTTAATTGCTCTAAGGCAGCCGTCCGCTATATGATGCGTCAAAAGTACGGGCGGATTATCAATATCACTTCAATTTCCGGTCAAATGGGGAATGCTGGTCAATGTAATTATTCGGCATCAAAAGCCGGACAAATTGGTTTTACAAAAGCACTTGCCCGTGAGGTCGCCTCGCGGAATATCACCGTCAATGCGATTGCAGCCGGTTATATCGAAACCGATATTTGGGAAAATGTTCCTGACGAAATGAAAGAAGGTATTCTCAAATTAATTCCACTTGGCAGAAAGGGACAACCGGAAGAAGTTGCCTACGCAGCAGCCTTTTTAGCTTCTGATCAAGCTGCGTATATCACTGGACAAGTGCTTGGTGTTGATGGTGGTATGGCAATGATGTAAGGGTGAGAAAGGAGTTGGGATGAGTGGAGACGGAATTACAACCATAGCGCCTGACGTGCTTAAGTCAATTGCGCGTTTAAGTTGCCTCTCGATTGAAGGGGTTAGTCGTATGGCAACCTCTCCAATCTTATTCGGTCGATTTCTAAAGAAGTCGGTTCAAGATGGCGTAGAAATCGATATCGAAGGAGATACGGTGTACGTAAATCTCTATGTCATTCTAAAGAGTAATGTCAACATCCGGGAGGTCAGCCGTAACATCCAACAACAAGTCTATCGTGCCATAACAGACCTTGTAGGCATGAACGTCGGTAAAATTAATGTTCATGTTGAGGATATCGATTACGATACCAACCCATAGGGACAAGCAAAGATGAAACCCCGTACAAAAGCGCGCAGCATTGCCTTGCAGGCGCTGTACGAGATTGATCTCACTGGTCACCCATTTGAGTGGGTTTGGAAAAATCGGCTCGAAGAAGAAAAATTAGATCAAAAGCAAGCGGAATTCGCCTACCAAATCATCAGCGGCGTTTCTCCCCTATTGGAGCTTCTAGATGATTTTTTAGCCGAGCATGCTCCCGAATGGCCGCTGGATCAAATTGCTACGATTGATCGCAATATCTTACGCATTGCCTTATGGGAAATGGCAGTATATGGAAAAACCCCGCTCAAAGTTGTCATTAACGAAGCGGTTGAATTAGCCAAGGAATTTGGATCGGAAAGTTCGCCTCGTTTTATCAATGGCGTTTTGGGAAGCCTAGCTCCACGAAAAAACGAGATTCAACAAGCGTTGAGAAAAGCGATTGCTTTATTATCTGAAAGCCAATCGGCGTAGATTCATCGAGAATAGTTATGGAAATTTTCAGTATTGGACCCCTCGAGCTCTTTTTTATCCTTCTGATCGCTCTGATCGTGCTTGGGCCTCAGGATATGGTTAAGACCGGGCGGACAATTGGGCGTTTTCTGAATAAACTGGTTCGCTCTTCTACGTGGAAATCGGTGCAACGCACCGCCCAAGAACTGCGCCAGTTACCTACTTACTTGATGCGCGAAGCTAATTTAGAAGAAGCCCTGAAGGACTTACCGACTGCGCAAACCATTCAGCAGCAAATCAACCTAGAAGAATTCCAAACGACGCTAACTCAAACCAACCAGGATCTTTCGGATTGGCTTCAACCACCCACACCGAAACTGGGCTCCTCCTCTAACAAAGAAGAGAATCCGCCATCCCAAACTGAACTATCCTCGAGCTAGATGAATCTATGCGGAAACTCCTCGAAAACATCTGGTTTCTAATCAAGTTACCATTCCTTATCCTGCGTTGGATCGTCCGTCAACTTTTGCGTTGGTGGAAGAATACTTTTCAAACGATTCACTTTCTATTAACTGAAGAGGAAGAAGACCTACCCATTGAAGATACCCTAGCCAAAACCATCCAAAACCCTAGCGGTCTTTTTGAGCATATCAATGACTTACGCAGACACATTTTTCGTGCCTTAGTCTTTCTGGTGATCACCACATCGATTTCTTTTATCTACACCGCTCAAATTATTGACTTCCTAGCAAAACCGGTGGGAGGCTTGCAAAAACTGGTTGCCATTGACGTCACCGAACCAATTGGCGTCTTTATGCGTGTTGCTCTCCTCAGTGGCTTCACAATTGCGCTCCCATATATTATCTTTGAATTATGGCTGTTTGTTGCGCCGGGGTTAAAAAAACGCACCCGTCTGGGCAGCTTATTGACGATTCCGGTTGCCACAGCCCTTTTTTTTAGTGGGATGGCTTTTGCTTATTTTATCCTTCTACCCGTCGGCATCCCCTGGCTGACCCAGGTGATGGGCATCCGCACCGAAGTGAGACCTTCAAGCTATGTCCAATTTGTTACAACCGTTCTATTCTGGATCGGTTTAGCTTTTGAATTTCCTCTGATCATTTATTTTCTTGCCCTCGTAGGTATCGTGCGCGCTAAAGCCCTGCTCGACCAATGGCGTTTGGCAGTCGTGATTATCGCCATTTTAGCAGCAACCATTACCCCTACGGTTGATCCGATCAACATGAGTTTGGTCATGCTGCCCATGATTGCCCTCTACTTTATCAGCATTGGCTTAGCCAGTCTCGCTGAAAGAACTCGTCGCAAACAAGCTGAAGCTTAATCCAGATTCGCTTTTCCTCCTTTGATAACGAAGTTATAATTCAATTAGATATAGCTCTAGCGCTGCTAGGATTGCTCTTCTCATTATCCTTTCAAGCCAGCCTCGTTCAGCTCTTAAAACTCTAAAAGCAGGAGGAAACATGGAACGAGAAGTAGCGATTGTCGGTGTAGGCTGGGAGGGTTTCCAACCGACAACACCCCATTATTCCTACAAAGAATTGATCTATCAAGCTGCACAGAAAGCCTATCATAACGCCAACGTTGACCCTCGCAAGGATATTCAAAGCTTTGTGACCGTAGCCGAAGACTTTATCGAAGGAACAAGTATTTTTGATGAATACACTCCCGATCAATTAGGGGCAGTTCTCAAACCCATGCATACCATAACCGGCGATGGTCTGCATGGGTTGATCACCGCATATTTGATGATCCGCAGCGGAATTTGCAAAATCGCAGCGGTTGAAGCTCATTCCAAAGCCTCCAACATTAAGACCTTATCACAAATCACTCATTATGCCCTGGATCCGATGCTGAATCGACCTTTTGAATTTCACCCCGACTTTATCGCCGGCTTAGAAATGGCTCGTTTTCTACACGAGGCACACATCACCCCAGAAGACTGCGCGCTGGTTGTCCAAAAAAATCGGCGCAATGCGCTGGAGAACCCTAGTGCACCTTATGGTTTCGACTACCGCCTTGAAGAAATTCAAGACTGCCAGCCAGTTGCATACCCTTTGCTGGAAAGCCACATCGCCCAACCAGCCGATGGCGCAATTGTGGTCGTGCTTGCGAGTAGAGAGATTGCTGAGTCTTTAACGGTAGAACCCATTTGGATTCTTGGAGTAGGTTGGTGTAATGACATGTACAATCTAGAGTATCGCGATTGGGGACACTTACCCTATGTAACCAAAGCAGCACAAATGGCATACCACCAGGCTCAAATCCAAACTCCATCGAAAAAAATTGACTTTGCTGAAGTCGATGATTTGTATGCCTATCGAGAATTGATGAGCCTTGTCGCTCTAGGCTTGATTTCTAAACACGAACTTCCTGACGCACTCAAGATGGGTAAATTCCACTCAACAGGCCAACTGCCGATCAATCTCTCTGGCGGCAGTCTTGGAATGGGCAATCTACTCGAAGCAAACGGATTGGCAAAACTGGTTGAAGCCGTTTTACAGTTACGCGGGCAAGCAGGCAAACGGCAGCTATCCTTTCCGCATATTGGCCTCGTGCAAAGCTGGCGTGGAATACCAACTAGTAGCGCTGCTGTTGTCATCCTAGCAAGTTCATGAGCGAGGAGGAATAGGGATGAGTCTACGAAAAGTCGCCGTTGTAGGCGCAGGGATGACGCATTTTGTGCGTCGCGCCAAAGAGACACCCCAAGAACTGGCTTTCAAAGCTGTCCGAGTCGCACTGGATTCGTGTGAATTAACTCTGATGGATATTGACGCAGTCTGTCTTGGTACTGCCCCCGATTCATTTGATGGTATCCATATGAATGGCGAATATCTAAGTCAGGCTGCCGGCGCGTTTCGCAAACCATACCTACGCTCTTATGTCGGTGGTGGAACAGGGGTTTTTGTACCTATTCAAGGTTGGTATCATGTTGCCAGTGGTTTATTTGATGTCGTCTTGGTCGTGGCTGAAGAAAAAATGTCTTCTTATTACCCCCATGCTCAGGCAGCATTCTTAACCATTTTCGATCATACGATTGAACGGCCGCTGAAACCCAACTTATTGTGGATCTTTGCCCTGGAAATGAACCGCTATATGACCACTTATGGGCTATCCAAAGCCGACATTGCCCGCGTTTCGGTCTTGCATAAACGCAATGCTGCTGATCATCCGTGTGCTTTGCTTGGCGATCCGAATATCACCGTGGAGGATGTTTTGCAATCTGAAACGTTAGCTTGGCCTGTGCAGCGGCTAGATGTGAGTCCAGTCTCCGATGGCGCTGTTGCGCTGGTCTTGGCTGCTGAGCACGTTGCGCGCCGAATCACCGATAAACCCGTTTGGATCGAGGGTGTAGGTTGGTGTCTAGATACAGCCTATTGGACCAACCGAGATTTGGCTTACCCCCGTTATGTCGAGATGGCTGCTAAAATGGCTTATGAAATGGCAGGCATCAAAGAACCACGTAAAGAAATTCATATTGCCGAACCCTATGATCCCTTCGATTACAAAGCTCTTCATCATCTCGAAGGACTTCAATTAGCAGAACGGGGCAAAGCGATTGAGTTGTACCTTAATGGCGATGCGGAAAGAAGCGGAAATCTACCGATCTGCCCATCTGGCGGGCTCTTAGGGGTCGGTAATCCCATCGCCGCCGCCGGGCTTATGAAGGTTGCCGAACTCTTTTGGCAATTACGCGGCGAAGCTGGAAAACGTCAAGTGCCCGGCAATCCCAAGCGAGGGTTAGCTCAGGCTTGGGGAGACTTGATGCAAGTTGGTACCGTAATCATCCTGGGACGATAGTCAAATCCACCCAAAGGGAGAGTAAAGATGAATTCAAATCCGTATGTTCCTGTCGTTTCGCTCACGGAAGATGATTTCAGCAATGGCAAGGTGCTTTTTCGTCATGACAAGCTCGATGCAAGGTATGCTTGGGATACCGGGATAGCCATTGGAGCGTTTCTAGGTGGTCTAAAAGGAGGGGTCATCCTCGGTTCATATTGTGCTACCTGTCGAAAAATCGTTACCCCACCCCGCATTGTCTGCGAATGGTGCTTTCGTCCGATGCGGCGATTGGTTCAACTTGCCGATACCGGGCGGGTCAATACCTTCTCGCTCTGTTACGTCACTTGGGACGTAAAGCGTATCAGCGAACCTGAAATCCCAGCAGTGATTGAGATCGATGGCGCCTCGCCCGGTCATGGATTTCTCCATAAAATCGGCGAAATCTCTCCCACAGAAGTCCATATAGGTATGCGAGTGCAAGCGGTTTGGAAACCAGCCGCAGAACGCTGTGGCAGTATCACCGATATCCTCTATTTCCGTAAGCTATAGGAGGGAAACATGTTCTCACCCTTTAGCATAAATTTTGAATCCCCGACCCAATGGCATGGAGACCTACCGGTAACCAGTCGGTACACAGCCGGCATTGCACTGGAAAGGTTCTTTATTGCGTTGAGAGATGAAGGGAAAATTTTAGGCATCCGCTGTTCAAGGTGTTCCAAAACCTATGTACCGCCGACTCTTTTCTGCCCCCAATGTCTTACAGAATTGCAAGAATTCGTTGATGTTGGTCTTCATGGTGAAATTTACACCTACACAATCTCTTATAGAAATTTAGATGGTTCCCTTAGCAATGCTCCCCAAGTGATTGCTTTCATCAAAATCGCCGATGGTGGTATCATTCACAAAATCGAAGGCATCCCGCCGCACCAAGTGTTTATTGGCATGAAGGTTGCAGCCGTATTAAAACCAACGGCAGAGCGTTCAGGCTCAATTTTAGACATTTGCGCCTTTAAACCATTCGGTTAGGAGTCACAATAAATTCATTCTTTGGTTAAACACTTGTATTCTTCGCCCTCTTGACGAAATATCTTAAGAGTTAGCGGATCGGGGGAATTTGCCCCGATCGAAAATCTCCATTGCGGAAACGATTTAAATGAAGCTTTCAAAAAACGAAATACTTCATCGAATTCTCTTACTGCTTGCCTTAGCAACTTTGCTCTATGGCTGCACCTTAGTGAACTTCGACCTTTCCCAAGTGTTGTCTTCTACACCAAGTCTCCCCTTGCTACCCTCCAATAGCACTGACGGGAATCGTCCTGTCGCCAAAGTCACCTTTCGAGTTCAAGTCCCTACAAATACCCCTGCGAATCAAAGCATTGGGCTTAAGGTAATGGAAGAGGTGACCGGGTTGGCCTTCAACCCGCAACGTTATCTCATGCAACCAGAAAGCCCACAGTATTTCTCCTACCAGATGGAAGTGCCGCTAGGCAGTGTGGTGAAATATCGATATATCCGGTTAGCAACGGACACCGAAATTCAAGAGCACACTTCCGATGGACGCCAGGTTCGCTACCGCATGATCCATGTGACCGGCGACATCACCGTCGAGGACGTTGTCAGCCGTTGGACAGATACCCCTTTTATAGGAACTACCGGGCGAATTAGTGGGGTGGTATTAAGTGCTACGGATCAGCAACCGATCCCAAACATCTTGATCGTTTGCGCTGGTGTTCAGACCTTAACCTCATCCGATGGATCCTTTTTAATTGAGGGCTTACTACCTGGAATTCATAATTTGGTTGCCTATTCCCTAGATGGACAATACCAAACCTTCCAACAAGGTGCTCGGGTGGCAGCAGACTCAACCACCCCAGCCACAATTCAAATGCAGCCTGCCAAATTGGTCGGAGTTGTGTTTACCGTCAAAGCCCCGCCCAACACCATCCCCGCCGTACCACTGCGCTTAGCCGGTAATCTTTATCAACTTGGAAATACTTTTGCTGATTTGCGAGGTGGAGTTAGTACAATAGCATCACGGATGCCAGTTCTCTCTCTCCTCCCAGACGGTCGCTATTCGCTAACCATTGCCCTACCAGCCGGTGCAGATCTTCACTATCTTTATACCCTTGGTGATGGACTGTGGAACACAGAGATTGACCAGCAAGGACTACCGGTTGTTCGACAATTTGTCGTCCCTGAAGAAGATACTCTAATCGAGGATACAATTTCAAATTGGACAATCACGAACTCGGCACCGATCACATTTGACATTACAGTTCCCGATAACACCCCAAATGTTGACTTTGTCTCAATCCAACTCAAACCGATCTACGGCTGGACCGAGCCTATTCCCATGTGGAAATTGGGTAATAAACGCTGGGGGTTCATCCTCAATAGCCCATTAATGTTTGTCGACCAACTCCACTATCGCTTTTGCCGCAATGATCAATGTGGACAAGCCGACTCAATCGAAACACAAGGACAAGAAAACAGTGGCTTGCCCCTCTCTACAAGCTTATTTGCGCAATCGATCAAAGAAACGGTCCCAAATTGGGCTTGGTTTGAACAAGCGCAACAACAACCGATCGCTACTGCAGACGTTCAAGCTCGTGAAGATGGCTTTTTAGCGGGTATCGAGGTGCAACCCATCTACCATCCCTCCTACAATGCCCAATATGCGTATATTCTCGATGAAATTCAACAATTGAATGCCAACTGGTTAATTCTAACGCCAACCTGGACCTTCACACGGCTATCCCCTCCGATTTTGGAGTTAGTGCCCGGCTCAGACCCCCTATGGCTGGACATGACTCCTTGGATACGCCAGATCACCGAACGCGGTTTGAACGTTGCCCTTTTTCCCCAACCCCGCTTTTGGCAAGATCAATCTGAATGGTGGCAAACCGCAACACGGGATTTCCCCTGGTGGCAGGTTTGGTTCGAACGCTATCGCAACTTTGCCTTGTATCATGCTGATCTTGCCTCAAAGTCCAATGCAAATGCCTTAATTTTCGGAGGCGAGTGGTTAACCCCTGCATACCCAAATGGGATTCTTTCAGATGGCTCTCCTTCGCTGGTACCAGGCGATGCTGAAACCCGTTGGCGATTGCTAATCCAAGAACTGCGCAGTCGCTTCAATGGACCAATCTTATGGGCAGTTACCGTTCGTCAAGCCGAACAAGACCCGCCAGCCTTTCTGGATGCCGTTGATGCCATCTATCTTCTCTGGTCTGAGCCGCTAGTTAGCGCAGACAACCCCAACCCAACCCCCGAGGAGATGGTCAAAATTGCCGAAAACCGCTTAGATACCGTTGGAGGTTCTTTGCGGGATAAATTTAGAAAGACTATCCTACTCGGTATAGCTTATCCTGCAACACCAGACGCCATTCTCGGATGCGAAGTTGCACCTGCCAGTCATTGCAAAGAATGGGATCAACTGGCTCAGCCTGTTGCCTCGGGTGTAGAACCGTATGTCGATCTTCAAACACAAGTCGTGGCTTATAATGTGATGTTATCCTCGATCAATCCGCGTCGTTGGGTCAGTGGCTTTGTCTCGCGCGGCTTTTATCCTCCAGCAAGCCTCTTAGATGGCTCGACGTCCATCCACGGCAAACCAGCCTCCGCTTTGCTTAGCTATTGGTATGAGCGCATTTTATTCGAAGAGCAAGAGGAGATTGAAAGCCCCTAAGGGATCGCCTTAGGGGCTCGAGGCTTATCCACCTGCAATAGCCGGGATCAAGTGAATCACATCCCCATCTTTGGGTTGATAGTCCACTCCCACATTTTGGCGGTTGACCACGATCAGCGTTTCCTCTGGACTAATTTGTATTCCTAAATCCTGCAAGGCATCTTCGATAGACTGCCCATTCACCATTCGATGACGCAAAGCCGTGATGCGGCCATTGGGAGTCTGAACCTGCAAGATGGTATGCAGTTGAAAAGTAACTTCGACCTCACTCACTTTTTGCAAGCAATTTACAGGTTATCAAAAATATGATCAAGATCCTGTTCGGAAACATCAAACACAGAATGATTGGGCGGCAACGGTTCATAGGTCATGAACTCGGGTAAGCGATCATCCGCTGCAGTGAATCCGGCCCGGCGGTTGAATTCACGCTCTAACTTGATGGCTTTTTTGCCTAATTCCTGCAAGAAGTTTTCTGCAACCTCCCATCCATAACGGGCCTCAATGAGCTGTTTAATCGTCTCGGGCACACCAGCAAAGCCGTTGCCAGCAAATACACAAGCACCAAGCGAATCATACCCCGCCATATTAATCTGCACCGTTCGCGACACCTCAGCTTGTACTTTCGGGTCAAGGTGATCGATCTTAGCCCGAATGGTCAAGCCTGCTGTGTGATCAGCGCCTTGTGGGGATGTAGCGTAGGTGACACCCGTACCTTTGATCGCCCGCGGCTCATAAGCGCTCATCGCTTGACCCTTAACTACCGGCACTCGCCGCACATTTAAAGCCCGTCCGGTAACCGCCGCTCCATTGCCTAAGACCCTACCCAAAACCGTCCCTTTGCGAATCTCTTGAATCAACTCCATGGCGCGCTTGGCGTCTCCAAATTCCATCAGTCCAGCCTCGGCTGCTACTCCTAGAGCTGCACCAATATCAATGGTATCCAAACCTAAATCATTGATCTCATAATTCATCCTTGCGATCATATCCAGATCGTCAATGCCCAGATTAGGACCCAACAAGCCAACCGTTTCATATTCCAACGGTGAGACGATGGCTTTGCCCTTTTCATCAGCATAGACATTGGAGCATCGAATGGTGCAACCCGGCATACAGGCATGGGTCGTTTGGGCCTCGCCACCGCGCTGTAATAGGAATTCGCGCATCGTCTCACCGCGAATTCGTTCCAGTCCCTCAAAATGTCCGGCTGAAAAGTTGCGCGTTGGCATCCCTCCAAAACCATCCGACATGCCCGGCATAGCATTGGTGCCGTAATCGGCATAAATTTTGGTCTGAGGGTGATCCATTAAGGATTTGGTGAAACGCTTTTGAGCAGCCTTAAAACTCTCCAAATCTTTGATCTCCGGCTTGACACCCTCTTTAGCATCGATGACAATCGCCTTGACATGCTTTGAACCCATCAACGCACCTAATCCACCCCTTGCAGCGATGCGCGAAGGTACGCGATCCTTATCAAGATTTTGGATGCCGGCTGCGAGCTGAAGACGCTCTCCCGCAGGTCCGATCAGGGCAATGGCAACATCCTTTCCATACCGTTCCAACAGCTTCTCTGCTGTGGCATAAACCCCTAACCCAACGATATCTTGTGCCGACTCAAATTTTGCCCCATCCTTGTTCAAATAAATCACCCACCATCGATCATCTTGCGGTGCGTTTTCCAACAACAAGGTTTTGATGCCTAGATAGACCAGTTTTAGCCCGGTTGTTCCCCCAGCGTTCGACTCCTTGACACCGCCTGTTAAGGGGCTCTTGCCGCCAAAAGAGATGCGATCACAACTGGAAAGCATATGTCCTACAAGCAATCCCGGTGCTAAGATCAACTTGTTATAAGGGCCTAAAGGATCGCACAAAGGGTTGACTTCATCCAACAACACTTGGGCAATTAGCGCTCGACCACCGATTTGCTCCCAATGAGCAGGAACTTCTTCTAATGAAAATTTCTGGTTTGCTAAATCAATTCTCCAAACGTTCATTGAATACCTCCGTGTTCTTACAGTCATAATTTTATCCCGAAACCCTAGCAATGAGAGAAGTTGCTTCAGGTAAGACAATCACCTTCGCATCCTTGCCAAGCACTTCAAATGCATGATCGACAGCAGCTTGGACAGATGGAAACGGCTGCCATCGGATTTGCCTCACCGTGCGTTCGTCAAAAGAAGAAACGCAAAAAATGCGCGCTTTTTGCTCAATCAACGCAATTGCAGCCGCAATATGCCCCCCCTGAACAAACTTTTCACCGATCCTGCGAATCGCTTCTTGTGGTGCAATCTCTTTCATCCATTGTTCCATCACTGCGTTGCCAAAGCCCTCAGTGCATTCTGCCACTAAAATCAGGATGCCGTTTTCACGGACAAAATCCTTGGCAGACTGCAGAGCTTTGTTGGATTGTAACAAGTTAATATCCTTAGGGAAGCCTCCCGGAGATGCAACGACAATGTCGCCGCGTTGAGAAATATCCACAGCACCGCGTTCAATCACTAACTGACACCCAGCCCGATGAGCAGCGATGACATCTCCAGCAAAAGCTGACACAATCCGATGCTGGCTATCGACAATCACATTCAGGATAAAATCTACCCCTAACATCGCCACCCCTTCTTCTAAATCCTCCCGCACGGGGTTTCCCTCAATTCTCATCGCCGATGCCTCTGGAGATACCATCCAGCGATGATTAGCATAGATGGCTTCGCGCGAAGCACAACCGGGCAAAATCGCCTTGGCTCCGCCCGAAAAGCCCGCAAAATAATGAAACTCAATATTGCCCAGACAAATGCGTATGTCTGCTTCAACAAGGGGGCGGAAGATGTCGACCGGAGTCCCCCTGCTAGTGACCCCAAGGCGGACAACATCCTCGGGATTGTGGTTGATCGTACGAAAGCGATGAAACAATGCAGGTGAAATTGCCAAACGCATTTCCTCTTCTGTCATCGGGCGATGAATACCAAGCGCGAAGACAATAAAAACATCTTTATCTGGTATTCCTGCTGCCTCCAATTCCTCCACGATGACATGGAGCATCTTTTCCGAAGGGGTTGGGCGAGTTAGGTCGCTGGTAACGATCGCAATCTGTTGTCCAGGCTTTAGAATATCACGCAATCTCGGGCTACCGATTGGATTTTGCATGGCTTTGTGTAGAGTCTTTTCCTCGTCAATCTCATCGAAGATTTGTTTGGGGTAATAGACCCCCAGTAAGTTCTTTTGCGGAACTTCTACCTTTACCTGTTTTTTTCCATACGGTAGCCAAAGTTGATCGTTGGACACGGCTCTATCCTAAAGAGATGCTCTAGGACACTGCCTTCTTTCCAAAAACGAGGAAAGAAGGCAGTGTGTTTCTGGATCACTTAAGTCCAAGAGAAGGATGGTTTTATTTGACCACCTCTCTTAGGGACTCTTCAAAGACAGACAAAGCGAGGTCAATCTCCTCCTTAGAAACAATTAATGGTGGAATCCAACGAATGGTGTTATCCCAGGTGCCGCAGGTTAGGAGCATCAGTTTGCGGTCTAAGCAGGCATGCACAACTTCCTTAGCAGTTTTCTTATCCGGTTTGCGGTCTGTAGTTCGAAATTCCGAGCCGATCATTAAGCCAAGGCCGCGTACATCACCAATGACTGGATATTCTTCTTGAAGGTGTTGCAAGCCTCGCTTTAGTTGGGCACCGCGTTCCACAGCATTCTCGAGCATCTTTTCACTTTTCATCGCTCGGATGGTGGCAACCGCCGCTGCCGCCGCTACAGCATTACCGCCGTAGGTTCCACCGTGTGAGCCCGGAATCCATTTCTCCATCAGTTCTTTACGGCTAAAGACCCCGGCTAAGGGCATTCCAGACGCTAATCCCTTTGCGACGGTCATAATATCCGGAACGATATCAAAGTGTTGAAAAGAAAACCATTTTCCGGTGCGCCCAAAACCTGCTTGCACCTCATCGCAGATCAATAAAATGCCGTACTGGTCACAAATTTTGCGTAACCCCTGCATAAAACTCTTGGGCGGAACCACGTAACCTCCCTCGCCCAAGACCGGCTCGATCAAGATAGCAGCCGTTTCTTCCGGCGCAGTCTGGCTGAGCAGGAGGAACTCAAGCTCTTCGAGACACCAGCGACTAGTCGTTTCTTCATCCCAGCCATAGCGATACGCATAAGGATACGGTGCAACAAAAACACCAGCCATCAACGGTTGGTAGCCAACGCGGTAGATCGTCTTTGAGGTGGTTAAGGACATGGTGCCCACCGTGCGGCCATGGAAACTGCCTTGAAACACGATAATGTTTGTTCGTTTGGTGGCATGTCTTGCAAGCTTAATTGCCCCCTCAATTGCTTCGGCACCCGAGTTGGTAAAGAAGAAGCAGTCAATTTGCTCAGGCACGATTGTTTGCAGTTCTTCCACCAACTCGATGATGGGTTTATGCTTCACCAAGTTCATTTGGGCATGGATAAATTTCGCCGCTTGTTCTTGGATCGCTTTCACAACCGCTGGGTGGCAATGTCCCGTGTTGGTTACACCAATCCCGCAGGTAAAATCAAGATATTTCTCCCCACTGATATCATAAACCCAACAACCCTCCGCCTTCTCAGAGACAATGTGAGTATAAGGCATCCATACAGGTGATAGATGGCTTAGGGTTTGTTCGTATCTATTCATAAAAGTCTCCTATTTATTGAGTTTGATTTACAAACCAATTTGATCCGCGATCCATTCGACGCCTAAGTCGACAAAATTGGCGCGGGTTGGCAAACCATCAGAAGTCCAGCCCATGATTTGATAATACAGGTCCAAAGCCCTTTCGAATTCTTCTTTGTCGATCGCCACACCGGCTGTCGGACCGCTGCCAACTAATGGCTTGAAGAATTTCTTGGGTAAGGTATCGTCCTTGCGGCTAAACCCTTCGCGCATATTAAAAGCACGCATCATATTAATTCGTCGTTCCCCCACTTTCATCAGTTCATACAGCGATACATCCCAACCAGTAACCGCTTTCACCATCTCAACCAGCTCGGTTGGACCATAAAGCGTCCAGGCCGGTCCCCAAACAAACTGGCATAGCTCAAGGGTATCCAAGATACTGTAAAAGATTTGGCTATACGCAGCAAAGCGCACCTTTTCGGCATTCAAACTACCCTCCGGTGGCGGATCTTTTAAGTCTAATTCCGCTAACCGCTTTAGATACAATTCACTGGTGCCAGCTTCATACATCGGGTCGTGTTCACTGGATTGATGGTCGGCTCCAAACGGGTTAACCGCATAGATCACCGCCAACGATTTCTTGGCTTGCGGCATATGCGCCGGGGCTTCTTCGTTTTTCACCGTGATTAAGCACTCTTCAGCGGCCGGGCCCCAGATCTTCGCTGCGCGGGCTGAGCCTTGGGAAAGGATTGGGCCTAACGCGCCGCTCACGGTTACAATTTGACGCAATACCTCGAGCATTGCTTCTGCATTGCCAAATTTCAATTCCAAACCACCGGTTTGTTCTTTCCCGATAATCCCCTTCTCATAGCATTCCATTGCAAAAGCAATGGTTGCTCCACAGGTGATTGAATCAACCCCATATTGGTTGCAAATCTCGTTCGCTTTGCTGATAACCACCAAATCGCCGATTCCACAATAGGAACCAAAGGTGCTAATCGTTTCATATTCCGGGCCGCCATAGAGGGGATCAACGGTTAAGGGGCCTTCCTTTACTTCTACTACCCGCTTACAACGCACGACACAGGCATAGCAGGTATCGCGCTCCTTTAGAATCGTATCATACATGGTCTCACCGCTGATCTGCTCGCACAGCTCAAACTGCCCCTCGTTATAATTACGAGTTGGCAGTGTTCCCCAAGCGTTTTGTGGCATGACAACGCTTGCCGTCCCATATTTCCCAAGGCCATCGACGTCCGGATTTTCCGGCATCCATTTGGGACCAAGCTTATTGATTTCAGCCAATTTTTTCGCATCAAAAATCGTTGGTTTTTGCGTACCGCGCACCGCAATCGCGCGCAAATTCTTGCTTGCCATCACCAAACCCATTCCTGTGCGCCCGTTGTTTCGATTGCTCATGCTGACGACACTAGAGAAAAGCACACCGTTCTCGGCAGCAGGACCGATTTGAAGCACCTCTGCTTTTGGCTCTCCAAGTTCTTCGCGAATGATTGCTTCAGCTTCACCCGTTAATTTGCCCACCAAATGAGTAGCATCGTGCAATTCCGCTTTACCATTGATAATCGAGAGGTAAACCGGCTTTTCCGATTTTCCCCTCACCACAATACCATCGAAACCGGCAAATTTTAACTCTGCAGGAAAGAAGCCTCCTCCCTGGCTATCACCGATTGCCCCACTCATCGGCGACTTGGCATTGATATTAACCCGGCTCTGTCCTGAAATTGCCGCTCCGGTTGTTACGCTCAGCATAATCGTCAAAACATTCTCTGGGCCAAGGGGATCTGCCTTTGGAGGCACATTTTTCAATATATAGTACATTCCCATCGCGGAACCGCCCATATACTTACGATAAAACGCTTCGGGGGGTTCTTCAACTTCTAATTTGTGATGGGTTAAGTCAACGTGTAGAATTTTTCCTGTGTATCCGTAAGGCATTTTTTCACTCCTTTCCTAAACTCTTCACTTGATGAACTTCTACCGATCTCTTTCGGCCTATTGTATCTGTCTATTCATTCTCAGACAATCCTCTAAAACCGATTGCATTGGTCATGTCCACTGGATTTCCATTGATATCCGTCAGTGGTTTTGGTGGATCAAACTTCTGAGTCAAGAGAGAAATCACAATGAAAACTACCACGGACAGTATAAAAGCCGGGGTAGAAGCAATGTAGATCGCATCCCATGTAGCACATTCAACATCCAGTTCACAAACCTGTAAGGTTTGGGGATAGTAATAAAAAGTCAAGATGATCCAAGAAATCACCCCACTAAAGAAAGAAGCTAGTGCCCCGGTATGATTGGCTTTTTTCCAATGCATGCCAATAATATATGGGGCAGCCATTCCAACGAGAATACTCGTGTTGCTTAAGACAGCCAAACGATAAATAGTCGAGGCAAACAAGGCAATGAGCAGACTTAAGAAGCCACTGACCAACAGCGATGAGCGAGTTAGAAGCAACTCTGTCTTATCGCTCATATCAGGCTTGAACACCTTGACAATATTTTGGGTAAACATCGTTGCGCCAGCTAATAAGGAACTGTCCGAGGTGCTCATCAGAGCCGAAGCGAGGGCAGCGATGAAAGCTGCAGCCAACACAGGTGGCAAAAATTTCATTGCCATGGTTACCAAAATAAATTCCGACTCATCTGCGCCGACATCCGATCCAATTGCCCCATAGGCAGCCATGCCAATTAAGGGCGATAGGATACCAAAACCCAAATAAAGCGCAGCAGCTAAATAAGTTGAGTGCACAGCTACTTTCTCGTTTTTCGCAGCACAGGTGCGTTGCAAGTAATCCTGAGCTGGGATAGCTCCTAAACCAAGCGCGATCCAAGCCGCTATGTAATAAAGAGCGCCTAATCCACCCGTGTAACCAAGGTATCCTTCACCCTCAATTGGCCAGATGGCAAATGGTTCAGAGACATACTGTGCCCCAGCCAAACCGAAAAATTCTCGAATGCCCCCCACATGGCTGATAATCCCGATGGTGATCATTACCAGCCCAAAGGAGGTCAGAAACATCTGCATAAAATCCAAGGCCGTGTCAGCCCAAAGCCCTCCAAGCAGGGTATAAAACGTCACAACCACGGCTACCATAATCATTCCCGCTGAGAGCGGCCACCCAAGCAGGGCAGCTAAGATTGCACCGCCGGCAACGATCTGTGCAGCCGTCCAGCCAAAATAAGTGATGATTTGCGTAACCGTACCAATCACCGACATGGCTGTCCCGTAACGATGCTGAAAGAAATCCATAATCGTGATATATTGCGCTCGTCGGGCAATGCGAACGATCAGAAAGCCGGCAATCACCAAGCACATCGTCGCCCCAAACGGATCAAAGACAACGCCCTGAAAACCATATTGGTAGGCAAAGGAACTCGATCCCATTAGGGTTTCCGCCGCAAACCAGGTTGCCATAATGGAGGGAGCAGCCATCCAAACCGGTAGCCTTCTTCCCGCCAGCACATAGTCCACATTGGTCTCAACCTTTTTTGACGCCCAGTAACCGATGATCATACGGATAATGAGAATAATCACAATTCCCCCAATCACAATTCCCGCATATTCATAGTCTCCATTCATATTTCACTCCTCCTAAAGCCGAGCACTCTTCAATTGTGACTAATACTCCTTAATCTTGTACGGAAATCCATAGCTTTCCATTCTTTCCATAAAGGGGATCGGATCAAATGCTTCGGGGCCAAAAACGCCTGAACCTTTCCATATTCCATGTTCTAGAAGTTCCCAACCAATCACCGGGTTAAAGGCTGTTTGAGCAACCACGGCTTGACAGCCCAAACGACGCATACATTCCTCGTTATCGGCTACTTGATAAATATAAACTTGGCGTGGTTTTCCATCTTTGGTACCTTTTACCCACGTGCCAGCGCAGGTTTTGCCAAACATTTTATCTCCCAGATGAGCTGGGTCTGGCAAACAAGCCGCAACAACATCGCGCGGGGCGACCCACACCTCTTTGACCTTGATAGGCTCTTTATTGTCCAGCCCCAGCATCTTTAACGTCTTGAGCACATTGATAAATTGGTCGCCCAAGCCATACTTAAAGGTGACTCGCTTACATTTGATCCAGCGTGGAATTAATAACACCTCTTCGTGTTCCACATTAACGCACTCAATTTTGCCAATCCCTTCGGGGAATTCAAATACCTCCGGTTCAGAGAACGGCTCCGTCGTATACCACCCTTTGTCAGCCTCCCAAATCACCGGTGGGTTGAGGCACTCTTCGATGGTTGTCCAGATCGAAAAGTTGGGGGCAAATTCGTAACCGCGCACCTCGAGATTTGCTCCATCCCGCACCCCAATTTCCTCGATTTCATCGAAGAGATAATCCTGCGCATAGCGGGCAAAAACATCTGCCATGCCCGGCTCAACCCCTAAACCTAATATCGCCAAAAGTCCTTTTCTTTCCCAAAGCTCCGCCCGTTCGAATTGATAATCGCCCAATTTCACCCCACATTTTCGATACGGTTCGGTCGGATGTGGCTCCGATAGGGACATCGCCATATCCATATACGTACAGCCATAATGGTAAGCTGCCTCGAAAATTGGCACATTGAAAGAGGGATCGCAGGCATTCATGATCAGATCGACTTTGTATTTCTTTGCCAGTTCTTCGATTTTATCTTGATGGCTAGCGTCCACCCACTCGGCGGGAAAACGCTGGGTATCGCCAAGTTTTTCCTGAACTTCCTTTAGTCGTTCGGTATTGTAATCGGAGAGCACGACTTGCTCTACCCACGGTTGTGCCTTGGCAATCACAGCGATAGCTTCACCAACTCCTCCAACGCCAACTAATAGCACTTTCATGACCTCTCTCCTCTCTATAGTACTTTGAATAGCACTTGCAGAGACACAACCTTATCTGTTGTCAAATTTACTATGGTTGTGTCTCTGCACAACCATTTTCTTTAGTGAATGGTCTTTGCCACCTCAGCAAGGGTGTCTGAAAGACGGTTCAATACCTCGTCGATCTGTTCATAAGTAATGACCAAAGGCGGCTCAATGCGGATCGTGTGAGCACTGGTTAGGGTGCCGGCAACCAATACCCCACGCTTAAAGAGCCCGGCTGCCACTTTATAACCCACCTCTGCATCGTGGAAATGTTGTCCGATTAATAAACCCTTGCCAGTGATGCTGTGATAGATTTGAGGGTATTTCGCAGCTAACTCTTGCAACTTTGGCATGAGGTAGTCACCTTTAGCGGCTGCTTGTTCCCATAATCGATCGCGCAGGGTTACATGGATTGCGGCAATGGCTGCACTACAAGCTAACGCGCCGCCACCCGTTGTGGTCGTATGGATGAACGGGTTAGGATACATCATACACTGCCAGATTTCCTCGTTGGAACAGAAAGCGCTTACCGGCATCACACCGCCGCCAAGCGATTTTGCTACAGATAAAATGTCTGGTACGACATTCCAATGCTCTACCCCCCATAGTTTACCGGTACGTCCCATGCCGGTTTGCACTTCATCAGCAATCAACAAAACGCCATAATGTTTTGTCAATTCGCGAACCCGCGGCCAGAAATCATCGGGAGGCACAATGGCGCCCGCTTCGCCTTGGATCGGCTCAAAGAGCACCGCTGCAATATCAATCCCAACCTTCTTGCAGATATCCAATTGGCGTTCGACGGCATCGGCATCACCAAATGGAACATGGTACACCGGACCACCATAAAGGATGCCGGGCGGTTGTCGATAATCAGCCTTGCCCATCATACTCAGCGAGCCCATGGTCTTGCCATGAAAAGCCTTCACCGCCACGATAAAACCGTTTTTCTTGGTGTACATCTTGGCTAACTTAATCGCCCCTTCAACAGCTTCTGTTCCACTAGCACAAAAGAAACTATACTTAATGTCACCTGGGGTGATCTGTGCCATTAAGCGTGCCAATACACCGCGTAACGGGTCGATCAGTTCTTGGCTGGGCATGGGCGTTCGATTGAGTTGATTGCGTACAGCAGCCACAACCTCCGGGTGTGCCCAGCCTAAGTCAAACAATCCATAACCCCCAAGACAGTCAATGTATTCGCGGCCTAATACATCGCGGAAAGTGGCACCACTGCCCGTCCACTCTGTTGCTGCCCAGTCTCCTGCTTCAGTCACCGATTTGCGGTACTCCAACCAACCCTTGTTAAAATGCTCGGCGAAATTGTATAAGCTCTCTTCAATGATTTGTTTCCCCTCTGATTCGCTCACCTCGCTTTTTGCAATGATTTCCAACCATTTGCCAGCATATTCTTGGGCTTGATCCAGATTTTGAGGCATAAGAGATACTCCTTTCTTAATTTGTGCTCTGACGATTATGGGTTTTGTGCTCCGGCTTCTATTTCCTCCTCGGGTTGTCCCCAGATCGCTTGTTTCAACGACAGCAGTCCGAGCTGTAGCTTCAACTCCAATGGATTGCCATCGACATCGGTTAATTGCATCGGCGGATCAGATTTTTGGGTTGCCAATGAGACAACCACCTGCAAGATGACCGAGATAATGAATGCCGGGAAGGAACTGATATAGACGGCATCCCAAAAGGCACATTCGAAGTCCGCCTCACAAATTGCGTAGGTTGAGGTCTGATAGTAAAAGATTCCCAAGATCACCCAAGAGATAAAACCACCCACTAAGGCTGCAATGGCACCGGATTTATTGGCTTTCTTCCAGTACATCCCAAAGGCGAATGGGGCGAATAATCCAACTAGTAGAATTGACCAAGCCACCATTGCCAGTTTATAAATTGTTCCCGCCCAAAGTGCAATGGCAATGCTGATAAACCCGATGACCAGCACCATAATTCGGGTCAAGAGCAATTTTTGTTTTTCTCCCATTTGCTTGACAAATAAAGGCACAATATTTTCCGTCACCACGGAAGCGCCTGCAAGCACCGACGAGTCCGATGTACTCATCAACGCCGAAGCTAGGGCTGCGATGAATAACGCGGTCAGGATGGGATGCAAATGTTCCATCGCTGCGGTAACCAAAAGGAATTCGGTTTGTTCAGGGGCAATGTTTGGATTCAGCTTGAACATCATAATCCCGATTAAGGGTGACATAATCCCAAATGTCAGGTAGAGGATTCCAGCGATATAGGAACCCCACACCGAGGTGGCTTCATTTTTCGCTGCCATAGACCGTTGCATCAGGTCTTGGGTAGGCACACTGCCAAAACCGATGGCTAACCAAGCTGCAATCCAGTAGAAGATGCCAATATAACCGGTATATCCTAAATAACCCTCGCCCTTGATCGGAAGTAAGGTAAAGGGATCGGAGACGTACAGTGAACCAGCGCCTTCCACCATGCCGCGAAAACCACCTACTGCATTCAATACCCCAATGAAGATCAAGGTGACTCCGCCAGCCGTGAGGAACATCTGCATAAAGTCAAGCAAAGTATCTGCCCACATTCCTCCCATAAAAGTATAGAAGGTCACAATGGTTGCCACCAGGATCATCCCTGTGGCGACTGGCCAGCCTAATAATGCATGGATAATGTTCCCGCCAGCGACAATTTGCGCACCGGTCCAGGCAAAATAGGTTGCCAATTGGGCAAGCGAAGTCAAAAAGCTCATTTCCTTCCCAAATCGCCGCTCGAAAAAGTCAACCACCGTCAAATAGCGCGCTCGCCGCATCAATCGAATAAAGAAAAAGCCGGAAATAAACAGACAGGCTGCAGCGCCAAAGGGATCAAACACAACACCTTGCAAGCCATATTGATAGGCAGTAGAGCTTGCTCCCATCATCGTCTCGGCGGCAAACCAAGTTGCCATAATGGACGCTGAAGCAAGGTAGATCGGCAATCGCCGTCCGGCAACGATATAATCCGCAGCATTTTCTACTTTACGAGAGGCGTAATACCCAACTGCCAAACGAATTAGGAATAGAACGACAATCCCCCCAATGACCAGTCCAGCATATTCATACCCTTGTATTTCCATTTCTGTCCTCCACGTTTTGGTTTAATTCTTCTCCCGTGATGATTAAGATTAATCAACCTTTGTCATGATTGGTTAGAACTTCGTTTTAGGGTGGATCACCTCCCTTCTAAAATTTTCGCGACCATTCTTTTGGCCAGCGCTCAATAACCACTTTCTTTTGGGTAAAAAATTCCACTGCATCCATGCTTTGCCCGTGCAAATCCCCAAAGAAACTCTCTTTCCAACCACTGAAGGGAAAGTAGGCCATCGGCGCCGCCACCCCAATATTAATCCCGACGTTGCCAGCTTGAACATGATAGCGAAACTTGCGCGCTGCTTCGCCGCTCTTGGTAAACAAACATGCCATGTTGCCATAGTCCCCCAGATTAACCAAATCGATCGCTTCTTCGATAGTGTTTACCGGCATAATGCTCAGAACCGGACCAAAAATCTCCGTGCGGAATAATTCTCCTTGTGGGGGAATATTTAGGATTACGGTTGGCCGCACAAAATTACCATTTTCATACCCTTTGATCACCGTCCCTCGACCATCCACTAAAATTGTGGCATCTTCCTCTTCTGCTTTGCCAATTAATCCTTCAATGCGCGCCTTGCTCTGGGGTGTAATAACCGGGCCCATTTCCACCCCCTCATCTAAACCATAACCGACCACACGATTGCGGGCAATCTCACAAATCGCTTCGACAAAATCGCGCTTCACCTCGCCAACCGGCGCTACAATGGAGGTCGCTAAACAGCGTTGCCCGGCGCTCCCAAAGGCGCTATCTGCCAAAACCCTTGTCGAAGTCTCCAAATCGGCATCCGGTAAAACAACCGAGATATTCTTGGCACCTCCCTGACATTGCGCTCGTTTGCCATTTGCGGCTGCTCGAGCATAGATATATCTCGCCACCGGAGTTGAACCCACCATACTAATTGCTCGGATCAATGGGTGGTCTAAGATGGCATCTACGGTTTCTTTTGCGCCGTTAACGAGATTAATCACGCCCTTCGGGAAACCACACTGCTCCATCAGCGCAAAGATTTTCTGCATCGTCAGCGGGACTTTCTCAGAAGGTTTAACAATGACCGTATTACCGCAGGCTAGGGCATAAGGCATAAACCAAAAGGGAATCATGCCTGGGAAATTGAACGGACAGATAATTGCTACCACGCCGACCGGTTGACGGATAAAGTACTCGTCGATTCCCGGCGCAATATCTTCGGAAAAAGCCCCCTGTAGCAACGATGGAATGCCACTGGCAACTTCAACATTCTCAATTGCACGGCGCATCTCCCCTCGCGCTTCAACAATCGTCTTACCGCACTCCATTGTGATCTGCCGAGATAGCTCTTCAAAATGCTCTTCAAGCAAAAACTTGAGCTTAAACAGGTATTGAATGCGATCGCCTGGCGGTGTCTCTCTCCAGATTTTCAAGGCTCTCTGTGCCGCTTGAGCTGCTTCATCAACCTCTTGCGGTGTTGAGAGCGGCACTT
Source organism: Anaerolineae bacterium (assembly GCA_003130835.1). Lineage (GTDB taxonomy): Bacteria > Chloroflexota > Anaerolineae > Anaerolineales > UBA4823 > NAK19. The sequence goes on along the minus strand of QEXX01000002.1, from coordinate 17,399 downwards.
CCCCCAATTTCTCAGCCGTAGCCGGATTATACACTCCCCAATACTCATTCGCTTTGGAAACTCTCCATTCACCATCGATGTAGTTGCGCACTTGGACAACCATAAAAACGCTCCTGTTGATTGCTTACTGAAGGTTTATCTTATCTAACACTTCCCGAATGATCCCTAATCCTTCATCCAATTGTTCTTTGTTAATCACTAATGGCGGAATAACGAAGATCATTGTGCCCATTGCAGAAGCCATGGTGTAAGTAAATAAGCCTCGCTCCTTTAGGGCTGACCCGATTTTTTGCATTAGCGGTATCGGTAGAGGCTTTTTGGTTGTTCGGTCTTCAACCAGTTCAATTGTGGAGAATAATCCGATATATCGGACGTCTCCAACCATCGGGAAGCGCGCTTTGATGTCTTCTAATTGCGCTCCGAGATACTTGCCGAGTTCAAAGGCGTTTTCGATGAGATGTTCTTCTTGGTAAACTTGAATCGTTGCAACCCCGGCTGCACAGGCAAGCGGATGTCCGCTATAAGTCAAGCCGCACCACAACATCTTATCTTCGAAGAAATCAGCGATCTTTTGACGAACAACGACAACCCCTAAAGGAACATACCCTGAAGTTACCCCTTTCGCACTGGTTATCATATCGGGCACAACATCCCAATGATCGACAGCAAACCATTTACCGGTTCTCCCCCACCCGCTCATCACTTCGTCAGAGATCAATAAAATGTCATACTTGTCGCAGATTTCGCGGATTCTCGGCCAATAATCATCGGGCGGCACGATCAATCCATTGGATCCGGTGACGCCTTCCATGATGATGGCTGCAATCCGGTCAGGGCCTTCATACTGGATGATCTCCTCAACATGCGCGATGCACTCACGATGGCACGTCTCACGGGTCCAACCAAAGGGACAGCGATAACAATGTGGATCGAGGAAATGCACCACTCCGGGAATCCCTGGTTCTGCAGCCAAACGCCGTGGATCGCCTGTCAGGGTAATTGCCCCGTGGGTAGCACCATGATAAGCGCGGTATCGTGAGAGAATCTTCTGCCGGCTGGTATAGTGACGGGCGATTTTAATCGCATTTTCGTTTGCCTCTGCACCACCCAGACAAAAGAAAGTCTTTTTGAGGTCACCCGGAGTGACCTCAGCAATTTTTTCACCCAACTCACCACGCGGTATCGTAGCAAAGCCAGGATGAGCAAAACAAAGCGTTTCTGCTTGTTTCTTAATCGCCTCGATAACTTTGGGATGTTGATGACCGATGTTGAGATTCATCAGTTGGGAAGAGAAATCCAAATATCGCTTCCCATCCGCATCCCAAAAATACACGCCTTCTCCCTTAACAATCGGGATAGGTTGAACCGTGTTTTGAATCGACCACGAAAAAAAGGTGTATTCACGGTTTTTTGCAACAATGGTTTGTGCTTCAGAAATTTGAGTACTCACAATACCTCCGGTTAAAGATCTTGGTTTAATTTAGCGGGTTTTCTTGATGACTTCTTCCATCACATCAAGCGTTTGATCGATGACTTCATCGGTATGAGAGTAGCATAAGAACCAAGGTTCGCGGGGATCATGGTCTGGCATTACACCGCGTTCAATGGCTGCCTCGATCAAACGCAAATAATACGCTTGATCACTCTTGCTAAAGCTTCTCTGATCGGTAACCTGTTCAACCCCTATAGCGAAGGAAAACATCGCCCCATATCCATTTACACACACCGGGATACCTTGGCTAGCAAAAATCTCTTGTAACCCTCGCTTTAGGCGCTCTCCTCGCTTTTCAATCTCTTTTAGAACAGGTTTCGAGTTCAGTGTTTTCAGTGTGGCATAGGCCGCAGCGACGCCGCATTTGTTATTGTTAAATGTGCCGCCTTGGGCAACTCCACGGCCGATAACTGACATAATTTCGCGCTTTCCGCCGAACGCCGCAAGAGGATAACCGTTGGCAAGCGCTTTGGCATAAGTCGCCAAATCAGGTTGAATTCCATAAAACTCCTGCGCGCCACCTTTGGCTATGCGAAAGCCAGTTTTGACCTCATCTAAAATCATGACACAACCATATTCGTCGCAACGCTGGCGAATATGATTGAGGAAACCCGGCAAGGGTTCAATAGCAGCGCAATTTCCCATACAGGGCTCCACGATCACCGCTGCGATCTGTTCCCCATAACTGCGCATGAGCTTATCAAAGACTTCAAAATCATTAAACGGTGCTGTAAGCACTAAATCACCGATACAACGCGGAATCCCAGAGCTGGCTGGGATTGGGATCGGACTATGTCGATTCCCATAGGTTTCTGCCGGACTATAAGTTGACCATAGGGTGTAATCCTGAAAGCCATGATACATCCCTTCAAATTTCAAAATCTTCTCTCGTCCAGTATAGGCTCTCGCTACGCGCAGGGCATGCATGGTCGCTTCAGTTCCAGAACAAGCAAACCGCACCATCTCAACCGCCGGGCACATCTCGACCATCATTGCTGCCACTTCGATTTCTAATTCAACCGTCATGGCAGCCATTGTGCCGCGGGTAATTTCTTCTTTCACGAATTCATCCACTTCGGGATAAGAGTGCCCCAAGATGATCGGGCCAAAACCCAAGCGATAATCGATATACTGGTTTCCATCGACATCCCACAGATAACATGCTTGGGCTTTTTGCATGTAAGGAGTGATTCCCTCACCCCAGTAACGAAAGTTTGAGTTAACCCCCAAAGGCAGGAAGAGCTTTGCCCGTTCCTGCAAGGTTTGACTTTTCGGCAGATTCAGCATTCTAGTCCCTCCAAAGTTTAGGTCATGGTTTCTTTGGATTCACACACCTCTAAAGGGATTGACCACTGATAAACGTCTTTCAAAACCGATGGAACAATGGAAGTCACTGTTTTCCGCACACCAGGCGTCTTCCCGATAACTTGGGTAACAAAGTGATACACTTCTTCATTGCTGCGGGCAATAATTTGCACACTTACATCCGTTTCCCCAATCGCATAGGCTACATAACTCACACAACTATATTGAGTCATTTTGCGAGCCACTTCTTGAATACAATCCGACTCGACCTCTAACATCACGTCGGCAACTACGTCATAGCCTAAGCTCTTTGGATTGACAACCGCTCGGATACGAATAATTTCCCGTTCAATCAATTTTTCCAATCGATAGCGCGCGGACCGTTCAGAGATTCCCACCCTACGAGCAATTTGACTACAAGATAACCGCCCATCTTCGATCAACAAATCGACAATTTTTTTGTCAATGATGTCTATTTTAGACATAAATTAAGATATATTTGTCAGAATGTGACAACACTATACTGTATTCGCACCAATATTGCAAGTGACAAATGTCATATTTTTTAAAATATCGCAATAGACGGCTTCATTCGGATAAGCAAGGTCTCTTAATCCGATTCAAACTGCAAGGTCAAAATCTCTTCACCAAAACCGGCTACCATTTGGCAATTCTACAGAAGCCTTTTGTGGTAAAATCAAATTAATGAACCCGGAAGAGCGAGATACCCTCCAAAAAGAGCCACAGGATGCGCGCGTTTCCTCAGTAACGGCTGATCAACGCAAATTTGTTGTCGTTCTAATTGGGGTGGGCATCTTCCTAATCGCCGCAATCATCTTGTCAACATACTGGTTACTCACCAATGCAGAAAAAACCTCGACCATTCGAGACATCTTCATTATCTTTCTAGGATTCGAATTCTTACTTATTGGAATTGCGTTAATCATCCTCATCATTCAACTTGCCCGTCTGATCAATCTGCTTCAAAACGAAGTAAAACCAATCCTTGACTCAACTAACGAAACCGTAAACACCCTCAGGGGAACAACGGCTTTCTTGAGTGACAACTTAGTTGAACCAGTCATGAAACTCAACGAGTACATTGCTGGCTTTCAAAGGCTTTTACAATTATCGGGTCTAACCAAAAAGAAATAAATTCCAAAGGAGAGTGTTCTATGTCCGAGCGTGATAGCGATTTCAGTGCATTTCTAGCTGGATTTATTTTTGGCGGTTTGATCGGTGCAGCGATCGCGTTATTATACGCCCCTCAATCTGGGGAAGAAACGCGCACCATCATCCGTGAGAAAAGCATCGAGCTAAAAGATAAAGCTGTTGAGTCAGCAGAGGAAGCCCGTTTACGGGCAGAGAAAGCCCTCGAAGAAGCCCGTGCCAAAGCAGACAAAGCCCTAGCCGAAACTCGCCAACGCGCTGAAGAGCTCGCCAAACTTACCAAAGAACAAGCGATTGAGCTGCAACAACGCGGTCAGGAGATCTTTGAAGAACAAAAATCCAAAATTGGGCAAGTGATCGAGTCTGGCAAAAAAGCTGTTAAAAAAGAGCCTCCAGAGAGCGCAGAGCCGTCTTCAGCCTCTTAATGGCACTTGGTTGAGTACAAAACCGGTAAATCAATTAGGACGGTTCTAACCGTCCTAATTTCACCTTTGAGAGCTTTGCTTATTCCCCTATCTTCCCAAATCTCGAAAAACTTTGGAAATCTGATCAAACAAATCGCTTGCCAGCACACAGCGCGTCGTTCCCAAACTCTCCGCTGCCATCAGCCCACATTGGGAATGAATCCACACCCCAGCTACTGCCGCATCAAAGTTGTCCATGCCCTGCGCGAGCAAGCCACCGATTAAGCCGGCAAGCACATCACCACTGCCAGCACGTGCCAAAGCCGACGTAGCAACCGGATTAATCGCCGTCTGTCCGTTGGGGTCAGCAATCACGGTGAAAGCACCTTTGAGGACCACAATTTGCCCCCATTGGTTGGCAAATCTTTCAGCGACCTGAATCCGATCAGCTTGAATCTCTGCGACGCTCAAGCCACTCAAAACACTCATTTCACCGGGGTGAGGGGTCAAGACACTTCGTTGTGGAAGTTTTCTATACCAACCTTCTTGCCTCGCAAGTAGCTTCAATCCATCGGCATCTACAACCAAGGGCGGAAGTCGCTCCGGCTTAGAATCCAAAATCTTTCTAACGAACTGAGACGTACTTTCTGCTAAACCAAAACCAGGCCCCAGCACCCATGCATCCACCGTGTTTAGGCGATTGATGAGGAGCTCAGCGGCTGCCTGTGAAAGGAACCCTACCTCATCAGGAAGAACCAACCAAGTTGCTTCCGGAAGCTGACCGGCAAGGGCTTGGTAGACTGGACGGACGGCTCCGACGGTTACCAATCCACAGCCACCCAGATAGGCTGCCTTGGCGGCTAAGTATGCAGCACCGGTAAAATTTTCACTGCCAGCTAAGACAAAGGTCGTCCCAAATGTCCCTTTGTGAGAATCATCCGAACGAATTGGAAGATGTTCTCGTACCCATTCGGCATCAATGACCCAGCGTTTTACCTTGCTCCAAATGGGGAAATGGTCAGACAAACCAATATCGGCAACCACAATCCGACCACACAAAGGATAAGCGGGATATTTCAACAACCCAGCTTTGATGGCTGCCATCGTTACGGTTAGCTCTGCCGGAATTACCTCATCTGCCACCTCGCCACGATCGCAATCTACTCCTGATGGACAATCCACCGCTACAACATGCACCGGTGAGTTCTGGCAGACTTCTCTACAGGTTTTCAAGATTTTTCCTAGTGCTTCTTTCAACGGCAACTGAAAGCCTGTTCCCAGCACCCCATCTAAGAGCACTTCGCATTGCTTCAAAGTCAGCCTTAATTTTTGAAGACTCTCATCCTCCTGAGCTGAGAGCAAAATCCCCCCCTGATCGAGCAGCCTCTGAATAAGCGGATCGTCCAAAGCCCTTTCCTTTACCAAATAGGCAATGGCTTTCCACTCGTGTGCTGCCAAATAGGCTAATGCAACCAAAGTATCTCCGCCATTATTTCCCGAGCCAACCAAGCCAATCACGCTGCGATTGGTTCTGTGGCGAAATTCTTGGTCAACAATTTTGCCCAAATTGGTGCCAGCATTTTCCATCATCTGGGCATAGGATAATCCCAAGCGATCGGCTTCTTGTTCAATGGCACGCATCTCCGCAACACGAACAACCTTCATCATCGGCTGCTTTCCTCCGTTTCGCCCCATACGTCTGGGATTACCCACTCCAAACCCAGCTCACGCAGTTTTCGTGAGGAGGGTCTCCCAGACTGAAAATCCCAATCTCTGACGCTATAATAGGCTTGTCGCATTTCATCAAACGGCACAACATAATCTTTAAGTTCCCCCTCTCCATCTTCGTATGGTTGTCGGAAAGCTTTCGGCATTTTCTCATTCTTCGAATCAAGACCTAATCGGAGATTAATAGCCCGTTTCAAATTCCAACCTCTTTCTCCGATTTTCATGAGTCCTGGTACATCCAAGTCATAGCCACAGGCTGCATTAACAAGGTCAATCACCTCCTGCGGGGGGACATTAGCAAAGATGCACATAACTAAACTATTGAATACTGTTCGCCAATCCTGATGATAGCAGACATTCCTGGCTTTTTCTGCTCCTCCCAATCGTGAAAACACTTCTAATCCAATTCCTGCTTCCACCTGCCCAATTTCGACGAAAAAATAATCCGATTGATTGTGACTAGCGCCGATCGGAGAGGTTGCATAGACCAATGCCATTCCAGAAGCCCCCCGCGGATCGTGATAGGCAACTTCTAAACCATTGATTTGCACAGCTTCATCGGGAACGTGATAGGTTTCCGCTAACCTCTTGCTGCCTTGCGCCAAAAGTTCACCAAAACCCTCTCGGCGAGGTATTTTGGAAATTAACTGTTTGACGACTTGGCTATCCCCCCAGTTCAGAATTAAGCCATCGGTATCGGTAGGTTTTATGATCCCCTGTTCAAATAAATAAAACGCCAAGCCGATCGTGTTGCTGGTGCTGATGGAATCCAATCCTAAACGGTCACACAGCTCTCCCATTTCGGTAATTGCGATAGGATCTGAGATAAGCAAGTTCGGGCCAAAGCCAACAATGGTTTCGTATTCGGGGCCCTTCTTCCTTGGCTCTGGTTCATATTGGACAACCCGACCGCAAGCGATAACGCAGGCATGACAAGCACTCACATTCTTGAGAAGGTTTTCTGCAAAGTACGATCCAGAAACAGTTGCCACACCGTCAAAGTGTCTCTGGTGATAGTACCGTTTGGGCATCAAACCCAGATAATCGAAGTATTCAGCCGCCCCAGCTGTACCAAGTTCTCTCAACACCAAAGATTGGTTATCCATCCGCAAATTGCGGTTAGCTTCTGCCCGTAAAGGGTTATAAGTATCAGGCAAAGAAATGGGAATAGACTTCGAACCACGGATGGCTATAGCTTTCAGGTTTTTCCCCCCCATGACTGCCCCGAGTCCCGTTCGGCCGGCAACCCGACCATGATCGGTCAAAATTAGCGCGTACGGGATGCCCTGTTCACCTGCCGGACCGATAACAGCCACTCGATATCCCTTTTCCCCGATTTCACTCAGAACTTTGCTTTGGGTAGAATACGTATCTGCCCCCCAGATATGGCTGGCATCAACGATTTTTACCCGATCGTCATCAATGACAATATATTGGGGATTAGGAGCTTTCCCTCGAATGAGCAGACCATCAAAGCCAGCTTTGCGTAATTCTGTACCCCAAAACCCCCCACAATTTGACTCAGCCCAAAGTCCAGTTGCTGGCGATTTACCACACACAACGAATCGGCCCACTGCCGGTCCCGCAGTGCCGCTAAGCGGTCCTACCGCAAAAAGGAGAGGAGCATTTTCCGAAAGGGGGTCTAACGCTTGATTCAACTCACGATATAAGACCCGTGCGCCTAAGGAGGCTCCTCCGAGAAATTCCTCCTGCCATTGCTGAGGAATTTCAATTACTCGACTTTTTCCATTGGAAAGGTTGATCTCTAAGAGCGGTTGCATGAATGTATCCTCAGGCAGTAGTCAATTCTTTGACGACCTAACAAAATTGTACGTTAGAAAATTTGATTTTTTGGGTAAGATTATTATACCGCTTCAAGTTGTTCGTCGCATTGTAAACGGTCATAATTTGGCAAGATAATCGCAATGCTGAAGAGCCATGAAAAGTTACATTGAAGCTTTGCAAAATAATCCAACCGCACTATTCTTGACACCCCTTACAAGAGTGACTATAATAGGGTTGCTGCCAAGCGGGTGTCGCCAAGCGGTAAGGCAGCAGCTTCCCAAGCTGCCATTCGTGGGTTCGAATCCCATCACCCGCTCCTTTTTATTTAAGGTCGGGGGTAATCATCAGTTCTATTCCCAAGAGTAGATTGTATGTGGAATGCGTAATATGGATGAGCAAACTCAACCCCTTGTCCTTTATGTAGAGGATAACCCCGATAACCGTGTTTTGGTCAGGAGAATCTTGGAAGCCGAAGGGTTTAAAGTTGAAGAAGCATCTTCAGGGCCTGAAGCTTTCGAAAAACTAAAAACCATCGTTCCCGACTTAATCCTAATGGACATCAATTTACCTGAAATAGACGGTTACACCCTAACGACCACCTTAAAATCTCAACTCACCCCAAACATTCCGATTATTGCCTTAACAGCCAACGTTATGAAAGGGGATCGAGAAAAAACAATCCAAGCTGGTTGCGATGGGTACATTCAAAAGCCGATCGATGTCGATGCGCTCCCCATACAAGTTCGATCATTTCTAGGCTCTAAAACGAAGGGATAAACATGGACAGAGCATCTCCTGAGAGAAATCCGCCCAAGGTTAATTTACAAGATATAACGGTGCTGGTTGTAGAAGATAATGTTTCGAACTTTGTCCTGATTGCCCGTTTGCTTGGCTATTTAGGCATCCATTGTGAATGGAAAACTTCGGGGTATGAGGTGGTTGAATACGCCGACTTGCTCCCAAAACTAGACTTAATTCTAATGGATATTCGCTTACCTTACGAGGATGGTTATGCAGCGCTCAAGAAAATCCGTTCTTCTCCTAAACTCGCTTCTATTCCAGTGATTGCCATAACCGCAGAAGCCTCGATGGAACAGATGCAAAAAGCCCATGCAGCGGGCTTTGACGGCTTTATTGGCAAACCGATCAACCCAGATCGTTTTCCAGAACAGATTCAAGAAATCCTCAATGGCGAACCGGTCTGGGAGTTATAAGATTTGATGGAAAGAAAGAAACAAAGATGAGTCAGTCAAGTGAATTCCAGACAAACCATTTCGAGTATAATGCGCCGAATTTCTCCAGCGATAATGAAATGCTCCTTGACGAAAAGAGCAACTTTCTCGAAGATGCATTGATTTTGGTTGACAATTTCTTTCGAACCATCTCCGGCATTCATGACATTCAAACTTATATTACGATTTTTCGCGTAGAGGATTCTCCATTATTTGTACTGAAAGATCAGAAGCTCGTTACAACTTCCCCTACGTCTCTCATCAATGATTTGATTACGGAGGTGATGAAAAACCGCTCTACCGTTTTACTTACCGATACTTCACCAAAATCCCCAGAAATCCTTGGAAAATCCAGAAGCTCCTCGTGGTTGGCTGCACCGCTAATCCAAGATAACCAAATTATCGGCGTCATCTTAATTCAAGGTCCAAAAAGTGGGCTAAATTTCTCAGAGAGCGACAAACAAATCTTAGGTTCTTTTACGAAACCAATCTCAAATCTTATCCAAACGGTATCAATCTTTGAAGCCAACCGTCGCTTGCTTGAGTCACAATATCAAGAAGTACAGTCTATGACAGGTATTCAACGAGATTTGGCAAAATTTACCGATAAACTCTTAGAAACCCTTGACGTTGATTTAGTTCTTCAAACAAGCGTGACTGAGTTACGAGAACTTTTTGATTTGGCTGAAGTTGAAATTCAACTAAGAACAGATTAGGGTCTTTTGATTGCCAAGAATGAGGAACAGGATTATGAAAGTAATGTCATCAAGAAGAAAAGTCACAATTCGTGCTCGGGTAATGGGGATGCTCATCTTCCTGACCTTTGTGACCGTCAATGGTATGGTGTTTAATGCACTGAATAGGACGCGTGACTTCAGCCAAGTTGCACAGTCCTTAACAAGTGACTTGGTGCGTGAACAAGTATTGGAATCAGTGGTGTCATTGAACCATAATATTGCCATTGATGCTAGCCGCGCACTTGAAAAGACAGCCAGCGATGTCGAATTTCTGGCTCAATATATTCTTGAGATATGGACAAAACCCGACCAAGAAGTTATGAATTGGGAGAAAGAGGAAATCATCCGCAAAGGGGCGAATGGTCAATATCAAAACAGCCAAAAAGATGTTTCCAGCCTATTTGTCCCTAATTTTGTTCAAATGACCCCTGAAATCCAAAAGGAAATAGAGAAAAGTCGTTATCTAGACTTAGTCTTTGCTTCAGTTCAGAAAGGGAATCCAAACATTGCTGCCATATACTTTGCGTCGCCCAATGGCTTAACCCGTTATTATCCAAACATTGGGCTTGGCAACGTGCTTCCTCCTGACTTTAATGTCCTATCAAGGCCTTGGTATGTAGCAGCAATTGAAAATTCATCACCTCGTCCACAAACCGCTTGGTCAACCGTTTATGTCGATGCAACTGGGCTAGGCTTGGTCAGCACTGCTTCCCGAGCAATTTATGACCATGGAAAATTAATTGGCGTCATCGCGATCGATTTACTGGTAGAAGATATCCTCGCCAATGTAGAGGAATCCTTTACATTGAAAGCGGGATACAACTTTATTATCAACAAAGATGGCTTTGCGCTAGCCTTACCTAGGCAGGCATATCTCGATATCCTTGAGCGTCAACCAGCCGAAGGCGAGACCTTAACAAATCTAAGAGATACCCGCAATGCCTTTTTGCCAATTATTTCAGATATGCGCAGGGGAAACAGCGGAGTGCAACAGTTAAACATAGGCTCTCGCAACTTGATTGTCGCCTACTCTTATGTTCCCCAAGCAGATTGGAGCATTGGCAGTGTGGTTGATGCTGCCAAATACCTCGAACCGCTATCGGTACTGGAAACCAATCTTCAAGCCAACACCCAAAGGGCAATTATCACGGAAATTTTGCCCTTATCTGCGGCAATTTTTGTGTTCATCATCTTTCTTGGATTGTTTTTCTCCAATTTCATCACAATCCCAATCCAAAAATTGGCTGTTTCAGCTGAAAAGCTTAGCCGCAATGAATGGCAAGTTGAAATTCCTCTGGATGCCCCTGGGGAGATAGGTTTATTTGCCCAAACCTTTTCCAGCATGGCAACTCAATTGCACGACATCATTACCAATCTAGAAGAAAAAGTTGCCGAGAGAACCGAAGCTCTCCGTCGCAGGGCGATTCAATTACAAGCCTCGATTGAAGTGGGTCGGGCTGTAGCATCTGAACGCGATCTGGAGAGCTTACTCTCTATGGTTACTCATCTCATTAGTGAGCGGTTTGGTTTTTACCATGTTGGTATTTTCTTGGTTGATCCCAAAGGAGAATATGCTTGGTTGAAAGCAGCCAACAGTCCAGGGGGACAACGCATGTTGCAACGACAGCATCATTTGAAGGTCAACGAGCAAGGAATTGTCGGATATGTAACCGGAACCGGTAAAGCACGCATCGCTCTTGACGTTGGGGAAGACGCCGTCTTCTTCAACAATCCCGATCTGCCAACCACTCGCTCAGAGATGGCTCTTCCCTTGATTGTGCAAGGGAAACTGATTGGTGCATTGGACATTCAAAGCGAACAAGCAAGCGCATTCACGGAAGAAGACATCGAAGTGCTAAGCGGTATGGCGAACTTAATTGCGGTGGCGATCCAAAACGCAGAACTCTTTACAGAAAGCCAAGCTGCTCTTGAAGCAACTCGCCGAGCATACCAAGAAATGAGCTTGCGGGGTTGGATTGAACTGATTAACCGTTCACAATCTCCGGCATATCTCAGTACACCCCTCAAAAAAGTAACCCCTCTTCCAAGATCAACTTCCCCCCTAATCGAAAAAGTCTGTCAAACCAATTCTACTCAACAAGGTGATGATCATGAATTGGCAATCCCAATCATGGTTAAGGGTAATCGAATCGGGGTGCTTCGTTTACGTCGTCAACCTCAACAGCCTCCCTTTACGGACACCGACATTGACTTCTTCCAAGATATAGCACTGCGCATCGGCACAGCACTAGAAGCAGCCCGGCTCTATCAAGAATCTCAGAAGAGGGCCTTACGAGAAAAACTAGTAGGTGAAATCACCTCAAAGATTCGCTCATCAAATGAACCGAGACAAATTCTGAAAATTGCCGTACAAGAACTGCAACAAGCGCTTCAAGCTACAAAGGGGCAAGTTGCTTTCTTCGCCGCTAAAACAGGTCAGAGAGGTAATGGATATCACGAGGGTTTAGAATGAGCACTGTAATCGCAATTGCAAATCAAAAAGGTGGTGTAGCCAAAACCACAACCGCAGTTGGTCTGAGTGGGGCACTTGTCCAAGAAGGATATGATGTCTTAGCTATCGATCTCGATGCGCAAGCTAATCTCACCATTGCGCTTGGAATCAATCCATCCCAGGTGCGCCGCTCAGTTGCTGACATTTTCGTCAATGCTGAGAAACTAGCCTCCCTAATCCAAAACACAAATCTACCAGGCTTGGATCTTGTTCCGGCAAACAAAGAAATGGAACTTTCAGAGAGATTTGTTCCTTTGCGGCAGAATCACGAAGTGCTCCTACGCCAGCAATTGTCTGTATCCGAAATTTCATCTGTATATGACTTTATTATCCTGGATTGTCCTCCTTATCTTGGAGCGATCACCACGAACGCATTGGTTGCCGCACATCTTCTCATCATTCCTACCCAAGCGGAATATTTTTCGCTAAATGCACTTAAGAATATGATTGCACAAGTCAAAACAATCCGGCAATCATTCAATCCTGCCTTAACTTACCGTATTCTCATTACCTTGCGAGACCTGCGCAACCGTGTGCATCGGACAATGAGCGAACAACTCCTAAGCACATTTGCAAATGGCCTCTTAAGCACCTCAATCGACTTAGATACAAAATTGCGCGAAAGTTCTATAGCGGGGATGCCGGTCACCTATTGCTACCCAAAGAGCAGAGGGGCACTGCAGTACCGTTCACTAGCGATGGAGATATTAGAATATGTGCGCCAAAAAAATCTCATCCCAGCTTGAAAGTTTATTGTTTGAACTTAACCAAGAAGCCCTTCAAACCGGCCCGGATGGATCTGCCGCTCAAATTCTGCAACCGACTTCGCAATCCATCGATAGCACGGTCGAAAGCATAAAAAGAGAAGCCTTCTTCAGTGGGTCGGACAAGGGATATCCAACCCTTTCTCAAGAGTCACCCGCATCGGATGGACACACCATCATCATTCAATCAAACGGTGGCATCAAAACACCTCCAATGCACTTTACAAACACACCTCCGAGTGAGATTTTTCTGACCGATTTAGGACAAAGGGCTTACCAAACTCATCAATTAGTCCTTCAAGATGCCCAAGACCATCAACCTGCCGTCTTAACGATCGCTAAACCACTTGGAGAGCAATCCTTCCTCTTTGAGTTTATCCGAGAGACACCTCAACGGAAATGGGATGCGGATGAGCTCCTGTTGTTAGAACAGGTAACCGATCAACTCCTACTTGCTTTGGAAAATGCCAACTTATTTCAAAGGACAAAAGAAGCCCTCGAAGAGAGCGAACAAAGGGCAAAGGAATTGAGTATTCTTAACGAGTTAAGTCGCTCGATAACCACAGCACCTGATTTAGAAACAATCTATCAAAAAGTCTATGAGCATGTCTCGCTCATGATGAACACATACAACTTTTTTATTGCTTTATATGATGAGCAAAAGGATACCATCCAATTTCCATTTGTTATCCTTGATGGGGTACCCTTAGATGAATCTCACCCTGAAGCGAGTTTCTGGATGGGAGAAATACCATGTGAAGGTCTAACCGGGCATGTGATTCGCACGAAACAACCCCTATTGCTGACCGAAGATGTCGAAAGAGAATTAATGAATTCAAACATCGACTATATCCAGATTGGGGATGAGCCGGCGAAATCCTGGCTAGGCGTGCCAATGCTCTATGGTGATCGAGTGCTTGGCGTAATTTGCGTGCAACACGAACAAGTGCCAAACTTATACGACCAACATCACGCCGATCTACTCACAACAGTCGGCATTGGAACGGCAATTGCCATTCAGAATGTCAAGCTGCTAAATGAATTACGCCGCCGGGCTGAGCAATTACAAACGGTTGCAGAAGTTGCTCGCGACACTTCTGGCACACTAGCACTTGATCTATTGCTCAAAAATGTTGTCAATTTTGTGCGCGATCGGTTTGGTTTCTATCACGCCTCGGTTTTCTTAATCGATGAGGAAGAACAGTATGCTGTCGTGCGTGAGTCAACCGGTGTAGCCGGCGAAGAGATGAAGCGCCGCGGGCATAAACTTGCCATTGGCTCTCAATCGATCATCGGTTACGTAACCCAACATGGCGAACCTCTCGTGATCAACGATGTGACCCAAAGCAACATCCACCGCCCGAACCCACTCCTCCCTGAAACAAAATCCGAACTAGGGATTCCATTGAAGATTGGCGACAAAGTGATTGGTGCCCTCGATGTTCAATCCACCCAGAAGAATGCCTTTTCAACCGATGATATATCTATCTTACAACTGCTTGCCGATCAAATTGCCGTAGCGATCAGCAATGCGCAAGCTTATGAGCTATCCCAGCAAGCTGTGGAGGAGATGCGCCAGGCTGACCAATTGAAGAGTCAATTCTTGGCGAATATGAGCCATGAGTTACGCACCCCGCTCAACTCAATCATCGGCTTCTCACGGGTGATCCTCAAGGGGATTGATGGTCCAATTACCGACCTGCAACGACAAGATCTCAACGCCATCTTCAATTCTGGACAACATTTGCTAAGCTTGATCAATGACATCTTGGATTTATCGAAAATTGAAGCGGGCAAGATGGAATTGATGTTTGAAGACAATGTTAACATCAACGAAGTCATCCAAGGTATCTTGCCCACCGTGCGAGGCTTGCTCAAGGACAAGCCAATTGAACTAAAGATTAACCTCGATCCAAATACCCCCTTAGTGCGAGCCGATCCCACCAAACTGCGTCAAATCTTACTCAATCTTCTTTCCAATGCTGCCAAATTTACTGAACAAGGCTCGATTACGGTTCAAACCCAAATTCAGCGTAATAATGACCGTGAAGAAGTTTTGATTAAGGTCGTTGATACCGGAATAGGGATTGCACAAGAAAATCAATCTAAATTGTTTGAGCCTTTCTCTCAGGTTGATGCATCTCCTACCCGAAAAACTGGTGGTACCGGTTTAGGTCTTTCGATCTGCCGCTATCTGGTCGAAATGCATGGCGGAACGATCGGTGTGGAAAGTGAACTAGGAAAAGGTTCAACCTTTTATTTCACCATCCCGGTTCCGAGCCAGAACCACCCCCTTCAAGAACAGACTGACTTGTCATCCGAATCAGCGGGTTCAACAACTGTCTTAGCCGTCGATCGCGAGGAATTGGTTCTAAACCTATATGAACGTTATCTAGAAAACCAAGGCATTAAGGTTGTAAAATGTTCCGCACCTGAGCAAGCTCTTCATTTGGCAGAGACAATATCGCCAAGTATCATCCTCATTGACCCTAACGTAACCCTAAATTTTGATCCCACAAAAGATGGTTGGCATATCATCCAAGAACTCAAATCCAAACCAAAGACAGAAAACATTCCTATCGTGATCTGTTCTCTCATCGAAGACAGGGATCGTGCCAATCGATACGGCGTCAGCGAATATTTACTGAAACCGATTATGGAAGAGGACTTAGCCATTGCAACAAAAAGGTTGCTAAAAGGTGGAAAATTGTAGATGTCTCAAGCTAACTACCCGGTTCACTGCCTAGATTGTGGAAACATCGAACCCTTTCGACTCGCTCAAACGACCTGCACAAATTGTGGCAGTCAGTGGCGCGAAGTACGCTATGACCTAAAAAAGGTAAAGGAAATTTTTGGAAAATCCCTCTCAGGTCGTCCACTTAACCTTTGGCGCTATCGTGAGTTGCTGCCAATATCGGAATATATTCCTTACTTATCGATGGGAGAAGGCGGCACGCCCCTGATCCATGCCAATAATCTTGGAATGATGCTGGGATGTCCCACACTTTTTATCAAAGATGAGCGCCAGGGACCAACCAATTCCTTCAAGGACCGCCAAGCCGCCGTAGCAATCGCTGCCATGAAGGAAGCTTCAATCACAGAAGCCGTGCTAGCTTCGACCGGCAATGTCGCCATTGCTTACTCCGCTTACGCTGCCAGAGCTGGCATTAAGCTTTGGGCTTTTCTTACCAGCCTGGTCCCGCTCGAAAAAATGCGCGAAGTGGCTATCTATGGCACGAAAGTCATCAAAGTCACTGGCACCTATGACGAAGCCAAGCGATTGGCGGCTGAGTTTGCTCGCCAGCGCAATTTACACCTCGAACGAGGGGCTTGTTCCATCCCTTCCATTGAGTCGATGAAAACCCTGGCATTCGAGATCGCCGAGCAATTATCCTATTTCTTTTCTTCTGACTCGACCGGAAGATACGCCCTTGCTGCTACCCAATGGAAAGCACCGGATTGGTATGTGCAATCGGTGAGCGGGGGGATAGGCCCGTTAGGAGTGCTCAAAGGCTTTACCGAATTATATGAAATGGGCTTGATCGATCGCATTCCATCCATTGCTTGCATTCAAGCCGAGGGATGTGCCCCGATGGTAAAGGCATGGAAAGCGAATCAAGATGTAGCTGAGCCGATTCTGAACCCCAAAACGCATATCACTACCCTCTCCACCGGTGACCCGGGTCGTACCTATACTCTGCTCCGCCAACGTATGCTCCAATCGGGAGGTGGAGCTTTTGAAAGTGTCAGTGACGAAGAGACCTTTCGCACCATCCATCTGCTTGCCAAACTGGAAGGTCTGTCTACGGAGTCGGCTGCTGCAGTTGCCTTTGCCGGAGCTATTAAGCTTTTCCGTCAGGGCATCATCAAGCCAGATGAAGTCGTTGTAATTAATTGCACCGGTCATACAATGCCGGTCGAAAATCTTGTGTTAGGAGACGGCTGGGCTACGGATATTTCCGCCTCTCGCCTTGAAAAAGAAACAAAGCCTCAGGAAGGACTCTACGGAGCACTAAGCCACATCACCCCCGAAAAAATCCGTAAAATCGTCATCATAGATGACGTCGAGGATGCGCGTCGTCTCTTAAGGCGCATTTTGCAGTCCCAGGGGGATTTCGTCATTCGCGAAGCAGATAATGGAATCACCGGTATTGAACTGATTAAAGAAGACCCCCCAGATGTAATCATTCTTGATTTGATGATGCCAGAAGTTGACGGTTTTGCCGTGCTCAATCAACTTCAAGAATATGCGCATCTTGCCTCAATCCCG
>QEXX01000148.1 GCA_003130835.1 Anaerolineae bacterium | reverse complement strand
TCAGTGGCTGGGAGGACAAATTCCACCGACCCGAAACCGCAATGGGCTGTACCGCTTGCTCTGGGGAGTAGCCAGGCTATGGATTACTGTTTCTACCCTAAAACTGCTCAACACCTACCCACCCCCAGCAAGTTTTGGGTAATCACCAGGCAAAATCCTCCTTGACTGATGATGGTTTATTCTGTATAATACTCTTTCGTCTATTGAATGAGTATCCGAATGCCAATGCGCCTTGGCTGGCGAGATGGGTTTTTGCTCTCTTTCCGAGAGATAACCTGCCAGAAGCGGGGCTTTTCTCGTTTAAGTGTGAATAGTTGAAGCTGTCAGGAGTAGTGTATGGCTGTTTTGCCCAGCAAGTCTTATGCCCGAATTGATGTCAAGTTAAAATTGCCCACTTTAATCGAGGTGCAACTTGATTCCTTCCGCCGCCTGAAAGAAGAGGGCTTGGCGGATTTATTCAATGAGATTTCTCCCATTGAGTCTTACAACAAAGGCATGCGTTTGCATTTCCCGAGCCGCAATAAGCTTTCAGTGGAGTGGGGCTTGAAGTATTGGTTTGGGGAGCCAAAACACTCCATCGAGGAATGTGTTGAGCGCGACCTAACCTATGCAAGTCCATTGTATGTCAGTGTCTTACTGGAAGGCCCAGAAGTCCGCGAACCGATCAAACAGGATATCTTTTTGGGTGACTTCCCGGAGATGACCGAGAAGGGCACCTTTATTATCAACGGCACAGAGCGAGTGGTTGTCTCGCAATTGATCCGCTCGCCCGGTGTTTATTTCGAGGCTGTTACCGATCGGGCAACCGGACGCCGCTTGGCGATGGCAAAATTGATCCCCGACCGCGGCGCTTGGATGGAATTCGAGACGCGTAAATCCGATTATCTCACCCTGCGCTTCAACCGCAAGCGGACCGTGCCGGTGACGATCTTCTTGCGTGCCTTAGCGGCGGTCAAGGATGCGAATAGCGGCTATCCTTCGCCGATTGAAAAAGGCACGGATGAGGAATTGCTGACCCTCTTCGGGAATGTGGATAACAACCCGGATCGCCTTTATATCCCCTCGACCTTCGCCCAAGAACCGGAATGGGACCTCTCACACGGCTTGACGATTGCAGAGGCGGCCCTGCTGGAGTTCTTCAAGCGCATGCGCCCCGGCGATCCTGCTACGCTGGAGAACGCCCGCGAGTTTCTTGAGGAACAGCTCTTTGACCAGCGGCATTACGACCTCGAGCGTGTTGGCCGCTATAAGCTCAATCAGAAGCTCGACTTGCGCGAAATTGTGCCGATGCAAATCCGCACCGTGACGAAATGGGATATTGTCCGTTTGGTCGAGCGGATGATCATGATCAACAATAATATGGTTGCCCCAGATGATATTGACCATCTTGGAAATCGGCGAGCTAAAACAGTGGGCGAACTGATTCAAAACAAACTGCGCATCGGCCTCCGCCGCATGGAGCGGGTGATCAAAGAGCGCATGTCGATTCGCGATCAAGATCAAGTCACGCCGGTAACGTTGGTAAATATCCGTCCGGTGGTAGCAGCGTTGCGGGAATTCTTTGGCTCCAGCCAGCTTTCCCAATTTATGGATCAAACAAACCCGCTGGCAGAGTTGCGGCACAAACGCACCCTCTCGGCGCTCGGACCGGGTGGATTGCGCCGAGAACGAGCGGGTTTTGATGTGCGCGATGTTCATCACTCGCACTATGGGCGGATTTGTCCGATCGAGACACCCGAAGGCCCGAACATCGGCTTGATCGGCCGTCTGGCTTCTTTTGCACGCGTGAATGAGTTCGGTTTCATTGAGACCCCATACCGAAAAGTGTTACGCACGATCTCACCGCAAGATGCGCGTTTTGTTGGGCGCGCCTTGCGCGAAGATGTCATCGACCCCGAGACAGGTGAAGTGATCGCCAAAAGCGGGGAACGGGTGAGTCAGGAAATAGCCGAGAGGATTCGCAACGCGAAGATCACCAAAGAGATCGCCATCGTTCCCTTTGTCACCGAAGACGTCGAATACCTCTCCGCCGACGTGGAAGACCGCTATGTGATTGCGCAGGCAAATGCACCCTTGACCGAACAGGCTGAGTTTGTCCGTTCGCGCATCTCGTCCCGCTACCACAACTCGTTTATTTTCTCATCGCCAACGAGCATTGATTATATGGATGTCGCCCCACATCAGATTGTTGGTATCAGCGCCTCCTTGATCCCCTTCTTAGAGCATGACGATGCCAACCGGGCGTTGATGGGCTCGAATATGCAAGCTCAGGCGGTACCCCTTTTGCAACCAGAAGTCCCTATCGTCTCCACTGGCATGGAGAGAGCGGCTGCGATTGACTCGGGGCAAGTGGTCATCGCTGAAGAAGATGGCGAAGTGGTCTCGGTTACCGGAAGGTATATTGATATTCGTTCGGTGGATGGTCACATTCATCGCTATACCCTGCGGAAGTATCAACGCTCAAACCAGTCTACCTGTATTGACCAACGCCCGGCGGTGGTCAAGGGACAGCGCGTAAAAGCCGGTGATGTCATCGCCGACTCGTCATCCACCCAAAACGGGGAATTGGCATTGGGTCAAAATGTAGTGGTCGCTTTCCTTTCTTGGGAAGGTGGGAATTATGAAGATGCCATCCTGATTTCGGAACGGTTGGTGCAGGAGGACAAATTTACCTCCGTGCACATCGAGAAATATGAAGTGGAATCACGCGATACGCGCTTAGGGCCTGAGGAAATCACCCGCGATATCCCGAACGTTGGTGAAGAAGCCATTAAGGACCTGGATGAAAACGGAATCATTCGGGTTGGAGCTGAAGTTGGACCGAACGATATTTTGGTGGGGAAGATTTCCCCCAAAGGGGAAAAAGAGTTAACTCCCGAAGAACGTCTGTTGCGGGCGATTTTTGGGGAAAAGTCCCGCGACGTGAAAGATACTTCGCTGCGCATGCCGCATGGGGAACGCGGCAAAGTTGTCGAAGTCAAGGTCTTCACGCGGGAAGAGAACTCCGACCTCTCCGCTGGCGTGGATAAGATGGTGCGGGTCTCGGTTGCTCAGCGGCGCAAAATCACGGCTGGGGATAAAATGGCTGGGCGACATGGGAACAAGGGGGTGGTTTCCAAGGTGGTTCCGGTGGAAGATATGCCCTTCCTTGAGAACGGGGAGCCAGTGGACATCATCCTCAATCCACTGGGTGTGCCTGGGCGGATGAACATCGGTCAGGTGTTGGAAACCCACCTTGGATGGGCGGCGCATCGTTTGGGTTTCCGTGCCGTTACGCCGGTCTTTGACGGCGCCTCCGAGGATGAGATCGAAGCCGAGCTCGCCCGGGCTTGGATGATCGATCAAGCTTGGAAAGAAACGGGTGAGAAGGCGTGGGAGTGGTTAAAAAGCCAAGAATATGATCCAAGCATGATCGAGGACGATGAAGAAGTCCGCCGCTATTATATGGAGCAGTGGCTTGGCGAGAGAGGTTATGATGTCTATCGCCTCATCTCGGATACTTTGTACGCCCGCAGAGCGGTATTTGCCGAATATCTCAAAGATAAAGGGTACAATCCAGACGACATTTTGTTCTTTGAGGATCGAGCGGCGGTTCCAAGCGAACGGCGTAAAGAGTTAGATACCAATGCGATCACGGCTTGCTTAAGATTATGGCTAGATAGTTTAGGCGAAGAGGTCACTGCCTCATCTGCCGAGGAAGTTCGCAAGCAGGCGGAAGAGAAAATGCTGAAAAGCGGTCTGCCGATGCCGATTTTGGGCAAGCAAATCCTACGCGATGGCAAAACGGGTGAGGCCTATGATCAGCCGGTGACTGTTGGCGTCATGACCATGCTCAAGTTGCATCACTTGGTCGAAGACAAGGTGCATGCCCGTTCTACCGGCCCTTACAGCTTGGTTTCCCAGCAACCGTTGGGTGGTAAAGCGCAGTTTGGCGGCCAGCGCTTTGGTGAAATGGAAGTTTGGGCTTTGGAAGCCTACGGGGCTGCCTATACCTTGCAAGAAATGCTAACGGTCAAATCGGATGATGTGCAAGGGCGGGTGAAAACGTATGAATCGATTGTCAAGGGTGAGCCGATTGAAGAGCCGAGTATTCCGGCTTCCTTCAAGGTGCTTGTCAAGGAGTTGCAAAGTTTAGCTCTCTCGGTTGAAGCCATCACCGATACGGGTGAGATCATCCGATTCGGGAAGGATGAAGAGCGGGCGCGCCCAATCAAGCCGCCGACAGGTCTGTTGGATATTGGCGAGGGATTTTAACAAAAAAACAGTAAGTTTTTTGTGCGAAGTGCTTGACGATATCGTCTTGGCGTGGTAAAATCCCCGTTCGCCGTTTCAAAACGGCAAATTTGCCAGACAATTTTTTGGTTCTCGATGAGGTTTCAGGGTGAGGCCATCGTGCGTTAGATGGCCTCCCTTAATGGAGAAGAATTTATCAGATTGATATTGTGGAGGCAAACGTGCCAACAATTAATCAACTTGTGCGCAAAGGACGCCAGTCAAAAAAGGAGAAAAGCAAGGCTCCGGCTTTGCTCTACACTTTGAACTCAATGAAGCAACAGCGCAAACGCCAAGCCAAAGGCGCGCCGCAAAAACGGGGCGTTTGTACAGTGGTGCGTACCATGACGCCGAAAAAGCCGAACTCTGCCTTGCGGAAGATTGCGCGGGTGCGTCTTACCAACGGCATCGAGGTGACGGCTTATATACCGGGTGAAGGGCATACCCTACAGGAACACTCGGTTGTCTTGGTGCGCGGCGGTCGTGTCAAAGATTTACCGGGTGTTCGCTACCATATTGTGCGTGGAACGCTGGATACGACTGGCGTCAATAACCGCAAGCAAGGGCGCTCAAAATACGGCTCGAAGAAGCCCAAATAAATTGCTTTTGGCTCGTAGATGGCACAGTCGCTTAATTTGTGGTGATGGAGAGATAGCATGGCTCGACGAAATAAACCCGAGCGGTTCGAAATTCCACCCGATGTGCGCTATCACAGTGTGGAAGTTCAATCGTTCATCAACCGTGTAATGCGAAGAGGAAAGAAAAGCCTAGCAACCCGCTTGGTGTATGACGCGTTTGATCTGATCCGAGAAAAAACCAAGCGCGATCCAATGGAGGTTTTTGAGGCCGCCATCAAGAA
Source organism: Anaerolineae bacterium (assembly GCA_003130835.1). Taxonomy (GTDB): domain Bacteria; phylum Chloroflexota; class Anaerolineae; order Anaerolineales; family UBA4823; genus NAK19. The sequence continues at coordinate 2,563 of QEXX01000148.1, read as the reverse complement.
TGTTGCTCCGGTGATGGAAGTGAAACCTCGGCGGGTTGGCGGCGCAACTTACCAAGTGCCGATGGAAGTGCCTCCCTATCGGCGATTTGCCTTGGCGACGCGTTGGATCATCACCGCAGCAAAAGCCCGCAGTGGCAAAACCTTTTCGGAGAAATTGGCTGCTGAATTGATGGACGCAGCCAACAATACCGGTTCGGCAGTACGCAAACGCGAAGAAACCCACAAGATGGCGGAAGCCAATCGCGCTTTCTCGCACTATCGCGTTTGATGAATCGTTGGGTGAGTTCTGGTTGATGAGCTTGGGTTATGTCTCGCCGATTGCCGTTAGAACGAGTTCGCAATATTGGCATTATTGCCCACATCGACGCCGGCAAAACGACCACAACCGAGCGAATCTTGTTCTATACCGGCAAGACCCATCGCCTCGGCTCGGTTGATGAGGGGACAACCGTTACCGATTGGATGGAACAGGAACGCGAGCGGGGCATAACCATCGTGTCCGCAGCCGTTACGGCTGAATGGAACGAAACGCAGATTAACATCATTGATACGCCTGGGCACATTGATTTCACCGCTGAGGTGCAGCGTTCCTTGCGGGTGTTGGATGGGGGGGTGGTGATCTTCGATGCTGTCCAGGGGGTGGAGCCGCAAAGCGAAACCGTTTGGCGTCAGGCTGACCGCTATGGCGTGCCGCGCATCTGCTTTGTGAACAAGATGGATCGAGTTGGAGCCTCCTACGAGCGATCGATTGAGATGATCCGTCATCGGCTCGGCGCCAATCCAATTGCCGTCCAACTTCCCATCGGTGAAGAAGCAGACTTTCGCGGGGTGGTTGATCTGATTGAGGAAGTGGCGATCGTCTGGGAGGATGACCTCGGTAAAGAGCCTGTGCGCCTCGCAATCCCCGAAGAGTTGCAAGAGCGCGTCAAGGCAGAACGCGAGCGAATGGTCGAGCAAATTGCGGAGTTGGATGATGATTTGACCGTGCAATATCTTGAAGGGAAAGAGATTACCTCCCAAGAACTCAAAGCAGCCCTGCGGCGAGCGGTCATCTCCGGCAAAGCAACGGCAGTTTTTTGCGGCAGTTCCTTAAGAAATAAGGGCGTTCAACCCCTTTTGGATGGGATTGTGGACTATCTGCCTTCACCATTAGATATTCCACCGGTCAAGGGTACCCATCCGCGCACAGGGGAGGTGATCGAGCGACAAGCTCGAGATGACCAACCTCTGAGCGCACTGGTCTTTAAAATTGTGGCAGACCCCTATATGGGCAGATTGGCTTACCTGCGGGTGTATTCTGGCAAGCTGGTTCAAGCCAGCACCGTTTACAACTCTGCCAAAGAAAAACGGGAGCGCATTGGTCGGGTATTGCGCATGTACGCAGACCGCCGCGAGGACATCGATGAGCTTTGTGCGGGCGATATTGGGGCGGTTTTGGGCTTACGCGATACATTTACCGGCGATACCCTTTGCGATGCCTCGCATCCGATCCTGTTAGAGACAATCACATTCCCGGAACCGGTCATTTCGGTAGCCATTGAGCCGAAAACCGCTGCGGATCAGGATAAAATGGCAGACGCCTTGCGAAAGCTGGCTGAAGAAGATCCAACCTTTCGGGTGCGCACCGATGAAGAGACCGGTCAAACCATTATCTCCGGAATGGGCGAGTTACACTTGGAGGTGCTGGTTGACCGCATGTTGCGCGAATACCGCGTTCAAGCTCGCGTTGGCAAACCGCAAGTCTCTTATCGGGAGTCGATCTCGGTGCCGGTCCTGGGTGCGGAGTATCGCTATGTCAAGCAAACCGGCGGACGCGGCCTGTATGGACATGTGGTCTTAAACCTTGAACCAGGCGAGCCTGGCAGCGGAGTGCACTTTGTCAATGAGATCAAAGGTGGCGTGATTCCTGCCGAGTTCATCCCGGCAGTTGAGAAAGGTGTGCGGGAAGCTGCTGAATCGGGCGTGTTAGCTGGATACCCGGTTACCGATATCGTTGTGACCCTGGTGGACGGGTCTTATCATGAGGTTGACTCGAACGAGATGGCTTTCAAAATGGCAGCCTCGTTGGCGTTCAAGAACGGTGTTCAACGCGGTGAGCCGATCTTGCAGGAGCCGATTATGAAAGTCGAGGTTATTCTGCCCGAGGAGTTCTTGGGCGAGATTATTGGCCAACTGAATTCCAGGCGGGGTGAGATTTTGGGCATGGAACCCCGCCCAGGCAATATGCATTCGGTTCGAGCCTTTGTCCCCTTAGCCGAAATGTTTGGTTACGCCACCGATTTGCGTTCGGCGACACAAGGGCGAGGGGTCTTTTCAATGGAGTTTGATCATTATGCACGAGTGCCAGAAAATGTCGCTCGGGCAATCTTAGATTACGTTAGATAAAGAAGGACTTATCTACTGGAAAAAGGAGAGTTGCATGGCAAAGCAAAAGTACGAACGGACGAAGCCGCACATGAACGTTGGGACGATGGGACACATCGACCACGGCAAGACGACCCTGACGGCGGCGATTACAAAATATTGTTCCATGCTTGGGAAAGGCGAATTTCGCCCGTTTGAT
>QEXX01000147.1 GCA_003130835.1 Anaerolineae bacterium | reverse complement strand
TTTGCACTCAAAGCCAAACTCTATCTGCACGCCATTCATGCTGCTTACGCCCAGCTGCAGGAACTCAAACCCACTCGACTGACTGCGTAAGGTGAGTTACTTAACTTATTAGAGTATAGCAACCCCTAGGTGCGGGTTTCGGTACGCTCGCTACTCAACCCGCTTTATGCTTGCGGGTCGAGTAGGGCGTCAGCCCATACCGAGACCCCATGGCGAAGGGCGATTATCTCCCTGTTCCCTTAGAAAGCAGGGGATAGAAACGCAGATGTCCCCGCCTGCAGCGTAGGCAGACGGGGATGGCCAGCTTGCGGGAAGAGCGAAAGCGATGCTAGGTGTGGAACAAACCTTGGATTAGGTTGCCGCAGGGCATTGTTAGAGGACTGCAACCATCTCCCCTTCCAAATCTGGCAAAGAGAGCGCAGAGCCAGCCTGACACTCCAGGGTGAGTTCCAAGAGCACCTACAGTGGCTGATACCCCTTTGGTTGGGGGAAGCGAACTCTTTAGGCGCAGGGTTCTCATTGGTCAGATTTATCGCAGACTCCGAGTTTTGAGCTGCCATAACCGGTGTGCGAGGACGAGCAGGGAGAAAGCGAAGCCTGCGAAGAGCAGTCGGTGATCGGATTTTCTCAACGGAGTTGCGCGCATGTTGAGCAACCTGACTACGGTGGGCCCGACGTTATTGCCCACTGCCCAATCGGAGAAGGCTGTTACACCGCTGCGCGTCACGCTGCTAGCGTTCGAGCTATTCACGGCGCAGTCCCAGCCAGCGCCGCCAAGGCTGCCGGGGTATTTACAAGCCTTCGGATTGCTCAGGTTGTTGTGGGGCAGGGTGAGATTAACGCTGAAGCCGGTGGCGTCAGTCTTCCGATCGCTTTGCAGGCCGCGCATGAGCCAGTAGCGCCCGGTCTGGATGCCGGGTGTGGCGTTGGGGTGGTTGATTTCCATCTCATCCACGTACAGACAAACCAATTCCGAGCCAAGTGTAGTGATCTGAATGCTCACGCCGGACTGGTGGGGGAAGGAGTACGTGTTGCCTTGTGCAACGCCGCAGACCATTGTCCCGGCCTCATAGGCGCCCATATCGCAGGTGGCGGTGCCGTTGGCATCCCCATCGGCGGGCCGCGGCAGGCCGTCAAGGTCGGTGGTGGGACAGCCGGTGTTCGTGCCTGCGTCAATGGCCGGCGAGCCGAAGTTCAGGCGCAGGTTGCCGCCCGCCGCATTCACAAACTTGGGGTCGGTATCGAGCATCCCAGCGCCGCAGGTCGCCCCCGTCGGGCAGCCACTCTCAATGTCGCTGTACGAGATGCTGGGACTGGCGTAAGCATTGTAAATCTGCTCGCCAGAGGGGGCGGTATTCCCCCACAGGATACAGTTGCTCAGCGTCGGGCTGCTGGTGCCATTGTAGCCATAGTTGTACATCCCGCCGCCGGAATCGGTGGCTGAATTGCCGCTGAAGGTGACGTTGGTCAGCGTCGGGCTGCTGGTGCCACTCTTGCCATAGTTGTACATCCCGCCGCCGTACTGAGCTGAATTGCCGCTGAAGGTGACGTTGGTCAGTGTCGGGCTGCTGGTGCCAAAATAGCCATCGTTGTACATCCCGCCGCCTCTGTTGGTAGCCGTATTGCCGCTGAAGGTGACGTTGGTCAGCGTCGGGCTGCTGTTGCCACCATTGTAGCCATAGTTGTACATCCCGCCGCCGAAATCGGTGGCTGAATTGCCGCTGAAGGTGACGTTGGTCAGCGTCGGGCTGCTGTTGCCATTGTAGCTGCCATCGTTGTCCATCCCGCCGCCCCAAGTTGCTGAATTGCTGCTGAAGGTGACGTTCTGGAGCGTCGGGCTGCTGGTGCCACCGTTTCTGCCATCGTTGGCCATCCCGCCGCCGCTGTAGGTAGCCGTATTGCCGCTGAAGGTGACGTTCTGGAGCGTCGGGCTGCACGCACGGCCGCTACCCCGTCCGTCGCAATATAGTCCGCCGCCCCTAATGTTAGGCCAAACCCCCCCATTGGCATTCCCCCCCGTGATGGTGAAGCCGTCAATCACGGTAGCGCTGGTAATGTTCTCATAAGTCACGCCATCTACAACCACCACGTGATAGGCATTATCCGAGTTGTCGCCCACCGTCCCAATGTCGCCGCTGAGGATGGTGGGGTTCGCCACCCAGTTGCGCTGGTTGCGGGCGGTTTCCGTCCCGGCAAAGCCGCCGTAGAGTTGCACGTTGTCGCGCTGAATGAGGAACGAATCCGTGCGGTCGCTGCCGGGCGTATAAGTCCCAGTCTTGACCCAGATTTCATCACCGCTGACGGCATTGGTGAGCGCGGTTTGCAGGGTGCAGGCGTTAGCCCACGAGGTGCAATCACCGCTGCCCTGCGGGGTGGGCGCGACGTAGAGCGCGCCTGCGGCGCGCACCGGTTGGACGAGCCAAAGGCTGCCGCTCAGGGCAATCAACAACCCGCCAATCAGCGCCAAGTACAGCCAGAAAACAAGCCTTTTGGTTTTCATTGGAAATGCCTCCTCAAAAAAAGGGTTGTTTCTAGGAAAATAGGGTTTGCGGTTGTGGTTGCTGTCAATGGTCCGTATCTTGGCACCTCCTCAAGCGGTGATGGAAACCCAGCGAGCAAGCCCAAGCATTCTGCCTGACCATCCCCAACAAAACCAATAGAGATGTGGAGGGGAGAAAAGATGGCTTGTTAGGTTTTGTGTGCTTACCATGTCATACGCCTACGTGCGAGCGTGGCTTGAGCTTGCAGTAGAGGCAACGCTCAGCATCAGTCACTTGGGAGGCAACCAGCGTTATTCGTGTTTAATCGCTTCGATGATGTTGACTTGGGCAGCCCGGCGGGCCGGAGCGAGCGCAGCGATTTGGGCGACCAGAAAGGCAATCAAAACACCGATCACGAAAGGCTGCAAACTGAACTTATAGGATAAATTATATCCGATTATTAGATTCATGGCAAGAATCATCACTTGGGCGATGAGGAAGCCAAATAGCAACCCGTAGAACCCGCCCATTGTGCCATATGCCAAGGCTTCGGCAAGGATCATGCGCATCACTTGCAGGCGAGTCATTCCCATCGAGCGCAACGCTCCGATTTCGCGCTGCCTTTCGATGACGTTCATGGTGAGTGTGTTGACAACCCCCAAAGCTCCGATAAAAATGCCAATTAGCCCTAGAACATCGAAGAGCCGAAAGGCGCTGCCGACCAGGTCGAGAACACTCTGTTTGAACTCTTGGGTGGATTGCAAGCTGATGTGGCGGCGCTTTTGATAACGGCTTTCGATTTCCTCGGCAACCTGATCAACCGAGTAGCCTTGGGCAACTTTGAGTGTGAAACGGTCAGCGCCGCTCTCGCCAAAGTAGGTTTGTAAATCCTGATAGGTGGTATAGAGTACCCCTCGCTGCCCAGTGAAATCGAGGACAACCCCAGCGATGGTGAAAGCATGCTTGCCGCGCGGGGTGAGGATGGTAATACGATCCCCTGTCTTCAGGTGATAGCGATCGGCGGTGACATTGGAGATGAACACAGCGTTGCCGCGCTTGAGACGATTCCAATTGGCTTCTGGGTTGGTTTGTTTCTCGGTAAATTGCAGATCGGCAATTTGCCGAAAGGTATCGGGGTCAATGGCGTAGAGATAAAACTCATTTTGCACCGTGTTTTTTGGCAGCGAGCTTGGGTCAATGCGCACTTCCAAGACTCGGGTTGGCGTGACCACAGCTACCCCCGGCACGCTCTTGAGCTGGCTGCCAAAGGATTGACGCATGGTGACCGCCGAGCGGACATAAAGGTCACCCCCGAGCGCCGAATCGATCCAGGCGCCCATGTCTTTTTTGAACGAAGTGGCAACCGAGTTGATTGAAATGATCATGGTTAGGGAAACCATCAGTGAAGCCACCGTCAAGGTGGTGCGGCCGATGGTGCGGCGCACATTCGCTGAACCGAGGCGACCTTCGTTCCCGTAAAATTTGGCTGCCACGCGGCGGGGAATCCCTTCTAGATATTGAATGGCAAGTGTGACGGTTAACGTCGCCCCGAAAAAGATGGTCAAAACGGCGAGACTGCCAATGGTGAACATCCAATTTTCTGGCCAGCTTGTGCCGTAGATGATGTAGTAACCAAAGGCGATCAAAAGCAAACCGCTGATCCAAATTGCCTTAGCCGGTTTGGTGTCAGACCGCGCTCTCACCCGTAAGGCGTCGAGTGGGCTGATCCTCGCCGCTCGAACGGCGGGTTGCAACGCTGAAAGCAAAGCAACCCCAATACCGACCGCAATGGCTTGGAGGAAAATCGGAACGGAAACGCTGAACAGCTCTTCCGACGGGGTGATCACGGCATCGGTCATGCGAATCAGCCCTCTTGCCAAGATCAGGCCGAGCGGGATGCCCGCCAGGGAGCCGAGCAGAGAGAGGAGGAAGGCTTCTATTAAGACGGTCAGCAAGACTTGTTTGCGGCTCATGCCAATCGCGCGCAACATGCCGATCTCGCGAATTCTTTCTGAGACGGTCATGGAGAAGGTGTTATAAACCAAAAAAGAACCCACGAAAATGGCGATAATCGAAAAGAAGCTCAAACCGAGTTGGTAAGTTGCCAACATTTGACCGACGACAGCCCCGCGCGAATCGGGGTAAACGACGTCGGCGTTTTTGCCCACCCGCTGTTGGAGAGTTTGTTTTAGCTCTTCCAATCGCGCCGGTTTACCGCTAATTTCCTGCGGGGTGCGGATGGCAATTTCATCGAGCTGGTCTTGAAGATTGAAAGCATCTTGCACCACTTTCAAGGGGGCAAAGCCGACGGCGCTGTCATTAATCAAGGCTACCCCTTCGGCAGCCAGTAAGCCGCTGATCTTTAGCCGCACGGTGCCATTGGGGGTTAGCAAGATCAACCAATTGCCGACGCGTAATTTCTTTTCATCGGCATATTTTCGTGTAATGAGGATCTCGTTTCGCCCGGCTTGCGGCATGTGTCCCTCGGAAAGGACATAGACCCGCACCTGCGCGTCCAGGGTTGGATCGATGCCGTAAAGCAAGAAGAAATTGCCGGCCGCTACTCCGTTGATGTCAAGGTTAATTTGCCAGTTGGTGGCTTCATCCGCAGGCAGCGTATTGACGCGGATGGAGGGCGCCGCTACGCTGACCCCCTTCACCGATTGCACGGTAGGAAGCAGACTCTGTTTGAGATTCTCGTTCTTTTGACTGCTGGGGATCACGAGCAAACTTGCTTGACCGGCGGCTCGATCGAAGACACGCCGCAGTGAGTCAATCGTGGTCTGATTGGTCACTTGGATAGCAAGCACGACCGATACCCCGAGCAGCACCCCAATCGCAGTGAGCAGGGCACGGAATTTGCGGCTGAAGAGATTACGCAATGCAATGAACCACAAGGCTTTCATGGTTACTTTAAACCTGTTCGTTTTCTAACCCTGCCATGATACCCATAATCTGATCGATAGGCACGCTGCCATTTCGGCTGACAATTTCGTGGACGATTTCACCGTCTTTGAGGAAGACGACCCGGTCCGCGTACGAGGCGGCCTTGGGATCGTGGGTGACCATCACAATTGTGGTGCAAAACTCCTTGCACACTTTTTGGAGCAATTCCAAAATGGCTTTACCCGAGCGGGAGTCGAGGTTGCCGGTTGGCTCATCGGCTAAGACCACTTGGGGTTGGTTGACGAACGCTCGCGCAATGGCTACGCGTTGTTGCTGTCCGCCGGAAAGTTGATCCGGGCGGTGCGTTTCGCGGCCGTCTAACTTAACCAAGTGAAGCAGTTCTTGGATCTTTTCCTGAGATGCGGAGAGCGCTTTGCCGTCGATCATCAATGGCAAAGCGACATTTTCGACCGCATTGAGGGTCGGTAACAGGTTGTAGAACTGAAAGATAAAGCCGATTTTTTGTCGCCGCAGCAGGGTGATTTGGTCATCGTTTAATTTGGACAGGGCTTGTCCGTCGAAATACACTTCTCCGCGCGTTGGGGTATCCAGCCCGCCCAGTAGATGGAGCAGGGTGGATTTCCCCGAGCCCGAAGCGCCCATGATGGCAACAAATTCGCCGCGCTTTACAGCGAAATTGACCCCATTTAAAGCAACCACCTCGACCTCACCCATGCGATAAATTTTGGTCAGGTTTTCGGCGCGTAAGACCGTCTCATGCAGCTCACAGGACATAAAATGCTCCACAATCTGTGCAATAACTATACAGATACTTTACAAAGGAAATTATAACAAATGTTTGTTAATTTGGGATAAGAACCCCCTTGCGCGTGGGCAAAAGCCCTTTTGGTGTGGGATGCCCTAAAGGTCAGGAAGGCTCTGCAGATAAACGGCCGCCGCGCACCGTTGCACCGATGACAATCCCGGCCGAGATCAACACCATGTTCTTGATAATGTATTGGCCTTCCAGAGTTGGGGCAATGGGAACCACCGTGAAGCACTCATTGGGGAAGAGAAACAGGGGCGTGATGGTGCCGAGCATTTGCATCCACAAGAGAAAGAGTGTCCCCCTGAGGAAAATGCCGCTGATCAATCCCAAACCGATCAGGCATTCCCAAACCGCCAAAATCAACACTGCGGTTTTAGGCGCCAGAAGGCCAAAGGATAAGGTAACAATGGTCTTCGACGCCAGGCCTTCCGCTGGGCTTAGCCCTGGGAAGAATTTTAGGAAACCAAACCATAGGAATACGATGCCAACACTGAGGCGCAAGAGCAGAATTCCGTTCCTTGCCATCCATTGAGTTAGCAGCCGATCGATTTGATCAAATGACTTCATTGCGATTCCTCCTTAGACAATTCTCACAACCGAGCCTTGGGGAGTTTTTTCCACTTCTAAACGGATTGGAAAGGCGTCTTTCAGTTCGTCAAGGTGACTGATGACCAGAATTTTAGCAAATTCACTGCGCACGCGGTTGATGGCTTCAATCAGTTGCTGGCGCCCTTGGGCATCTTGCGATCCAAACCCTTCATCGATGACCAGCGTCTGCAAGCGAGCGCCGGCCCGGTGGGCGAGCAGTTCGGAGATCGCCAAGCGGATGGCAAAGTTGATGCGAAAGGCTTCGCCGCCGGAGAACAGTTCGTAATCCCGCATGCCGTTGGAGTCACTGATTTGGATTTCCAATGTTTCGCGCAAATCCTGACGCCGCGTGTCTTTATAGCGGGCTTGGGTGTTGAAGCGCAAACTCATTTTGCCGTCGCTGAGGCGGTAGAGGATTTGGTTGGCGCGTTCTTCGATTTGTGGCAGAGCCTGTTCGATGAGCAGGGCTGGAACCCCATCTTTGCCGAAGGCGCGTTCGAGGATTTTATAGCGCGCAACTAAGGTGGTTTTCTCGGTGCGTTCGGCTTGCAGTTTTTCGGCGCGCTTTTTGAGGTCTTTGAGCACCTCGACCAATTGACGGGCAGCGCCAAATTGGCGATTTAACTCGCTTTCGGTTTCTTCGAGGCGAGTGAGTTCTCTTTCGGCTGCAGCAAGGTCGGGGGCGTGCTTTTGCGCCTGTTCGACCAGAGCTTGGGAAGCCTGCCAAGCCTGAAAGAGGCTCTCCCGTTGACTTTGAAGGCTTTGCTGTTGGTTTTCCAGCTCTTGAATCTCGCGATCCAAGGTAGGGATGACCGCTTGGGCTTGCAACAAGGATTGGTATTCTTCAACTACCTTGCGCAGTTCTTCTTCGGCTCGCCGGGTTTGGGTATGCGCTTGACGGTCGTAGCCGAGGGCTTTGATTTGCTGAGCGATCTCTTGGAGCTTTTCCCGCACGTCAGGGAGGAAAGAATTAAGCTGGAGTTGGGTTTGGATGGCTTGCAGGCGGGGCGCGCCGTTTTGTTCCCATTCTTGGAGGATTTCCTCTTCGCTGGTGAGCCTAGCTGTCCATTTTTCCCGTTCGCCTTCCGTTTGGCGCAGGGATTTCTCAATTTGGGCACGTTGTTGGCTTTGTTGTTGCAGTGTTTTCTTCTCTCCCTCCCAGCGGTTGATTTGGCTTTGATTGGCGAGGTACTTTTCTTTTAGTCCCTTGCCTTCTTCTTCCAGCGAGGCAATCAGTTTTTGGCGGTCGGCCGCAGAAAGCGGCTGTCCACATAAAGGACAAGTGGCGCTAACCGTTTCGGCTTGCAGGGTGTCGATACGGTTGCGCAGTTTGTGCATCTCTTCCTTGAGATGTTTGTTTTGTCCATTAAGGTCGGTGATCTGTTGGGTTAAGTTCTGGATTTCCTGTTCCGCTTGCAGGCAAAGGGTAAGTTCAGCCTCTAGGCTTTCCTGCCGGGCTTGCAGGTTGGCTAATTCTTTTAGATAGTTTTGTCTGTTTTGCTGGGCAGTGACGGCGCGGCGCTGCTTTTCCAGTAAGTGACTTTGCTCTTGCTCTAAACGGGCGCGTTCGGCGTTCAGTTCGGCTTGCAACGTCTGAAACCCCTTCTCAAGCTCGGTAAAGGTCAAGAAGGTACGTTCAAAGGCTTCTAATTGCGCCTGCAAGGTTTGATACTGTTGATAACCGGCCTCGATTTGGGCAGCCCGCTGCAGCAGTTCTTGATAACTTGCTCGTTCCTTTATGCGGCTTTGGCGTTTTTCTGTCATTTCTTGCAGGGTTTTGTCTAACGCTGTGAGCTGCTTATGGAGTTCCTCCGAGCTTCGTTTCTGCTCTTCAAGGGCGGCAAGCTGTTGGCGATAGTCAGCCACCCGTTCGGCTTGCTCCAAGCGTTGCTGTTGAATTTGGCTGAGTTGGCTTTCGAGCTGTTTGAGCTTGGCGCGGCGGGCTTCTTCTTCGCTTAGTTCGCTTTCGATTTCTTGAAGGGCTTGGTTGATCAGGGAAATTTGAGTTTCAACCGCTTTGCGCCGCTCAATGGCACGCTGCTTGTAGTCCTCCCAAATTTCTAAGCCTAGGATACTGCTGAGGATTTTCTTGCGGTTGGTTGGGTTTTGGGTGGTAAATTGATCGGCTTTGCCCTGTAAAAAGAAGGAGGCATTGATAAACGTTTCATAATTGAGGCGCAAAATCTTTTCGATTTGGGATTGGGTCTCACGGTAGGTGCGCTCGGTGAGACTGCGCCAGCGAATTTGGGAGAGGGAGTCTTTGTCCAAAGGCTCTGGAACGGTCTCTGGTTGGGCAACTTGAAATTCCAAACGGGTGGTGGCATTCCTAGGGCGTGTGCGTTGGATGCGGTACAGGTTGTTTTCGTATTCAAAGATAAAGGCAACTTCGGCGGCGTTGACTTCGGGGTGAGCGTGAATGATGGTCTCATCGGTTTTACGAGCTACGCCAAAGATCGCCCAAGTGATGGCGTCGAAGATGCTCGATTTCCCTGCTCCGTTTGCCCCGGAGATGCAGGCGACATCAATGGCGGTAAAATCGATCTCGGTTAATTTTTGGTAGGAGAGGAAGCCGCGCATGGATAAAAGCACTGGAATCATGGTTCACCCTCTAAGTCCTCCGAAAAGATGGTCTCTGCCAGTGCAAGTAAATCGTCGAGTTGCTCGGCTTGGCTGTGATTGGCTTGCAAATAGAGTTTGAGCAGCTCCTTAGGGGTCAGGTTGCTGATCAGCAAATTCTCAGGAAGACGGGCACGGCTGTTGAGCAAAGGACGGCGCACGAGGTGAAACTCAAAGGTCGAAGCTGTCCGTTGGCGCAGGGTTACTTCGTCAATGAGTGGATCGATTTCAGCCGGGTATTCGATGATTAGGCGCACGATGGCATCTTGCAACTGTTCGGGCTCAGGCAGGGTGGAGAGAATGTCCTGCATAGCGGAGTGTGGGGCTTCTATCCGACAGCGCAGGTCGATCAAGGGGCGAATATGGGCTAATTTGCGCCATTGCAGGTGTGTTTTCCCGCGCTCGACATTGGCGATGACGAAAAATTTATCCTCTTTTGCCTCGCCAAAGTCCACCCGCTCGATGGAGCCTGGGTAGACGATCGGGGGATGGTTGCCTTCATTCAAGTCTTGAGCGAGATGGATATGACCGAGGGCAACGTAGTCGAGGCGCGCATCGCGCAATAAGCTCAGGCTCAACTTCATATCATTGCCGAGCATCACCGAACGCTCAGCACCGAAGGTTGCCCCCTCGACAGTGGCATGAGCAGTAAAGACTGTTGGCAAGGATGGATCAAGCTGGCGAAACCATTCAGCGAAAATGGTGCGCAAGCGCAAGTCGATGGCTTCGTCAATTTGCCTTAAGTCGGCCGGACTGAGATCCAACGCGGCAATCAGCCGCGAGCGCGATAGCCAGGGCAAGGCCATCACTTGGATGGGTACGCCGTCCAGTTGTTCAGGCAGGAGCAGTTTGGGTTGATCGATGACGTGGATATAAGGTACTTCCAGGGTTTCGAAAGCCTCTAAGGCATGGGCGCGCCCAACAGCCGGCGTCATATCATGGTTACCGACTAGTAGGACGGTGGGGATTTTGGCACGGCAGAGGCGCATGATCCTTTTTCCCCATTCACGTTGAAAAGTAGGCGAGGGATTGCGGTCTTTGAAGGCATCCCCGGCAAATAACACCAGATCGACCCGTTCCTCAATGGCTGTGCGAATGATTTCATCTAAAGAGCGCAGAAAATCCAAAACTCGGAAGGGCAGATTCGTCTGCGGGTCATGACGCCCAAAGTTGGCTAGATCGATATGAGCATCGGCAAAATGCAGGATTTTGACCATGTTAGGGTTCCTCTTCTGCTTCAAGCTCAAAGGGCAAGGGCTGTTTCAGCAAGTTTTGCCTTTTGACGGGGTTTCCGTGCCGAATTTGAAACCAATCGAAATCGCGCGCCACAACCGTGTTCGGAAAGAGCGCTAAGGCTTCCTGTAGCACATCTCGTTCCCGGTAACGGCGCGAGATGTGGGTGAGGATCAATTGCCCGACCTTCACCTCGGCTGCCAATTGGGCGGCTTGGGCGGCGGTCAGGTGGGCAAATTGAGCCGCCATCTCGGCTTCCGATTCAAGGTAGGTTGCTTCGATAATGAGGGCGTCAGCCTCTTGACAGACTTCAACCAAATTATCGGTGCGGCCGACATCCCCGATATGGATGAGACGGGTGCCGCGCTTCTCCTCGCCGAGCACCTGATCGGGGTGAATGACTCGTCCATCCGCCAAGGTGATGCTTTTTCCCTGCACCAGTTCGCGCCGCCAGGGTCCGGGCGGAACGCCGAGCGCTTCGGCTTTTTCGTTCAGGAAGGGGCGGCGCGCTTTTTCTTCAAAAAGATAGCCGAAACAATCCGTACCGCGATGGGTGGTTGGAACGGCCGTGATAGTGAAAGTCTCGGTCTCGAAAAACACACCCGCATCAATTGGAATCAGACGGAGGTCCATGGGTGGGCGGTTGCCGCGCAAAACAACGCCGAAGAGTAGGTCCGAAACTCGCTCTAGGGCTGCGCGCCCGCCGTAGATTTCTAGGCTTTCGATGGTTTCCCAACGCATAAAGGTGGAGAGCAAGCCGGCTAAGCCGAGAATATGATCGAGGTGGCTGTGGGTGATCAAGATGCGGTTTAGGCGTTTGAAGCCCAACCCGGAGATTAAAATCTGTCGCTGAGTCCCTTCACCGCAATCGATTAAAAAGCGATATTCATCGTGAATCACAACCTGCGAAGACAGGCCGCGGTGAATGGAAGGCGCCGAAGCAGATGTGCCGAGGAAGACAATTTCAAACAAGACAAACCCTTTCGATGAGAAGTTGGGGCTATTGTACCTTAAAGTGAGATACCCCTCCTCATCGGATTCGCTCGATTAATGCTGTTCAATCGGCGGAGGTGCCTAAGGGTATGGCAGAAGCCTAAGCTTAGCGTCTTAGCCTGCTTTTATCCGTAAGCTAATCGGCTATCGATGATGCTTTCCCTTCTTCGGAGTTGCAGGCCTCCTCGCCAATAAAATTCGGTGGAT
>QEXX01000146.1 GCA_003130835.1 Anaerolineae bacterium | reverse complement strand
TTTGCACTCAAAGCCAAACTCTATCTGCACGCCATTCATGCTGCTTACGCCCAGCTGCAGGAACTCAAACCCACTCGACTGACTGCGTAAGGTGAGTTATTAACCCAATATTCTAAGAAAAAAGGCAGGTCTTAGGCATGAGTAGTTGTGGGACAGATGATTTAGGTTACCTATTCGCTGAAAGATTTCTTGTACTTTCTAAATGAACGATGATAGCTTTCGCTGTTTCTGTATCGGTAATCAGGCAACGACAGAGATTCCCTCTTATCGCTCCGCAAATCGCTTGCACTTTGTGCAATCCCGCTGCAATAACGACCAAACTGGGAATTTTGTGAATGTGATCCCATCCAAGAGAGATAATTTGTTTTTCCCAAGGCGTAGGGATATTTTCCCCATTTTCATCGTAATATCGCATCAAAATTTCACCTACCGCCCCCTTATTTTTGAGCTTTTCGATTTCTTCCCAGGGTAACAGTCCCACTCTGACGAGCGTCGTGTCAGGTTCAAGGTGTCCAAGCCCGACGTAAGCTAAGTCGCATTTCTGCGCTTCATTCATTGCCTGGACAATCCGGGGTTCTTGGAAGAGGACATTGCGAGTATCTTCGCTTTCTACAAGAACCGGCACAGGAAGCGTTTCGAGTTTCGCATTGTAGAGTTGGGCAACTAACCAACTGATGGTATAAGGGTTCGTCTGGCCTAACATTGTACCGGCTAAATCACACACCGTAAAGGACAAGTTCTTCTTAACGGGTTTGAGGTAATGTGCCATCCTGGAAACAGTCGTACTCCATCCCATCCCGAGACGCAAGCCATTTCTGAGGTTGCGAATCAAATGCTCCGCACTAGCTTTTCCTACCGCCTCCATGGTTTCTTCTAACGACCGCCGAGTTTGCACAATAATCGCTTCTTTGAGGTGGCTCAATTCACAAAGTCTCTTTTGCAACTCGAACTCTTCAGGCAAAGGGCGGGTGATGGTGAACTGAATCACACCTTCTTTGCGGGCTTTTTGTAGCAAACGTGTCACTTTGACCCTTGATAGACCCAACCTTTTTGCAATTTGGTCGTGAGTAAGGTCTTCTTGGTAATATAACCATGCCACAACCGTGACGAGGCTGTCTTGGTCTTGAGAGGGACGAAAGGATTCTAGATGCATGAATTCAAAGAATGCTTTCTAAGGCAGTTTGAGCTTCGGCGAGTACATCTCGTGAAGATTTCTCGCCACAAAAGGCTGTGTAAACAGCCGCATAGAGCACACCGAGAATTTTACCGAGCTGCGGGATAGCAGGAAGAGTGCGGCATCTCTGAAGCATCTCTCCTTGCGCCTTGAGCCAGAAGAATTTCTCAAAATTTGCGGCTGAATAAGTACTTCTTCTTACAGGACTACCGGCAATCTCAAGCACCTTTTGATCCATTTCTGATCGATTTATCTGATAGAGTTTTTCTGTCACCCGGATTTTTTGTGTCGATGACTGATTGTTCGGTATGCCGATGCCCCAAGTGGCATTCCAGGGTATTGGGTACAAAGCGGTGGAATAAGGATATTCTGAGGATGGATTGGCAAAGATCGAGGCTGCCTGCCCTCCCCATGTAGGTGCGAGGCACACGATTTGGTTTTTCAAGGCCGCGGCTATCTCGAAATTTCCATACCCCTGTACATCCTGAGGACAATATTGACGAAGGTTACAGTAAGACTCAAGAGCAAGAAGACTCTCCTTACTGTAAATCACCGGTTTGTTTTGATCGTCCAGCACATCCCCGCCAAAAGCCCACAGAAAGGGAAGCCAATCTAAGAAAATCTCACTGGGTGCAGCTTTTAAGGCTAATCCATAAATTTGCGGTGGATGATGCACTTTGTGAACGAGTTGTTCAAACTGCTGAGGGGCGATGGTGGGTATAGAATTAGTTTCCTCCTCGATTGACATGATGTCGTTTCGATAAAAGAGCAAATGCCCATCTGTAAAATAAGGAATAAGATAAGGTTCTTTATCAAACTGACATTCTTCCCTTATTTTAGGGAGGATGTCATCGGGTTGATAAAGGGTGTAGATTTCGGAAGAAATTTTATCGACAGGTAATGGAGCGAGTTTTCCTTCTACTACTAATTCCGCCAGCCAAACATGACCGGGGATAAAAACAGCTTGATAGGGAGATTCGATGGCTTGAAGGGAGTCAAACAAGGCGTTCTGATAGTTTTCCCAAGCTACAATCGTCAAATGCATTTCGTATTCTGGATGACGCTCAAGATATTGAGATAACGCATCTAGGGCGGGATCATTGGGTCCTAAAATATGAAGATTCATGCGCTCCTCCGAATTCACCGCTATCCTTTTTACGGATATTTCACTTTTTGCCCGAACAGCTTACTATTTTCGATGAGATCTTTTCCATGCCGGTGCAAATCTCCCCCAATTAACAAAACCACGTCTTGCCCGTAAAATTCAAGCATCTGTGGTATTGAATCTAATTTCATACCGCCGGCAGGGGCGGGAAAGATGGGTCTGATCTCTCCAAGTGGATCCGTTGCTCCGCGTGAAATTAGGTGACAATCTTCTTCGCTAAACGAGAACCTGCCACCATAATTGGGGAAGATCACAATATCGGCTCCGCCCAAACGGGCTAATTGCCCAAAGAGTAAGTAAGGGGAAATTCCGGCCTCAGGGTTGGTAACAAAACTTCCGAGGAAGGTAGGGTGGTATAAAATCGGCAAATCGAAGGATGGGTCGTCTGCCAGAGCCTGCATTCGATCAAAACCCACGATTCCAGGAGCAATTAGGACAGCACCTGCTCCAATCTCTTTTGCAAAATTGGCCCTTGCGTTCAACTCTCTGTCTGGCGCAGTGATATTTGGAGCATAGAGAGAATTCCCACCAGTCTCCTGATTGGCTTTCTGGACAGCTTCAACACAGCGCGCTACCCGATCTCGGAAGGGGGAAAAAGCTTGATTACAAATCCCGTGGTCGTCTTTGATGATGTCAATACCACCTTTGGCAAATTGGTAAACTAGTTTGGCTAATTCTTTGTTTGACAGCCCCATGGGTTTGATTGCTGTGCATAATAATGGCCGATCAAACACCTTTAATAAATCACGAATCCCCTGAACGCCAAAGCGGGGACCTTGGAACGCTTGCAGTAAACGAGGCGAGAACTTGACTTTTTCTGCTCGAATGCCGGGCTTCAAACTTATATTGCCGAAGATGACGTTAAGAAATTGAGTGATTTCCCCAGAGACGATCGCTACGTTATAGCTAATCTCCGCCTGATAGCCCGACTCTATTTGTTCGAAGGACTCAATTCTACCGAAGATGTGCTTCCGGATGTCATCCTCAGGGATTAAATCAGCCGGGAATTCGATGGTTTGTTCAATGCAAATATCTTCTGCTTTTCGATACGCTTCTTCGCGGTTGCCGGACAGAGTATAGATGACGGAAAAACGTTCCTCGCTTATCTGTAGCTGAGTTGGTGAGAGCATTACAAAGCCTCCGCTTTATATTCACTATGAACAGGCTCAAGGCGAACTTCTTGTAAATCTTGCTCTGTGATATGAAACGTTTTCCCGATCAACTGTTCAACACGCCGAATCAGCGTCATGGCATCGATTCCATAATACTTCATTAAGTAGGGTCGGCTTCCTCCATGAGCAAAAGTATCCTGCAACCCAATCCGGATCAGTTTCTTGCCGATGCCGGCTTCAGCGAGAGCTTCTGCTACTGCCGAACCTAATCCACCGATGACCGTATGGTTTTCCATCGTAATAACACCATAGCGAACCTGGGATGCCATCTCGACCACTTCTTGGGCGTTGAAGGGTTTGTGAGTGGAAACATGGAGATGAGAGATCGATAGCCCTTTGGATTGCAAGATTTGGGTCGCCCGTAAGGCTTCCTCAGTGCAGATGCCGCTGGAGAACAGAGCTATGTCTTCTCCTCTGGACAAAATCCTACCCTTTCCGATAATCATAGGTTCTGAAGGGTCGAATAAGCGAGGTATTTCGCCGCGCAGCTGGCGCACATACACAGGTCCTGGAACAGTATGGACAGCTTCAAAAACGCTTTCAACCTCTGTAACATCTCCTGTCTCAATGACCGTTAGGTTGGGAATAGCCCGCAGGATCGCAATGTCGTCAATGGCTTGGTGCGTTGCCCCGCCCGGTGTGGTGATACCTGGCAAGAAGCCGAAGATCTTGACAGGTAGGTTGGGGTAAGCAACAGAGATGGTAAGCTGGTCTAGGGCACGTCGGTATAGAAAAACCGCAAAGGTATGCAAGAAAGGAAAGTATCCTTCGCGAGCCATTCCACCCGCTACGCTCATCATGTTTTGTTCCGTCATTCCAAACGAATAGAAGCGATCGGGGTAGGTGTCTCGAAACAAATCGATCTCTGTGGAACTCGTCAGATCGGCGGAGAAAACAACGACATTGGGCTTGTCTTTTGCCCATTCAACCAATTTTCTTGCGTGAACACGAGATTCAACGATCATTCTAATTCTCCTGAAGGGTGTTGAGAAATTCCCGGTAACGCTCTCTCTCTGCCTCGTTCTTGAAACGAACGTAATGTAATTTTGGTCTTCGTTCTTCCAACATTGGAATCCCTTGACAGGGGTTAGTACGCGCAATGACAAAGAGCGGCCGACCATCGGGGTCTTCTTGGGCAGGTGCGGCGAGTGCTTCAACATCATGACCGTTGACTTCATAAACGCGGGCGCCAAAGGCCTTGAGCCTCTCGGCAAGCGGTTCGATATTCATGACAGATTGGATTTCACCATCTGCCGATTGTCCGTTGGCGTCAATATATACTCCGACAGTATCCAGGCGATAAAAGACGAGCGTTTCTACCGCTTCCCAGGTTTGTCCGATTTGGAATTCCCCATCGGACATAAACACCCAGTTGCGGCCTGTATGTCCTTTGAGCCGCCTTGCCAAAGCAATGCCGATTACCTGACTCAGCGCCTGACCTAGAGAGCCAGCCATGATTTCATGTCCTGGAGAGTGTTCGGCACCGATCATTTCAACTGTACCGCCGTCTTGATTGAACATATCCAAACCCTCGGGAGCCATTCTTCCCAATTCAACCAATAAAGCATACAAGGCAAGGGCGCAGTGAACCGGGGAAATAAAGAAACGGTCAAGATCAGGAGCTTTTGGCCCGTTGTAAGCAGCGCCCGTAAAATAGGAAGGGTTATTCTTGGACGGGGTGCCAGGGAAGGGCAAAGGAATTAAGGGCGCCTGACTCTCTCCGATTTTCATAATTTTTCCGTAAAGCGTTGCCAAGATTTCGGCAGACGAGCAGGCTTGACTCAGATACCCGCCGTTATTCCGAATGGTGAAATCCAATACCCTACGCCGAATGCCGCGAGCCAGTCTTTGAGTATGTTCTTGCCATGTTTCAACAGTTACTGTGGTCATTGGATAGTTCCTTCCTTCACCTGTTTCATCAGCTTTGGTAAATTCTCTTCGTAAGGAGGATAGGCGATCCCAACCTCGGTAATAATGGCAGTGATGTATCGGGCCGGCGTTACATCAAAGGCATAATTCAACACCGGTGAGCCGTCCGGCATCACTTGCTCACTGCCAACAAAGGCGATTTCGTTTCGATCCCGAATCTCAATCGGGATTTGCTCCCCCGATGAAATGCTCATATCGATGGTGCTGGTTGGAGCCGCCACATAAAACGGCACGCCGTGCTCTTTGGCGGCAATTGCCAAATTATAGGTACCGATTTTATTGGCGGTATCCCCGTTGGCTGCAATCCGATCGGCACCGACCACACACAGGTCGATGCCCACTTTTTTCATAAGGAAACCTGAAGCGCCATCAACGATGACCGTATGCGGGATGCCAAGCTGGTTCAATTCCCAGGCTGAAAGACGGGCACCCTGCAAGCGAGGACGAGTTTCGTCCAAGTAGGCGTGCACCTGCTTGCCGTTTTCATGAGCAATGCGAATGATGCCCAATGCCGTTCCGTAATCCACGGTAGCTAGGCTTCCTGTGTTACAGTGGTGGAGAATTTTTGCCGGATCGGGAATCAGCGGCAAGGCATTCAGGCCGATTTGTCGATTTGCCTGAATGTCTTCCTCGGCAATCAGATGTGCTTCGTCTAAGACGGCTTGACGGATAGTTTGAACATCCTGGTTTTCTAGGGAAGAGACTTTTTTCAGCACCCGATCGATTGCCCAGAATAAATTTACGGCGGTTGGCCGCGATGCCCGCAAAACCTCGGCGGCGGCTTGCAAGTCTTGACTCAATTGCTGAACGTCTGTGGCTGTGGAGGCATTGGCTGCCAAAGCCAAGCCATACGCTGCAGCCGCGCCAATTGCCGGCGCCCCACGCACAACCATCGCTTTGATAGCCTCAGCCACTTCGCAATAATCCTTGAATTCGAGGTAGACGGTTTCTTTAGGAAGAACCCGTTGGTCGATCAACCGTAGAGTGCCCTCTTTCCACTCAATGCTTCGAAAAGTAGTCATTTCAAGCCTCCTTAAAAGAGCCAGAAGCGCTTAAAAAGGGTAACTAGATTTTGCCGCGGTCATCAGGTCAACAGCATCTTGGATGGTAGTTGCCTGATGACGATTCTTTAGCCACGAGACTGCAATGTTGATGCCGATGCTCTCGCTGATTGCGCGCATCTCGGCGTCTTCGATTGTCCAGAAATCATGGACGTGGGCCATACCAATCAATCTTCGCAACATTTCCGCTGCGCCAAAGCCAAGGGTTTCCTGCAACAGTTCTCGTATATATTTTTTACGGAAGAGGGGCGAAGGCCAATCCCCGTTGCCTTCATTCTCCCAGAGGGTGAGAAATTCGGTCTCGAAAATTTGCCAGGTTTCTTTGACCAAATTGGCTAACCAATCGCGATAGTCTTTCCGGGTTTGTTCATCTCTGGCGTGATATTCCTGAGCCGCATACGAGAGGGCTAGGTTTCCAAGATAGGAACCAACATCATGAGCAATCGGGCCGAAAAAGGCAAACTCGGGATCGACCACCTTGGTCTCTTGTTCGTTAAGCATGATCGAACCGGTGTGCAGGTCGTTGTGAATTAGCGCTTGAGCATGAGTCATGTAGCGCTCTTTGAGGAGAAAGATTTCACTGCGAAGCTCATCGTCATTATGGATTTGACGTACTTGTGGCTCTAGCAATTTACTCCAGCGGTTGTTGGGGTGATCCATATAAGGTTCAGTAAAAACTAGATCCTCTTGAACTTTGCATAGTACGGGATTGATAAACTGGGGCACCAGGGCTTTCTTCTCACCTGAGCTTAGATAAAGATCGCTGGTGTAGAACAGGGTACGAGCCATAAAGACTCCCAGATGTTTGGCAACGTGAGGATAACGAATTTGCTTCATTAGACCTTCGCGCATAACCAAATGACGGTTGAGGTCTTCCATGATCAGAATATGTCTTTCTTCGTCATAGTGGTAAATTTTTGGCACCTGATCGGGACAGTAGCGTCCTTCGATTCTTAGTAATTCCACTTCGATGCGAGAGCGATCAACCGGCATCTTAAAATCCGGATATCGCCAAGCATAAGGCAATGCCTGCTTAACAATAACCGATTCCTCGGTTGGATTGGATTTTGAGCTAACGCGGATGATAAGATTTACATTTCCTTCAGCAATCGGTTGTACAGTCCAATCTTCCTGACCTTTGAAGACCTGCTTGAAGACCGGAGTTTGTTTGATGTAATCCTTTACAGTTTGTTCGTTTAGGGCTTCTGGCGCGCTCATTTTCTATCCTTCCTTTGGGTGATACGAATTTATCGACGCGTAGTGTAATAACTCAAACCGAGGGAGACAATCAAGACTAGTCCTTTGATGACATCCTGAATGTACCATGGGATATTCATCATCGTCAGACCGTTGAGCATAACTCCTACAAAGATAGCACCAAGGACGGTACCAAAGACGTTTGCTCGACGTGCATTCAACACTGCGAAACCGAAATATGTTGCAGCAACACCATCCAGCAAATAAGGGTCTCCAGCTTTTACTGCGCCGGAGCCAATACGGGCGGCGAGAACTAATCCGCCCGTTGTTGCCAGAAGAGCGCTAATGATATAAGCAATGGTGCGCACCAAATTTACGTCAATCCCTGCCAATCTGGCCGCTTCGCTGTTGCCGCCGACTGCATAAAATATCCTTCCATAACGGGTAAGCTCAAGAAACACAAACGCAATCAAAGCAACAGCTAACATAATAATCACAGGAATCGGAATACCCCGAAAACTTTCTGAACTAAGCACAAAACCCTGTCCAAACTTGAGAAAGATCGGAGAGATCACACCATCTGCGATTGCCCGATCGGGACTCCATGGGTTGGTCATCCCCTTATAAACCGCATCTCCTTTTGTAATGCTCATCTGCAAGCCCTGCACTAGGTAGAGCATACCCAAAGTTGCCAAAAGGTCGGGAATGCGAAATCTTACGATCAGGATCGAGTTTAGAAAACCGATGATCGCCCCTGCCGAAAGACTGATCAGGACGGCGACATACCATGGAAACTTCCAAATGACCATGAGGGCAGGCGCCAAAATCACCGCTAACCCCGTTACGGCTCCAACCGAGACATCGAAACCGTTCACTACGACCGAAAAGGTAACCCCCAAAGCAACGATCGTCAAAATCGAGACGGCTCGGAGGATGTCGAGCAAATTGTCAATGGAAGCGAAAGCTTCGGTCTTCAGCGAAAAGAATACTGAGACGGCGATCAGGGTGATGATCAAACCGTATTTCAGTAGTAGTTCCGAAAACACGGATGCATATTTTGCATTTCGAGTCGATAGAGTATGACTGCTCTCTTGTTCTATGTTTTTGACCTGTTGCGCAGACGACATAAACGGTACTCCTCAACAAAAAGTTTCTATCAAGGGCAAGACTCGATTGCGCCGGTAGTGATTTGCATGACCATCTGGCGGTCGATTTTGTCTGGCTTGAACTCAGCGACGATGCGCCCGTCTCGTAGGACAAGAACGCGATCGGATATCCCTAAAACTTCGTCTATATCTGACGAGGAGAAAATCACGGCAGCATTTTGGGCTAGGTTCCTCACCAGAGTATAAATATCTCGCTTTGCTCCAACATCGATCCCCTGGGTAGCTTCATCGAAGATGATGACTTTGGGTTGTTTGCCCAGCCACTTTCCAACGACAACTTTTTGTTGGTTTCCACCGCTTAGGTTTTTGACAATCATATCTGGATTAGGCGGGACAAGGCGCACTTTTTCGATCAACTCTAAAGCATACCTTTTTTCTTTTTCAAGTAGCACAAAGCTCACTTTGCTCAAGTACTTAATGAAGGGGAAGGAAATATTTTGCGCAACCGTGTTCTCGATAAACAGGCCTTGACTGCGGCGGTCTTCGGGGACCAAATAGATCCCAGCTTGGATAGCATCTTTAGGATGTTGTAAAGATATTTTCCTGCCTTCAAGGAAAATTTCACCCGAATCAGGTTTCATCGAACCAAATAAAATATGTAACAAATCGGTCTTTCCTGCGCCGGTGAGACCGGTGAGACCCAAAACTTCCCCTTTATTAACATAAAAAGAAATATCCCATAACCGTCCTTTTTTGATGAGATTCCGTACTTCTAGCATTCTTTGCTGAGAGATTTCTTTGGGTTTTTCGGGAAACACCTCCGTGGAAGGCACTCCAAGCATGGCTTCAACAGCTTTGCTCAAATCGAGTTCTTGGCGGGTAAAGTAAGCAACTTTCTGTCCATTGCGTAGAATGGTAATCTCATCAGCGATTTCTTGGATTTCACTCAGCCGATGTGAAACATAAAGGAAACTGACACCCTGTTTTTTCAAGCTTTGGATAATGTCAAATAGTTGTCGGGTTTCAATTAAGCTAAGAGAAGAGGTTGGTTCGTCCAGGATGATAAAAGAGGATGACCTCGAAATTGCCCGGGCAATGACTAACAACTGTTTTTCGGGTAGTGTTAAGTCGGCTACCTGTTTTCGCACATCAACATTGAGGTTAACTCTTTTGATAATTTCTCTAGCTTCATTGAGTAATTCGTTTTTCCGGACAAATAACCCCATACTGGATGAGGCAATTTTTTCGATTAGTAGATTTTCCGCAACGGTTAGGTACGGAATTAAGGTTGTATCGACCTCCTGATGCACAACTTCTATCCCGTATTTGAAGGCATCCGAAGGCTTGTGGATCGATATTTCTTTGCCATCAATCTCAATACGACCTTCATAATCCGGGTAATATCCGGTTAGAATTTTGATCAGTGTGCTTTTCCCAGCTCCGTTTGCGCCAATCAGAGCATGCACCTTGCCACTTGACAATGCAAAATCCACACCGTCAAGGGCAACAACGCCCGGAAAAGTTTTCCTCAATCCAACTGCTCGTAGAGTTGCCATAACCTATCCATTATCGGAAAGTTAAAGAGGGTGGGAGAGGAATCTCCCACCCTTGTGATTTGTCTTAACGGTTCGCTAAGGTGCACATCCAGGGGAACCAATTGAGGGAAGACTCGCCGAGACTAGGCAGAGCTTGAATCAATTCGTCCATCGTTGTGATGTTGTTTTCCAACAGGAATTGGCG
>QEXX01000145.1 GCA_003130835.1 Anaerolineae bacterium | reverse complement strand
GAATCCAATTCCTCGCAGGCGATGCCAAAGGCATGAAAGCGATCGGGGATTGAACCGGCGAGGCTCAATTCTATCGGGGTGGTTTGGGCGATCCGATTGTTCTCAACAACGTAAAGAATCGGAATGTGCCATTTGCTCGCCATATTAAAGGACTCGTAAATCACGCCCTCCCCCAGTGTCCCATCACCGAGAAAAGCGACTGCGATTGTACCGCTGTGCTGTAGCTTTTCCGCCAAAGCCATACCGCTGGCAATCGGCACGATTCCCCCTTGCACTCCATTTGAGTAAAAGTTGTTCCAATGTAAATGTTGCGAGCCGCCGCGCCCACCACACACACCGCTTCGCTTTCCCATCAACTCAGCGAATAAGGCACGCGGATCACCACCATAAGCTAAGAAATGCCCATGGCCGCGATGATTGCTAAAGACAATATCCTCGGCTTGCAAGTGAGCCATCACCCCAACCGCATTGGCTTCCTGTCCCAGATAGGTATGCGTTGTGCCGGCAAAAACCCCACTTGGGAATTTATCTAAAACGGTTTGCTCAAAAAAGCGAATGCGGCACATCAGGCGATAGAAGGTTTTAGCATCCATGCGAAGACCTTACCTCGCTTTCTTCACGATCGGACTCAGAACTCCCCATAAACTCCGGGGCGGTGGCATATCCTTCGCTGCTGATTCCCTCGCGGCGCAAGACTTTAATGATGGTGAGAGCCAAGATTTTGAGGTCCAACCAAAATGACCAGTGATCCACATACCAAACATCCAAACGGAACTTCTCTTCCCAGCTCAAGGCGTTGCGGCCGTTAATCTGCGCCCAACCGGTGATGCCAGGCAACACCTCATGGCGACGTGCTTGTTCGGGGGTATAGCGGTCGAGATATTGCATCAGCAACGGGCGCGGGCCTACCAAGCTCATCTCGCCACGCAGGACGTTGAACAGCTCTGGCAATTCATCCAAGCTGGTCGAACGCAAAAATTTGCCCAAAGCGGTCAAACGTTGTTCATCAGGCAACAAATTGCCTTGCTCGTCGCGACGATCCTTCATGGTGCGAAATTTATAACAGATGAACGGTTTTCCTAGGTAACCAGGGCGTTGTTGCCGAAAGATCACCGGCGATCCGTGCACCAGCCACACCAATAAGGCCGTCGCAAGCAACACTGGCGAAAGGATCACAATCAATAGGGTACTTAAAACCAAATCAAAAAGCCGTTTGCTAAGGGGAATCGATTTCATGCCACTCATACCAGAGGCTTGTATGCTGCCACGGGAGTTGACTCTGGAAGGCTGTGCTGTAGTTCAGTCAAGATTTCCAAGAGCGTTTTGCGCCAGTCCTCCACATTCTTATAAGCAAACCAGATCGCTGTTTTGCCCCAGCGGGCAGCTGGATGCAGAAAGCGTTGGCTGGGCGGTTGAACGCATTCTGCAAAGCGCAAGACAAGTTGTCCGCTTTCGACATTAATCGAAGCTAAGCCGGCTCGCTGAGCAAGCAATTTGACTTTCATTTGATAGAGCAAATCCATCACCGCTTCTGGCAGTGCTCCAAAACGATCTTGGAACTCTTCCTGCAGTTTGTCAATCTCACCGAACGACTTCAAGTCCGCCATGCGGCGATACAACTGCAAGCGCAGCAATTTATCCGGCACATAGTCGGAGGGAATGGCAGCCACGAGAGGCAAATCCACAGTCACACTGCTACCCAGCTCCTGCTCATAAGGTTGTAGGCGTGGTGCAAGCAAGCCCTCCTGCTTGCCTAATCGCCGAATCGCTTCTGCCAATAAGCGGGTGTAGAGATGTAAACCAACCGCATTCACATGCCCCGATTGCCGCGTACCTAAAATATCTCCTGCCCCACGCATTTCTAAATCGCGCATGGCGATTGAAAAACCGGCTCCCAGTTGGGTGTTCTCCGCGATGGTCTCTAAGCGTTGTTGACCTTCCGGCGTGGGAGGACGCCGTTTATGGCGGAAGAAATACGCATAGGCGCGTTGCGCGCCTCTGCCAACCCGACCGCGCAATTGATACAATTGAGCCAAGCCAAAGGTATCGGCGCGATCGACAATCAACGTATTGGCGTTTGGAATATCCAACCCCGATTCGATAATCGAGGTGGATAGAAGAATGTCGACTTCTCCACGCGTAAATTGACGCATCCGTTCAGCCAGTTCTTTTTCGGGCATCTGACCGTGCGCAACCGCAATGCGCGCCTCAGGGATCAGTTTTTCCAGATGGCGGCGCATTGCCTCGATCGTCTGAACGCGGTTGTGGACGAAGAAAACCTGACCACCGCGCTCGATCTCGCGCAACACAGCTTTGCGTATCAATTCCGGGGAATACGGTCCAACATGAGTAATGATCGGAATGCGTTCCTCCGGCGGTGTGTTGATGGTCGAAATATCGCGCACCCCAGATAAAGCCAAGTACAACGTGCGCGGAATGGGCGTAGCTGTCAGGGTCAAGACGTCCACTTCGGCGCGCATTTTTTTGAGCTTCTCTTTGTGAATGACCCCAAAGCGCTGCTCCTCATCGATGATCAAAAGTCCCAAATCCTTGAATGCCACGTCATTCGAGAGTAAGCGGTGGGTGCCGATAATAATGTCGATCTTCCCTTGCGCAAGTTTGCGAATGATCTCTTGCTGCTGTTGAGGGGTTCGAAAACGGGATAGCATTTCCACTTCAAGCGGAAAAGCGGCTAACCGCTGCCGAAATGTGTCATAGTGCTGCTGGGCAAGGATGGTGGTCGGCACTAACACAGCCACTTGCTTGCCATCAACCACACACTTAAAGGCTGCCCGCAGAGCTACCTCGGTTTTCCCGTAACCTACATCGCCGCAAATGAGCCGATCCATGGGGCGCGGCGACTCCATATCCGCTTTGACCTCTTGCAACACCCGAATCTGATCTTCGGTTTCTATATAGGGAAAACTGGCTTCCAGTTCCTCTTGCCAAGGGGTGTCCGGCGAGAAAGCATGTCCCTGCACAACCGAGCGTTTTGCATATAGATCGAGCAGGTCTTGGGCAACTTCAACCACAGCCTCGCCAACGTGCGCCTTGACTGTGTGCCATTCAGCCGTACCTAAGTGGCTCAGTGTAGGGGCTTTCCTGTCAGCTCCTACATAGCGCGTGACGCGATCTGCTTGATATACAGGCACAAACAACTGCGTTTGGTTGGCATATTCGATGCAGAGATATTCGCGTTCGACCTGATCGATCGTTCGCGTCACCAAACCAACAAAAATCCCAATGCCGTGATCCACATGCACGACATAATCGCCCGGTTGTAAGTCTGCATATTGCGCTTCAGGACTGGAAACAACGCTCTTCTTACGATGGCGGGTCTCGGGTGGACGGATACCAAAGATCTCACCATCGGAGAAGATATGAAACACGTTTCCATCCCTTGCCTCAAAGAGAAAACCCTCTGGCAAGCTGCCGCGCACAAAGCTTACACCATTGAGACGCGTTGCCTCGCCACCGCTGCTCTCCCGCCACAATTCTTCCAAACGCGAGGCTTGTCTGGAAACGATCCAAATCGTTGAGCGATCTGAATCAAGCCCTTTTAAATGCTGAATGAAGGATTTGAGCCGTCCGCCAAAGCGGGGTTGTGTGCGGAAAGCCTGTTGGATATTAAAAACCTTCTGGTCAACATGCTCATCTTCCTCCCAGCTAAATTGAATTCCGCGCCGCATGGATAAAGCATCTTCAATCTCTGACCAGGAGAGGTGCGGAGAGGGACTCTCCTCGGTGATCATCGCTTCACGAAGTGCAGATTGACGCAATTCAAAGGCTTGTTCTTCAATCTCAGCCGCCGTTTGGCGTACCCAATCGGCATCATCCACGATCAATAACGTTCGTTCTGGCAAATAGTCCAAAACACTTGCCGGATAGGGATGGAAGTAGGGCAAATGAAATTCGCAGATTTCATCGGGGTTTTCAAGTTGTGACAGGAACGCAGCATTGAGCAAGTATTCCCTTGCCGGCGGTACAACCAGAGCGGGGAGCTCGCCCTTTCGTCGATCGGTGAGTTGAGTGAGTGGGTCAAAAGGCAAAATGGTCTCGATTTGATCGCCAAAGAAATCCAAGCGAACCGGGCAGGGCAAAGCGATCGGCCAAACATCCAAAATGCCGCCGCGCCGCGCAAACTGCCCGACATCCAGCACCGTGTTGACCCGCTCGTAGCCCATCTCAATCCATTGTTGAATCATACTCTCCATCGACTGCACCGAACCGGGCTTATAGGTGCGCAGGGCTTTAAGAAACTCGCGGCGCGGCAAGGTGCGAGTCATCACCGAGCGGGCAGACGCAACCACGAATGCGGGATTTTCTGGGGTTTTTGCTCCGGGCAACTGGGCAGCAGCGAAGTGGGTCAAGACAGTGAGGCGTTCTTTACGCGAGGTCTCACTCCAAGGGGTCTTCTCATAAAACAGTACGCTGGGTTCGGCAAACAAATAAGGAACTAGGCTCGCATCCCATATCTTCACCTCTTCCAACATCGCCAACGCCCGATCGTTGCGGTCGACGATCCAAAACACTGAGCTATTCAAAGCTCTGGCTAGGGCGATTGCCAAGGGCAGGCGAGCTGAGCGCTGCAGAGATAGTTGTACCAGACCGCGCCGTTCTTGGATGGCACGAACAAGCTCTCGGCTGAGATCCTGGATGTGTTCAAAGAGTTGATCAAACGCCATCATCACTTCTGGATAAATCCCATCAAGGCGCATCTGCTAGGAGGTTGAGGTTGTGTCGATTCATCGCTTCGGCTAATCCGAAACGAATCCAATCCTGCACCGCATCCGCAGCTCGAGCGAGAATCAACGGCAGATCAAGCTTTTCTCGAGCGCTAAACTCATTGAGCACATAATGGGCAGCCGCTTTGGAGCCGCTCGGACGCCCCACCCCGACGCGTAAGCGGGGAAACTCCTGATGCCCGAGTCGCTCAATAATCGACTGCATCCCCTTATGCCCCCCAGAGCTTCCGCCTGGCCGCATACGCAGGGTGCCAAACGGCAAGTCGATGTCGTCATACACAATCAACAAGTGCTCGGTCGGCACCTTATAAAAGCGCACCAAGGCACCAACCGCTTGGCCAGAAAGGTTCATATAAGTTTGAGGTTTCGCAAGAATCAAAGTTCCTGGTTGCGAGGCTACCTTGACCACAAAAGCCTTTTGCTCATAGCGCGTAAAAGCGACACCGTAGCGCGCAGCCAACTGGTCTAAAACCATAAAACCGACATTGTGACGGCTTTGAGCGTATTCTTTGCCGGGATTTCCCAATCCGACAATCAGATAGGGTTCATGCGCGGCAGAGATCGTTGGTCCGACATTCATGATCGATCCGATGAGGGGGGCTGACGGAGCATCATAAGCACTATCCCAATCAGGAAGAACACGACCACCATACCCATCCCTTTCAACGCGCTTTGGGTAAGGTCGCTTTCTCGCAATATGAGGGGGTTGGTGGGTAAGGGAGTCGGCGTTACGGGCAGCGAAGTCGGCTGCTGGGTGACAACACTTTCCTCCTCGCCTGGCTGAGAAGGCTGCGGTGTTTCGGTTTCAACCGGTGTGTAATTGCGCACCCGCAAGCCTTCAACCCGATAGATATGTCGCTGGTTGTCCTTTGTGGTTACGATCAGGCTCAATTGGTAGAAATTATCGGTGATGCTGGTTGTATCCCATACTGCCAAAACCTGATTGACAACGCCTTGGTCACTTTCTGCTAGGATAAACCAAGTATCCGTAGGGTTATTCTGATAGGCAAACATCAGTTCACTGTGGGCAAAGTTGCGAATGTTGGTACTGCCAAGGATAGGCACGCTGCCCTGCAATGCCTGACCGGGGCGTGGTTGGCTGATCTCGATGCGCGGCACAATGGCTTTTTCCTCGCCCGCCTGAACCCGGATGACGAGGTTCAAAGCCGCCATCGTCCCACATACACAGAGAATCGACAAAACACGATGCATTTTCCACTCGCAAAAAACCGAAACTATAGTTTAACATGGAGCAGAAAGGCTGTGAAGGTCAAATCGCGTCCCCCAATCCAGACGAAGTATGGTAAACTCTCAAGCAGAGGCTTATGACCGAATCGCGTATCGAGAAAATGGTAGCCAGATTACGAGCGATGCAAATAGCATCGCCCGAAATTGAAGCCTCTGCCCTCGTCTCGGTTGATGGTTTGATTATCGCTTCTGCCTTACCCCCCGAAGTCGAAGAAGATCGCGTTTCTGCAATGTCGGCTGCCATGTTGAGCCTAGGTGAGCGCATCTCGGTTGAATTGCAGCGCGGTGGTCTCGAACAGGTCTATCTGCGCGGCACGAATGGCTTTGTCATCCTGACGGCGGTCGGGCAGGAAGCAGTCCTGACCGTATTGGCGCGCCCCAACGCAAAATTGGGATTGGTCTTCCTAGAAATGCGCCGCGCTGCTCAAGACTTAGAAAGCCTGGTGGGCTAAGCTTATGCAATACCACACGCAACGAAACTCCACGTGGGGAGGCCGTGCATCCGCATCCTCCCCACAGCTTTTGTAGCGGGTACTCACGATCGCGAATGGAGGTAAGTGATCATGGACGGAATCATGCAACCCAAATATATCTTCTTCACCGGCGGAGTGGTTAGCTCGGTAGGGAAAGGCGTGACGGCTGCTGCCATCGGGCGCTTGCTCAAAGAAAGGGGCTTCAAAGTTGCCGTCCAAAAACTCGACCCATATATCAATGTCGATCCAGGTACGATGAGCCCGTATCAACACGGAGAGGTTTTCGTGCTTGACGATGGGGCAGAGACGGATTTGGACTTAGGGCATTACGAACGCTTTATCGATGTCAGCTTGAACCGCGTTTGTAACGTCACCACCGGGCAAGTCTATGCTGAGATCATCGCTAAAGAACGGCGGGGGGATTTTTTGGGCGGCACCATTCAAGTGATCCCGCACATCACCAACGAGATCAAGCGGCGCATTGCCTTGGTCGCCAAGACCACCGGGGCAGAAATTGTTTTGGTGGAAATCGGCGGCACCGTAGGCGACATTGAGTCCCTGCCCTTTTTGGAGGCAATTCGCCAAATGCGCAAAGATATTGGACGCGAGAACACCTTGTACATTCACGTTACTTGGCTGCCCTATATCGAAGCAACCTGTGAGCTAAAAACCAAGCCCACCCAACACTCGGTGCGTGAGTTGCGCTCAATTGGAATTTCACCTGATATTATCGTGCCTCGCTCAGACCACCCAGTGGACGACGACCTCGTGGATAAGATTGCCTTATTCTGCGACGTTGAAAGCAAAGCGATTTTTCCGATGGTCACCACCCCAATTCTGTACGAAGTGCCTTTGATCCTTGAAAAGATGGGCGCCGGTGATTACGTTCTCAGTCGTTTAGGCTTAGAAGCTCGTCAAAAACCCGATTGGACGGAATGGAATGCCTTGATTCAAAAAGTGCGTGCCCCGAAACCCACCGTCAAAATCGCTCTGGTAGGCAAATATGTCGAACTCCATGATGCTTATCTGAGTGTGCGGGAAGCAGTCAAACACGCCGCACTGCACATAGGGGTAGAAGTTGATCTGGCGTGGGTGCATTCCTCTGACCTCGAAAAAGGCAAAGGATGGGAGGAGCTCAAGGAAGTGGATGGCATCATTGTGCCCGGCGGGTTTGGCAGTCGCGGCACCGAGGGGAAAATTCAAGCTGCACGCTACGCTCGCGAAAACAAAGTGCCCTACTTAGGCTTATGCTTGGGCATGCAACTGATGGTCGTCGAATTCGGGCGTCATGTTTTGGGGAGTGACCATGTTAACTCGACCGAATTTGACCGCTCTACCCCCCATCCGGTCATCGACTTGATGCCCGACCAACGCGATATCGCCGATATGGGCGGCACCATGCGGCTTGGCTTATATCCCTGTCGTTTAGTACCCAACACCAAAGCGGCACAAGCTTATGCGGCCTTTACCGACAAAAGCGTCATTTACGAGCGTCACCGACATCGCTTTGAATTCAATAATGCCTATCGAGAACTGTTCTCGCAACATGGGATGGTCTTTTCTGGCATCTCTCCAGACGGAAAATTGGTTGAAATCGCTGAGCTAGCCGATCATCCCTTTATGCTTGGCACACAGTTTCACCCAGAGTTCCTCTCGCGCCCCAACCGTCCGCATCCCCTCTTTGTTTCATTTCTACAAGCGGTACGAGCGCGAGCTTTGGACGCCAAAGCCGAGAACCATCAATCAGGAACTGTCCAAGAGCATGGTGATGGTCAAAAATCCGTTTCCTCAACCGAGTTGGTCTCTGTCGAATAAAAAGGGGTATACTTATACCGATTTTCACAAAACTACTCCTGTTGCCAGAAGTGTGCTGAGCACAGGTGAAATGATTTTCTCAACGAGGTGAAGTATGGATACCATGATTGAAGATATTGTCGGACGTGAAATTCTTGATTCACGCGGCAATCCCACCGTAGAGGTGGAGGTCACGCTGATGGATGGCAGTTGGGGACGGGCGGCTGTGCCCTCCGGAGCCTCTACCGGCGTTCACGAAGCGCTAGAACTACGCGACGGCGATAAGAGCCGCTATAACGGCAAAGGCGTTTTGAAAGCTGTTGAACATGTCAACGAAGAGATCGCCGATTTACTGATTGGGTGGGACGCTACCGACCAGCGTGGCATAGACTTGGCGATGATCGAGTTGGATGGCACGCCCAATAAATCCAAATTGGGTGCCAACGCCATCTTGGGTGTCAGCTTAGCCGTCGCCAAAGCGGCTGCCAACGCCCTGAGTTTGCCGCTCTATCGCTACATTGGCGGAGTGTATGCGCATGTCTTACCTGTCCCAATGATGAATATTCTCAACGGCGGCGCTCACACCGCTTGGCAATCCACCGATGCCCAGGAATTTATGGTCATGCCCCTTGGAGCGTCCTCTTTCGCTGAAGGATTGCAATGGTGCTCAGAAATCTATCAGGCGCTCAAAGCTGTGCTGAAAGAACGCGGTTACACGGCGCTGGTCGGTGATGAAGGCGGTTATGCTCCTGCCTTGAAAGCCAACGCCGAGGCAATCGAGGTCATCCTAGCGGCTATCGAGAAAGCTGGATATAAAGCCGGTGAGCAAGTTGCCATTGCCCTCGATCCGGCTGCCTCCGAACTTTACGAGGAAGATACTCGCCTGTATAACCTGCGCCGCGAAGGGAAGAAACTCACCAGCGAGCAGATGGTGGAGTTCTGGAAATCTTGGGTGGATCAATATCCCATCGTCTCTTTGGAAGATGGCTTGGCTCAGGATGACTGGGAAGGGTGGACTTTGTTGACCCAAGAACTTGGCAATCGCATTCAAATCGTGGGCGACGATCTATTGGTCACCAATCCTGAACGCGTTCGCCGAGGCATTCGCGAGAAGGTAGCCAACGCACTTCTAGTCAAGCTCAATCAAATCGGTACTCTCACCGAAACCATTGAAGCTGTCGAAACCTGTCATCGCGCCGGCTGGAAAGCAGTCACCTCACACCGCTCCGGTGAGACTGAGGATACCACCATTGCCGATCTGGTGGTTGCCTTGAATATGGGGCAAATCAAGACCGGTGCCCCTGCCCGCTCGGATCGGGTGGCAAAGTACAATCAACTGCTGCGTATTGAAGAAGAACTGGGCGATGTGGGCGTTTACGCCGGCTGGAATGCCTTGAATTACAAGCGCAGCTAATCCGACCAAAAGACCTGTGAGCATGGCTGTCTCACAGGTCTTTTTCTTCCTTACGCATGCCGATTACCGGGGTAGCACAATAGGGGCAAATGTTCCATGCCAACTCTAACAACCGCTGGCACTGATGGCATTGCTTGCGCAGTTTGGTATGACAGGAAGGGCACACCATCCAATCCGCCTCGGTCTTGCGCCCACAACCCGGGCATAAGACTGTTTCTTCGATGGACTGCAACAGGGCTTCTTCCTCAAGGGTTTGTTGGTATTCATCCTCCAACGTGCGCGGCGGGCGCAGAATCCCGTAGATCACCAAACCCGGCAGAAACAAAACGGTCACAACCAGTACAGCCAAAATGCGCGCCAAGCGATCGCGCGTGCGTTGACGAATATCCCGATAGGTCCAAATGACCAGGCTCAACCACAAAGCCGCCAGAAAAGCACCCCCCCAGGCAGTGAGAATCAAAATCAAATTCCGAAATGTGTTGATTTCCATAAACGTTTCAAATACCGGTTTGATTATAGCATGGTCTCTAGCCCGAAAACCGAGCAACAATGCAGCTTGGAATTAAATATGCAACCTTGATGCCAAACGAGGAAGCAACCCATGAGCGAGTCACACGTCACCTTCCGTATTCAGGACTTACCCAAAACCGATCGCCCGCGCGAACGACTTGCCGAAAAAGGCGCTAGCGCGCTGAGCAACGCTGAGTTACTAGCCATTCTGATTCGCACCGGCGTACCCGGTGAAAATGCCGTTCAGATCGGACAACGGTTACTACGCCATTTTCACAGCATTTTAGGAATTCATCGCGCCTCATTTCAGGAATTAAGCGCCCAGCACGGTATCGGTCCGGCAAAAGCTGCCCAAATCAAAGCCGCCATCGAACTCGGCAACCGCATGCGCCTCGAGTCGGATGAGCGGCCGACCATCCGTAGCCCAGAAGATGCCTTTATGTTGGTTGACCATGAGATGAGCGGTTTAGAGCAGGAAGAAATGCGCGTGCTGATCTTAGACACCCGCAATCGCGTTTTGGAGATTCACTCCATTGTGCGCGGCTCACTCAATTCAGCGCAGGTTCGGGTAGGCGAGATCTTTCGCCAAGCGGTGCGCCTCAATGCAGCAGCCATTATTGTCATCCACAATCACCCCAGCGGCGACCCAACCCCAAGCGGCGAAGATATAGCGCTCACCCGGACGATCATTCAAGCCGGCCACTTACTGGATATTGAGGTGCTTGACCACATCATTGTCGGGTGCAATCGTTATGCTTCCCTAAAGGAGCGCGGCATTGCCTTTGGTTAAGGGAGTCAAACGGTAGAGCGGATGCGAAAGTCCCGAAACTCTCCGTTGGCCGGCAACCATTCGAAGCGCACATTGGTCACATGGGCAGCGCGAGGTCCGACCTTCAAGTCGTTTAATAATTGGTGGAGCTTTCCTTCTTCCCCCTCGGCAAGCACTTCAACCTTTCCATCCCAGGTATTGCGCACCCATCCGGTTAGGTGATAATCGGCTGCCAAGCGAGCCACAAACATACGAAAGCCCACCCCTTGTACGGTACCTTCGACCATGGCATGTAGACGTTTTTGCGTTCCTTCCGTCATGTTCATTCTCCTATAAGCAATGTAGATAGAATATCGTATGTATGGAAGGGGAGGCCGGAGAAACTTCATAGAAATGGGACACGAGCCACTTGAGGAGTTTTTTCCCAGCCTCCCAAATCCCCAATGAGTTGATTGGGCCAAACAGAGCTTCTATCAAGGGGGAGCATGGGCATTGGAGAGCGGTTCCTCTCCGAAG
>QEXX01000023.1 GCA_003130835.1 Anaerolineae bacterium | reverse complement strand
GCGATACCCTATGCTCCGTTCTTAATCTTTGGAGCTTTTGTGTTGCTCTACCTTGTGCGTGCGTAAATGTCAGGCTGCGCTGGAGCTAGCACGGGGTTTAAACCAGCGTTGCCACTCGCGATTTTCCCAAACGACCAATATGGGGGCAGCGATAAAAATAGAAGAATATGTGCCCATAAATAACCCGATTAAGAGAATGGTGGAAAACTCTCTTAGTGTGACTCCTCCAAACAGAGCTAAGGCGAGCAACATGAACTCAACCGTCATCAGTTGGGTGTTGATCGAACGTTGTAGAGTCTGAACAATCGAATGATTGACCAGGGTTTCGAAGGGTAAACGTTTCAGATTGACACTGTTTTCACGGATGCGATCAAAGACCACGATTTTATCTTGCACCGAAAAGCCGATCACGGTCAGCAAAGCCGTTAAGGTCAACGAATCAAACTGCCAACCGAAGAATCTGCCCCCGATGGCAACAATACTGATGACGACAGCAACATCATGCACCATGGCAATAATGGCGCATAAGCCGTAGCGAAAGGCGTGTTCCACGCCCCGGAAGGCAAACGTGATGTAGAGGATGACAGCTAACGCAGCAATGGCTAAGGCAATCGCCGCGCGCTGGGTGACCTGCTGACCGATCGTTGGCCCAACACTATCAAAGCGTAAGACGGTGATGGTGTCTTGGAAGCGTTCTTCCATTGACTTTAATAGATTGGTTTGGGTTGTCTCGTCGAGAAAACTGGATTTGGCGATGATCGTTTGTTGTTCCGTTGTTAAGACTTGAACGTCCTTAATGCCCAAATCGGTAAATAAAACCACAATTTCAGCCGGTGGGGGCGGTTGCCGCTTATCAAACTTGAATTCCAGATAGGAACCACCGGTGAAGTCAATTGCAAGAGGTAATCTCCATATTCCAAGCACAACCATGCCGGGAATAATGATCAGCAAAGAGATTAGGAAGAAGTAATAGCGTTTTCCGAGAATGTTGATCATTTTAGCACCTTTATAAACCAAACCATTTTGAATAGTTTGAAGGTTGAAAATAGGTGAACAGGACGTTTAGGAAGGTTCGGGTGACGACAATGGCTGAGAACAAACTGACAGCGACACCCAACAAAAGTGTCAACGAAAATCCCTTGACGATTGTGGCGCCAAATGTGCTACCAAACCAGAAAAGGATTAGCGAAGTCAGAATTGTAGCGATGTTTGAGTCTCGGATTGAAGGCCAAGCCCTTTTCCAGCCAAGGTCGATGGCTAATCCAAGTTTGCGGCCACTTCGCAATTCCTCTTTCAGCCGTTCGAAGATCAGGATATTTGCGTCCAAGGCTGAACCAGTGCTGAGCAAAAAGCCGGCAATGCCCGGCAACGTAAGGGTCACCGGAATCGTGCGAAAGATGGCAAAGGTAATTACGGCATAGGTGAGAATGGCGGAGATGGCAACGGCACCGGGCAAGCGGTAATACAACACCATGAATAAGATGACGATGGCGAAACCGATTGCACCGGCAATCAGACTTTTCCGCAACGAATCTTCTCCAAGTGTTGGTCCAATGGTGCGGGTTTCGGCAACTTTTAGGGGAATAGGCAGAGACCCATAGCGAAGTTGAACCGTTAGGGCATTGGCGCTCTCCACCGTGAAGTTCCCCTCGATAATCCCTTCCCCACTCTCGATAGGTTCGCGAATACGTGGGGCAGAGATGACTTTTTTATCCAAGACAATAGCCAGGATTTTTCCCTGATTTTGGCGGGTGTAATCAGCGAAAATTTTGGTTCCTTCGGGGGTCAAACGGAAGGAGACCACCGGTTGACCAACTTGGTTGGTCGTGGTTTCCACCGATTCGAGCATTGCACCGGTCATGATGGTGTGGAAAACAGTATCGGTGAGGGTACTGGTGGCGGTGATAGGGGTTGTCACGGCTCCTGCCAAACTTTCCTCCAAATCGGTGCGTATTGTCTGGTCGATGAGGGCAAAGGCTTGCTCGTCACTCAATTGTGACATGTCCACAAACTCAAGGACACCGGTTTGTTTGATAGCATTGATGCTTTCTGTGGCATCCTTCACCGCCGGTAGTTCGACATTAATATAACGGTTGCCGGCGATTTGCACCAATGCTTCGGCTACCCCCAAACCATTGACGCGGCTCTCCACAATTTGTCTGGCTTTTTCCAAGAGGGCGCGGTCGGGGATGGTGTTCTCTGGGAGGTCGACTTGTAAAACAATTTGTTGTCCACCGACCAAATCCAATCCCAGTTTGGTCACGATCGTCCGCCCCAAAAAGGAATTGGTAGTCGGCAAGACGAGGTAGATCGAAAGAATGAGAATGACAAAAATGATTATTAGCGAAAGGGTTGTATTTCTGGTCATAAAGTAACAGCCTCCAGACTCAAACAAATGCCAGCCATTGCCCGGATGCGCCTCTGGCTGGCTAGCACGGCGGATTATACTCCTATTTTTCGCTTGCGTCTATCTATCCTTTTTCCAATTCTCGATAAAGTTGATAACCATCTGCAAAACTTCCTCTTCAGCAAGCCCGTTGGTGTCAACGATCAAATCGGCGTGTTGCCGTGCGTGCGCTAGTCGTCTTAGTTGTTCTTCATATTCCTGAAATGTCCAATTTAAATTTTTACGAATCAGTGTATTGGAATAATTGACATCGAGATAAATTAAAATGTCTGGGTTTGCGATTCGTTTCCACATCGATGGGACATAAGAATGCTCCTGAGCGATATGGCGCACGTTATATCCTAAGGCTTTCAATTTGGCGACAAGAGTGGTTTTGCCGGCTGCACAGGGACCAACAACACCGATACAAACACTCATCTTGCCAAGTGATTTCTAAGGATTGCAATTCAACGGTAACCGAACCAACATGCGTCGTGTTTGATCGCCCTGAAGAGGCACGACCTTGATAACAATGATACTAATATCGTCCGTAGGCCTTCCTTTATCCTGTTCAACTGCTCTCAATAGAAGATTATCAGCAATCACCTGGGGCGGATCTTGCGGTTGTCTGGCATATTGTTCAATAACCGATACGAAGTCGAGCAAATTTCCATTTCGTGAGCCAGCATGGATTAAGCCATCGGAGAAAACGATAGCACATAAACCGACTGTCAAATGGATCTCGACAATCACGGGTCGCGTGTCTGGATACAAACCAACCGGTTTGCTCTCTTCGTCAAAGATGTGAGTCTGCTGGTTGTCGAATAGAATGACTGGCGCCGGGTTGTTGCGCGTAATCACTAAAGTCTTGGTAGCCAAGTCAATCGAACAGATATTTAGGGTAGCAGAGACTTTTCCATTTCGATGAGTGTAAAGGTAATCGGAGGCCGCTCTGGCTGCCGCACCGTCCCGAACGCCCTCAGCAAGCAGGGAAATCACTTTCCGAACGACAAGATTTGAGATGGTTTTCGCGCCCTTTCCAGAAGTTTGGCCATCGGATAGAACCACGGAGATGCCTCCCCGTGGACGCTCGATCACTTCTACGGTATCCCCACTTTCACTGACGCCGAATTTCGGTAATTTGGAAACGGCGATTTGTACTTCCATGATTGTTTTACACGGCGACCTATTCCTTGATAAATTCAACCTTTACGCCTTGGTTTTGTAGCCATTGGATTGCCTCTTCGACGATGTGCATATTACCGCTAAGTTCGATATCAATCCAACCATTTTGAGCATCAATTTGGGCACGTAGGATATTAACCGTGATATCAAATTCCTTGATCAATTGATTGATGACCGGAACACGCAGAAGGTTAGAAGGATAGGTCAATCTGACCAACTGATGGGTGCTCATGGGACCTCCATATAAGAAAGACATTTCCCGATACCAAAGCAACCGTCCCGAAAGAGGGTAGGGAAAGAATACGACAGCAATGCCCTCTCTAGACTTATCCTCATTCTAGCATAAACTTAGGAAGTTTGCCCTTGATGCAACGCTGCTAACTGCCCGCATCCAGCCTTAATTGAGACGCCGCGCGGAACCCGCACAGTACACGGTATCTGATGCTGCTCAAGCAACGCCTTAAAAGCTTGAATCCTGTGTTTTGGAGGGGCTTTGCCGCTGTATTGATCGGTGGGATTCAGGGGAATCAGGTTTACATGGCAGAGCAGACCTTTGAGCAATTTGACCAATTGGGAGGCTTGTTCAAGCGAGTCGTTTACATCCCGGATCATTACCCACTCAAAACTGAGGCGTCGTCTGGTTGTATTGACATATTCATGACAGGCTTCCAGTAACGTCTTAAGCGGGTATTTGCGATTGATCGGAACAAGTTCAGAGCGTAATTCGTCGGTTGCGGCATGGAGCGAGACCGCTAGATTTATTTGTCGTTTGAGATGAGCAAATTTTCGAATGAAAGGCACGATTCCAACGGTCGAAATCGTAAATCGGCGTTCTCCGAAATTAAATCCGTTTGGATCATTGAGACGATCGATGGCAGCTAAGACATTTTCAAAATTATGAAAGGGTTCTCCCATTCCCATGACAACAATATTGGATAGGGTGCGATTTTCTTCTTTCAAAATTCGCACAAAATATAGAACTTGTTCGATCATCTGACCGCTGGTGAGGTTTGCCATGAAGCCCATTTGACCTGTTGCACAAAAGACACATCCCATCCCACATCCCGATTGAGAAGAGATGCACAATGTGTTGCGGTCAAGTGTGCGCATGAGGACGGTTTCCAGAGGTTTTCCCTGCAACGTGTGGAACAAGAGCTTTGTTGTTTGCCCGTTATCAGACCAGGACTCTCTAACCGCCTGAAGCGATTCAAAAGCAAACTGCTCCTCTAACTTTTGGCGCAGAGCTTTTGGGAAAACTGTGAATTGATCAGCTTTGTTCCAGAGGTTACGATACAGCCCCCACCAGAGTTGTTTGACCCGGTAAGGGGGTTCGCCCCATTCCTGTAAAATTTGCGTTAGTTCTTCGGGTGAACGGTCAAAGATCAGTGGACGACTATCCATCATGGGCTTCGAGTTGATCAATGACCTCTTCGAAGTCTTGACAGATTCGGTCAGGCGGGGGAGACCAGGCTTGTGCTTGTTGGAGTGTGGATACACCCGAAAGCACTAAAGCTGTCTGACAGCCTAGTTGTTGTCCACCCAGAATGTCGGTTTCTAAGCGGTCACCTACCACTAAGCATTCTGAGGGTGAGACTTGCATCCTGTCAAGGGCAATTTGATACATGAGCGGGTCAGGTTTCCCAACGATGATGGGCTTTTTCTCGCTTGCGGTTTCCAGTAAAGCCAGAATCGCCCCAACCCCCGGGACAAGACCTTGCGGAGTTGGGAAAGTACGATCGCCGTTGGTTGCAATAAAGGCTGCTCCGGCTCGAAGAAACAAGGTCGCTTGGCACAACTGTTCAAAGCTTAAGTCCCAATCCATCCCGACCACCACAGCTGCAACTGCTGCATCACCTTTTCCATCAGCGATCACATAACCGTGTTTAAGCATCTCTTGACGCAGGCCGTCTTTCCCGATTACGAATAGCGTACTGCCCGGTTGGAAATGTCTTACCATGTACATTGCAGCAGCTTGGGGAGAGTTGACGATTTGCTCCGGCAAAAGCTCAACCCCAAACGAGGCTAATTTTTGGAGATACTGCTCCACCGTTAAGGTGGCATTATTTGTGGCTAGGGTGATCTTTAAGCCCTTGGCTTCAATCTTTTGAAAGATGCGCGTTAAGTCGCCGATTGGTTGTGACTGGCGCCATAAAACCCCATCCATATCGACAATCAGGGCTTTAATGGGGGTCTTTTGCGGATGGCTCATGGTTTCTTCCGTTGAGGTAGGTTAGCAAAGAGGGCGATGATCGAGGTTATCCATCAACGCCCTCTGAAACTGTTCCATCATGTGGCTTTTGGCGGTTATCCACACCATTTACTTGGGCTGTGGCACTAACCGCTTCGCCTCAGGAATCTCCATGACTTGATCGACAATCCCATATTCCACAGCTTGTTGAGCTGTGAGATAGAAGTCGCGTTCGGTGTCTTTTTCAATGGTTTCGATACTTTGACCGGTGTGCATTGATAAGATTTCGTTCAAGCGGGATTTTAGACGCAAAATCTCTTTGGCTTGAATCTCTATATCGGATGCTTGCCCTTGCGCGCCCCCCAATGGTTGATGCATGTGGATTGTCGCATGTGGGAGAGCGTAGCGTTGTCCCTTTGTCCCCGCCGTTAGCAAGACCGTCCCAAACGACGCAGTCATGCCAACTGCCAGCGTACTGATCGGGTTGGGAATCATCTGCATGGTGTCATAGATTGCCATGCCTGCATAGACCTGCCCTCCCGGTGAGTTGATATACATCTGAATTGGGCTTTCAGGGTCCTCGCTACTTAAGTAGAGCAATTGGGCAACAATCAGGTTAGAAACCTGATCGTTAATCGGTGTTCCCAGAAAAACGATGCGATTCTTGAGCAATAACGAGTAAATATCGTAGGCTCGCTCACCGTGCCCTGAGGTTTCGATCACCATGGGAATAAGTGAGGTGGGAGTTTGTATCTTTGCCATATTTCTCTTCCTTTACCTATCCTAGTCTGCCACTTCGTCTCTATTCATCCGCATTTACGGAGTTTATGGTTGTTTCCTCGTTTTGTGTAACACTCACCGATTCGGTTGTTTCGCTTAAGTTTTCTTGACTCTGACTATCTCCACGAGACTCGGCTTGGAATTGATTTTCTACGCCATCAGCAGACGGGCTCTCCTGCGCTGATTCTTCCGAAACTATCTCTTCGCCTTTCGCAATCTGTCGTAATCTTTCCATAGTGTCCATTAAGACTTGGTCAATTATACTGTGTTCGGCAAGGCGGTAGGCGATGGTTTGCAAGGTCTGGTTCGGTACACGGGTACGATTTGTCTCTTCCAGCAGATCTTGCATCATCTGTTGTGTGTTCTCACGCACCCTATCAGGGTTAATCTTTATATTCTCTTTCTTAGAAATTTCGAATAAAACTAAACTCGATCTGAGGCGGTCCTCCACAGCCTGATTGACTTCTTCTTCAAATTGTTCCTGGCTGACGCCGCGAATTTTGTTGTAAAGATCGATGTCCATTAGGTATTGGCTTAGGAGAGTTTTGAGTTCTTTAAGGTACGCCTGACGTTCATTTTCTGCTAATTCTAGAGGGTATTCTATTTTAGATGAATGAATAATCTCTCGAAGGATTTTTTCGTCATACTCTTGAAGATATTTTGCTAATGATTCTTCCTCTAACATCGAGCGAATAGATTTGCGGAGTTCTTCAAGAGAGCTGTAGTCACCCAGCGATTGGGCAAATTCATCGTTCAGTTCAGGCAAGATTTTTGTTTTGACCTCTTTAATTTTTGCTTCAAAGTGGACCGTCATGCCTTTAAGAGATTTGCTCAGTGCATCCTCAGGATAATGGTATTGTACACTTAATTGGTCACCGGCTTGTTTGCCGATAAGTTCTCTGCTAAATCCTTCAAAGGGATATTCCCAAGAGTTTTTATCTGGGGAAAGGATTTCAATGGGCAAGTCCTGTTTTTCGACAACTATTTGATCGGTAGTCTCGCCATTTTCCATCCGGTATCCAACCAAATCGATATAGACAACGTCTTCTTCTTGGACTGAGCGATTCACCGGTTCGAGCAGGGCGTTTAGTTGCCGTATCCGATTTAGCGCCTTGTCAACTTCTTCTTCACTGACCAGCGGAGGTTCGTAAGGAACCCGAACAGAACGATAATCCCCAAGCTCAACTAACGGACGAAGGGGGATGTGAATCTCTAGACTGAGTGGGTCCAGATTACGAATCGATACAAGCTTGCCCTGAGAATAGGGATTAATGTTTTCCTGATCCAAGACCTGCGGATATGCCCGATCGAGGAAAACTTGGATGGTTTCTTCTTGAAGAACAACTGGATCGAGATGCTTTAATAGAATTGGGTAGGGTGCTTTGCCGGGGCGGAAACCCGGAACACGCACTTTCTTGCCCAAATTTTGGGCAGCCATTCGGCGAGACGTTTCGGTTTCCTCTGGAGTGGCGTCGATAACGACCTTTAATATTCTATTCTCGAGTTCTGTTGTTTCTACTTTCAAGGCTCAACTTTCCTTCATCAAGGGATATGGTTGTTTTTGCTATATTCCCATGATTATATCATGCACTGATTAATGAATTATAAATTTTATATCAGTGCATTGAAAAATGAGGATATTCAAACTGGCAGAATGCTCCAAGCCTCAATCCATTTTGGCACAAACTGAAGGGAAATGGAGCTACAGCAGGTTGAAGCTGATGGTATAATGCAAAAGCTTACCTGTCCGTCTATCTGCCGAATCGATTTGAAAAGCAGATGCGAAATACTCCAGCCAAAGGCAATCGGTGATTTTTTGATGAATTCTAAACTTTGGGAAAACAAAAGCCACCCTCCAAGGTGCTGCTGAATTGGGAGTGGCTTTGCAT
This sequence comes from Anaerolineae bacterium, assembly GCA_003130835.1. GTDB lineage: Bacteria > Chloroflexota > Anaerolineae > Anaerolineales > UBA4823 > NAK19. The sequence continues at coordinate 72,284 of QEXX01000023.1, read as the reverse complement.
GGTCATGCTAGCAATATGGGGAAGGCGGGACTTGAACCCGCACGCCTTGCGGCACATGATCCTAAGTCATGCCTGTCTGCCAATTCCAGCACTTCCCCAAGCAGCTTAAATTATATGCAAGGCTTGCATTTCCGTCAATAAAAAGAAACCTATCCTTAAAATTCGGAACAAACGATGAGCAGAATCATCAAGACAGAAAACGGTTTTCGTATGCGCGAAAGAGCACTCAAGCTCATTGGAAAAGCAATTTCTGAGTTTGAGAATGCTAAAAAGGATGCAGATCTTTTGGATATTGCATCGTTTATCGCATTAATGCTTGACGAAATCGAAAACAGCGTACAAGAGACATCCGTTGCGTGGGAAAAGAGAGAATACTGGATCAAAGCCGATCAGTTCCGGTCAGAATGGAATTGGGTAGGGCAATTAAAGGCACAGCTCATGCAGGCAATCCAACAGAAAGACTTGGAAAACATTGGGGAGATCTTTGAGCGATTAAGAAAGAATGCGAAAGTACTAGAAGGAATGATAAAAGTTCGGAAGGGGATTGACTATATTGGCTCTTATTCTCGTTTTAAGTCGAAATTTGGCTAAAAATTCCCATATTCGGAGAAAATGTAAGGTAAAAAAGCAGCTTGACAAACTCTGGCTTTATGCTTATGATAACTATCATTATCATAAGCATAAAGATTACCAAGTGAGCCATTTGGAATGAGCACAACGAGTACCGTTCAACAAGCAATCCACGATTTCTTGGACATCATCCAGCACTCAAGAAGTCAAAATACCTATCGTAGTTACGCCAATGCCCTTGCGTTCTTTTTGAAAACGATCCAAAAGAAAGCCAGTATGCAAGATCCACCACTATCGACCATCAAGGAAACCGCCGTGCTGGATTTTATAGAAGGTCTGCGTTCCTATTCCCCAGCTACAGAAAAATTGTATCTAACAGCCCTTTATCGCTTTTACGAATTCCTTTCTGCATCCCAATTCGTCGCGATCAATCTTCCCAATGTACGTCTCTTAATTCGCCAACGGGCGCGACGCTCTGGCCAGCGCTTACCTCAGTTCCCAAAGAATAAAATTGAAGAAATCATAAAATATGCAATAAATCTTACATTATCTTTGCCGAGCAAGCCGGCTGAACGGTTGCGCCTTTTGCGCGACAGAGCCTTGATTTTGACCCTAGCTGATACCGGGATGCGCATTCATGAAGCTTGTAACCTGAGGCGCGGCGATTTAGATTGGGCAGAACAAAAAGCTATTATCATCGGCAAAGGGGATCAGCAAGCCGTAGTGCGGTTCTCAACGCGCGCATTGCAGGCGATTAAAGAATACCTTCTAGAGCGTTCCCCTTATGATGGGTCTTCTGGTAAACCCATTGCTGCTTTACCCATTTTTGCGCGGCATGATCGCGGTGCTGGTAAAAAAATCAAACCCATCTCCACCACAACCGGACGCCAAATCATTGAGCATCATGTGCGGCTCGCTTTGAGAGGAGAAGACCCTGAAGCGATCACACCACACTCGTTTCGCCATTATTTTGTCACCACCGTTTTACGAGGCTCCGGCGGAAATATCAAATTAGCTCAGGAATTGGCGCGGCACAAATCGATTAACGTTACCCAACGCTATGCTCACCTTTCAGATGATGAATTAGATCGTGGTTACCATGAAATCTTTAACCAACCTACCCCACCCGAATATCCTAAGCATCAACCTTGAGAAGACTTGTACCCCTTTCTTAATCCAGCGGCGATAAGATCTATCCATTGTTGTTGTGAAAGATGTCATAAAAAGAGATACTTTTTGATAGTCCCCTCCTAGTTAAATTCGGTGATGACTATGTGAAATCTATCACTAAACCGTCCGATCAATCTTTAGTATGATCAAGAAAGATGGAGCAGACCTATGACAAGTGAAGATCCAAGAATTGCTGAACTCAGAGCATTGCGTGAAAAGGCGCGTTTAGGTGGTGGGCCTGAGCGCATTGCCACTCAGCACGCCAAAGGGAAACTGACCGCACGCGAACGATTAGATATCTTGCTCGATAAGGGAACTTTCAACGAGCTGGAGCCCTTTATTACGAATTTACCCGATGAAATGGGAATGGCTTCAGAACAATATCTTGGAGATGGCGTCGTCACCGGTTATGGTCAAATTAATGGTCGTACCGTTTACGTCTATGCTCAGGATTTTACGGTCTATGGCGGTACGCTCTCTGCTATGCAGAGTCACAAGATTTGTCGAGTGATGGATTTAGCCATGCGGAATGGTGTGCCAATTATCGGCCTGATTGATTCCGGTGGAGCGCGTATCCAGGAAGGGGTTCGTAGCCTTGGTGGCTACGCTGAAATCTTTCGTCGTAATGCCCAATATTCAGGCGTGATTCCCCAGATCAGCGTCATGTTAGGCCCTTGCGCTGGCGGGGCAGCTTATTCTCCGGCTCTCACCGATCTAATCATTATGGTTGAGAAAAAGTCATTCATGTTCATTACCGGGCCAGAAGTCATCAAAGCTGTCACTGGGGAAATTGTCGATCCAGAAACCTTAGGTGGTGCAGAAGTCCACATGTCGATCACGGGCACCTGTCATTTGGTTGCCTCGGACGAAGAAGAAGCCCTCTGGTTGACCAAAAAAGTGTTGAGTTATCTTCCTTCAAATAACGTTGAAAATCCGCCGTATATACACCCGACCGATGATCCACTGCGCATGGATGATGAGTTGAACTCCATTGTGCCCCTTGATCCTGCTCAACCCTATCGAATGCACGATGTCATTCAGCACGTCGTAGATGATGGTGAATTCCTGGAGATTCAACCGGGATGGGCAAGAAATGCCATTATTGGCTTTGCGCGCATGGGAGGTCATAGCGTTGGCATCGTCGCTCAAGAACCCAGTGAAATGGCCGGCATTATTGACATTGATGCTTCGGATAAAATTGCCCGTTTCGTGCGCATGTGTGACTGTTTCAATGTACCTATTCTCACCTTTGTCGACTCGCCTGGTTTCTTGCCGGGCATTGATCAGGAACACAGCGGCATTATCCGCCACGGTGCAAAAGTTCTCTATGCGTATTCTGAAGCCACGGTTCCTAAAATCACGGTCATCACTCGCAAAGCCTACGGGGGTGCCTATGTTGTGATGAGCAGTAAATATCTTGGAACGGATGTCACCTATGCCTGGCCGAGTGCCGAAATCGCGGTGATGGGCGCAGAAGGGGCGGTTAATATTCTGTACCGAAAAGTCATCGAGAAAGCCGCCGACCCGGCTGCTGAACGCGCTAGGTTAGTAGAACAGTATCGCGCTCAATTTAACAATCCCTATTATGCTGCTAAGGCTGGCTATGTTGACGATGTGATTGAACCGCGCGAAACCCGTCCAAAAGTGATTGCCTCCCTAGCTGCCTTGCGGGACAAGTTTTCTTCAGCACCGCCGCGCAAACATGGCAACATACCGATGTGACCATTGGGAGGTGAGAAATGACGGAACTGATTGTCGCTCTTCAAATCACAATGCTCGGTATGTTTTTGATCTTCCTTGCCATGGCTTTATTGTGGACGGTTCTTTCCCTAGCAGTATTTGTGCTAGCAAAAATGCAAAAAAATACGCCGCAAGCAGAAACCGAATCCGAACCAGAAGATGAGTTAGAAATGATGCGTCAACATGCGGTTGCCATTGCAGTGAGCACAGCGCTCCATCAGAGAATGTCAAGCGGCCCAGGACGGTTTCCATTGCCCCCGACAGCAATCGTATCCGCTTGGCAGGCTGTTTTACGCAGCCAGATTCTAAGTAAAAGGGGGCTGACACGATGAAGTATAAAGTCAAAATTCACGACAAGCTCTTTGAAGTTGAAATCGAGAGCCTGGATCAGCGCCCGATCCGAGCCACCGTTGATGGTTATACATACGAGGTATACCCGGTTGAAGAGAAAACCGAGAAGCCCCAAAAGCGAACCACCAGCGGAGCGATTCCTTCCAATCAGCCGACAATTACACCGGCGAAAACGGCAACAGCCAACGCTTTCAATACGGTAAAATCGCCTATTCCTGGAATTGTAACCAGGGTTGAGGTAATGGTTGGGCAAGAAGTGAAAGAAGGTGATCCGCTGTGTGTCATTGAAGCCATGAAAATGAAAAACACCATTCGTTCGCCTCGCAGCGGCGTGATTAAGTTTATTCCAATTGAGGTCGGCAAACACGTTCGTCATAACGAAGTATTAATTGAGTTTGAAGGGGACTCTAAATCCGCATGAACCTATCTTGGCTGGATATTTTGGAATTATTTAAAGGTGTTCAAGACATCACCCCGGCAAAACTCTTAATGATCGTTGCGGGTTTGATCTTGATCTATCTCGCCATTGTCAAGCAATATGAGCCGGTTTTGCTCCTGCCAATTGGCTTCGGTTGCATTGTGACAAACCTTCCCTTCTCGGCTTTAACAGGTGAGCATGGTTTTCTGACTCTGCTTTATCAAACCGGGATTGTCACTGAATTATTCCCATTGTTGATCTTTGTGGGGGTTGGAGCGATGATCGACTTCAGCCCCTTGTTGTCCAAGCCCTCGCTTTTAGTCTTTGGGGCAGCCGGCCAATTTGGAATTTTCGGCACATTAATCATAGCGACTCTCTTGGGTTATCGCCTACCCCAAGCAGCTTCGATCGGCGTGATAGGCGCAATTGATGGTCCGACCTCCATCTATGTGGCTACCAAATTAGCTCCGGAACTTCTCGCTCCGATTGCTGTCGCTGCCTATTCCTATATGAGCCTCATTCCCATTATTCAACCGCCGATTATGAAGTTGGTAACCAGTCACAAAGAGCGCGCTACCATCATGGCTTATGTAGACAAGCCCGTGTCGAAAACCCAGCGGGTCGTTTTCCCGATCGGAGTTACAATACTGGTGTCCATCTTGGTTCCGGAGGCCGCCCCCTTAATCAGCATGCTCATGTTAGGCAATTTGTTGCGCGAAAGTGGCGTGGTGGAGCGGTTGAGTCAATCTGCCCAAAATGAAATCATCAATGTCTCAACGCTGTTCTTGGGTTTGGCGATTGGCTCCACCATGAAAGCCGAAAATTTTGTCCGACTGGATACCTTGGTGGTATTAATTTTAGGATTGCTTGCTTTCGGATTAGATACATTGGTGGGGCTGTTATTCGGCAAATTCGCCTATTGGGTAACGAAAGGAAAAATCAATCCATTGATTGGTGCAGCCGGAATCAGTGCCTTCCCAATGGCAGGAAGGTTGGCAGCCCGCTTAGCAAATGATGCAAACCCGGACAACTTTCTTATTATGCAGGCAATGGCGACCAATACAGCGGGACAGATTGCCAGCGTGATTGCAGGGGGAGTTCTTTTAGCTTTAGTGCGTTAGTCAAGGCTTTATCTGATGATAAGAACAGCGGAGAAAATGGAGGGTAGAAAATCATGACCATCAGCCATTTAGCCAGGGCGATCGCCGAGTCGCCCACTTTGAAGTTAAACGAGGAAGCCCGAATTTTACGGGAGCGAGGCGAATCGGTGATCCATTTAGGCATCGGCGAACCAAAAAACAAGGCTCCGATCACAGCGATATTATCGGCTGCAGCGAAAATTAGCTCTGGAGATGTGAAATACTCCCCACCAGATGGCACGCCATCGTTAAAAAAGGCCATCATTCGCTATACTGAAGAAAATTATGGACGTTTTGTTGCTCCAGAGAATATCGTTGTCTCTTCCGGCGCCAAATTTTCGTTATACAACCTGTTTTACTCCTTGATCGATCCTCAAGATGAAGTCATTCTTCTTGCCCCGTATTGGGTGAGCTATCCGGAAATCGTGAAAATGGTCAACGGAATTCCGGTTGTTGTAACACCGGAAGACGGCAGTTTTCATCCCCGTTTTGAAGACATTGAAAAAGCTGTCACCTCTTATACGAAGGCCATCATTGTAAACAGCCCTAACAACCCTTCGGGTGTGCTTTATTGCGAAGAATTTATCGCTCAGATGGTCGATTTTTGCGAACGGAAGGGCATTTATTTGGTTATGGACGACATTTACCATAAGCTTGTCTTTGATCATAAAAAATGTCCTTCTCCGTATCAATTCACTTCCAAAGACATCGAAAACACCAAAATCATTGTTGTCAATGGGGTCTCAAAACTGTATGGGATGACCGGTTTTCGCATCGGTTGGGTGGTGACCAATCGGAGACTGGCGTCTGTTCTTCACAACATACAAGCCCAAACAGAATCCTGCCCTTCGATTGTCTTACAAGCTGCCGCAGAAGGCGCACTCAATGGAATGCAATCCGCTGTGGAAAGCCTACGCTTAGCCATTGAAAACAATCGCAATGTTATTCTGCAAGAGCTGAAAACGGTGAATGGAATTCGGGTAACTCCTCCGGATGGTACGTTCTACTGTTTACCGGATTTTCGAGCCTACTCGAACAATTCGGTAGAATTGGCAAACTTTCTATTGCGCAAAGCTTTTGTGGTTACCGTGCCGGGAAAGGAATTTGGCATGGAAGGTCATTTGCGCTTGAGTTTTGCAGGCAGTGTTAAGGAGATTATGACGGGGATTGAACGCATTCGATGGGCGCTCGATCCGAACGCACCATCTGAAATTTATATCGGAGATCGCCGCATGGTGAGGGATTGGCTATGAACAATAATTTGCTGAATATTCGTACTCCCGCAGAGAGCGTAGCTGAGGCACTCAAAGCAGATTATGACTTATCCTATCAAGGTTTGACGAATCTGCGCAAAATCTATTGGAATTTGCCGGTCGAGTCATTGTATGAAGAAAGTGTCTTTCGCGGTGAGGGGCAAATCACGCGTGGAGGCGCTTTGGTAGTCAATACAGGCAAACATACGGCTAGGGCAGCCGACGATAAAGTCATCGTCAAAGACAGTGAGACCGAAGACACGGTATGGTGGGGACAGTATAATCGCCCGTATGACCCCGCGCAGTTCCATGATTTATTTATCCGCGTTCAAGGATATTTACAGGGGAAAGACGTCTTTGTCCAGGATGGTTATGTAGGTTCTGATCCAAATTGCCGTCTGCCAATTCGCGTCATCACCGAAAACGCCTGGCACAGTCTCTTTGCTCGTAACATGTTCCTCACCCTTCCTGATCGGGAAGCGTATCGTCAACATGTTCCGGAGTTTACGTTGATTGCTGTGCCTTCGTTTAAGGCGTTTCCTCCCATCGATTCGACAGCTAGGGATACCATCATTGCCATTAGTTTTGAACAAAAACTTTGTGTGATCGGGAACTCTGGGTATGCCGGTGAAATAAAGAAATCTGCCTTTACGATTATGAACTTTCTCTTACCACAGCAAGGTGTCTTACCGATGCACTGTTCGGCAAACATGGGGAAACAAGGGGATGTTGCCCTGTTTTTTGGTTTATCTGGCACTGGAAAAACTACCCTTTCCGCTGATCCCAATCGTCAATTAATCGGAGATGATGAACATGGATGGTCGGATGATGGCGTTTTTAATTTTGAGGCAGGGTGTTATGCCAAAGTAATTGGGTTATCTCCAACGGCAGAACCCCAAATTTACGCTTGTACAAAACGATTTGGCACCATTCTCGAAAATGTAATTTATGACCCGGTCTCGCGCTACATTGATTTAGACGACGATACCCGTACCGAAAATACGCGTGCCTCTTATCCGTTAGAATACATCGAAAATGCTCTGATAGAAAAGCGGGGACCACATCCGAAGAATATTCTATTTTTGACTTGCGATGCGTCGGGAGTTTTGCCTCCGATTGCGCGTCTTTCGCCTGATCAAGCCCTTTATCACTTTATTTCAGGATATACCGCCAAGGTTGCCGGCACCGAAATTGGTTTACGGGAAGAGCCTGAAATTACCTTTAGCGCATGTTTTGGTGGACCGTTTATGGTCTATCATCCGGCTGTTTATGCCAATTTGTTGCGTCAAAAGATCGAGCGTTATAAAGTAAACTGTTGGCTGATTAACACTGGTTGGGTTGGCGGCCCCTATGGAGTTGGCAAACGCATCAGCATTGAATATACACGGCGCATACTCAACGCAGTTTTGGATGGGGAATTGACGAGCGTAGCCTATCGGAAGGATGCGATCTTTGGTTTTGAGGTTCCCCTGCATTGTCCCGGAGTACCCGAGTCCATCTTAGACCCTTCCAATGCCTGGGTTAGCCAAGAAGCCTACTACAAACGCTATAAAAGTCTGGCTTCAAGATTTATCGATAACTTCAAGAAATTTGAAGATCGGTTGTCTGCTGAGATGCGCGCGGGTGGACCAAAGCTTGACTCTTAAGCTAGGTTGGATACTTTTTTAAGCGACACGTCAAGCATAGTACCGCCAGTTTGATCGCGGGTATGGAATGGCAAGCTTGCTCGACGAGCTTTTTCCCACTTCAATCGCATCAACAGTCAGTCATAATGACCACGCTAAAAGAAACCCAAGGATGGCAAGGATCAAGCCAATGTGAAGAAAGAAGTTTTTCTCGACGATGGCAAAATCCCCCATGGGCGTGAATTGGAGGATACCGTTTATCAGAATCAGTACCAAACCCATCAAGGGGAGTAATCCTTTGCGATGGGCAAAAAAGTTGGCTAACCTATCGAGGAGGTGGTTAAGAAGTTCTTTCATAGGCTAAACCTTCGTTTTGGCTTTTTTCAGCCGCAGCTTGATAAAGGTAAGGGGTATATTTTGCTAGATGTCTGCCTGGAATTTTTCCTTGGAGAAAGACATCCTTACCAGCATATTCAATTTTTTCCACAATCCCTTCTTGGGAAACTAATTGGATGAGATAAGCTTCCCTTTGGGGAATCACAACGGAAATCGCGTGTTGGCGACGAAAGAGGAAGTCATCTAATTTCTGCATTAGATCGGTGAGCCCTATGCCATGGCGCGCCGAAATGGCTACAGAATTGGGATATTCAGCAAGGATGTTTCTCGTCTGTTGCGGGTCTTTAAGCAGATCGATTTTGTTTAGTACGGTAAAGATCGGTAGATGATCAGCTTGGATTTCTTTCAAAGTCTGAAAGACAGCTTGGGCTTGTTGTTGGGCAGTGGGTTGGGAAATATCCAAAACATGCAACAATAAGTCAGCTTCTGCAATTTCCTCTAACGTAGCTCGAAAGGCAGCAACCAAATGGGTGGGCAGTTTTTGGATAAACCCAACCGTGTCGGTTAGCAAAATTTCGTTGTGGTTGGATAGGACAACCCGTCGAGTGGTTGGGTCTAACGTCGCAAATAATTGGTCGGCCACATACACATTCGCATTGGAGAGCGCGTTCAGTAAGGTGGATTTGCCAGCGTTGGTATAGCCGATCAACGCTACAACCGGAATCCCCGATTTTTTTCGGCGGCGTCGATACTGACGACGATGAGATTTGACCTTCTCTAGTTCTTCTTTTAGATGAGCGATACGGCGGCGAATATCGCGCCGGTCTACTTCCAGTTGCGTTTCTCCTGGGCCGCGTAGCCCAACACCACCAACACTGCCTGCTCTACCACCACCGCCACCAGCCTGTCTTGCCAAGTGTGTCCACGCCCGAGTTAAGCGAGGCAAGCGGTATTCGTATTGGGCAAGTTCGACTTGCAATGCACCTTCTCGGGTTGCTGCGTGTTGAGCAAAAATATCGAGAATCAATGCTGTGCGGTCGATGATGCGAACGGTTTCGTCAAAGTGTTTTTCAAGTTCTCGTAAATGACGGGGAGAAAGTTCATCGTCAAATAAAATGATGTTCGCACCCAACTCATGGACAACTGCCTTTAACTCTTCGAGTTTGCCAACTCCTATATAGGTTTTTGGGTTGGGTTTTTCAAGTCTCTGGGTAAGGGTTGCCATAACTTCAATACCGGCTGTTTGAGCCAAAAGGCACAACTCATTTAATGATTCTTCAAGGGTAAAGGGCGAATCTGGCTGGCCGATTTCTACACCTACGGCAACAGCTCGTTCTTGATAGGAATCAATCACTGGAACAATTTTTTTAACCATTTGGAAACTCAATCGCGATTAGAAATGCCCAGGTTGGTGAGGATCGGTGAAGAAGGTTTTGGGGGTTGCGTATGGATCGGTATCATCAAATGAAAGATCGAGCCGGGACAGCGAACTTCATCATATCCTTCCGACTCCATCCAGATTGTGCCACCATGAGCTTCTAGGATCCCTTTGGCAATTGGTAAGCCTAATCCAGCTCCTCCCCCTTTAAATTTGGATTTTCCGGTTGAGTGCAAGGAAACTTGCCCTAGTTGCGAGAATTTTTCAAAGATCAAGGGTTGGTCTTCGGGATCTACACCGATTCCGGTGTCTTCAACCAAAATTTCTATAAAACCACTGAGTTTTCTTCCGTAAATTTTTACTTTTCCACCATCTGGAGTATATTTAATCGCGTTTTCGATGACATTCCGCAGGGCTTGTGAGAGACGAATTTCATCGAGATAGATGATTTCATTGACCCCCTTGATTGGCCGAAATTGAACGAATAGATCCCGATCGGCAGCTCTTCTTTTCATCTCTTCGACAACTTTTTGGATCACGCGATTGATTAGACAAGGCTGAAAGTTCAGCAATAGCATTCGTGAATCGATCAAAGACACATCGATCATATCTTGGATAATTTGTTTTAGCCGTTCCGTTCCCTTTTTGATTCCTTCTAAATACGGAGAATAGGAATTTAGATCTTGACTGCTTTTGAGCAATTCCCCCAACATCATCGAGTATCCTTCTATTAGAGTTAAAGGAGTTTTCAATTCATGGGCTGCGATGGAAATAAAATTCGATTTACTGCGGTCGAGCCTCTCTAGCATCGATTGAATCTCGGAAGCAGTTTTGGTCTGTTGTTCGATGTATTTCCGAAAGCCAATTCTCACTAATCTCTTCTGAGCGTAGAAGAACAAGTTGGAGAGTACCACAGGCTCGCTTTGTTCGCTAGAATCAACAGTGCTGGCGTGTTTTTTGAGAATGTTTTGGCAGGTTTTATCAATCGAGCGTAAGAAGTCACTCAAGTCTAAAACAACTTGGGGAATCTCGGCTTCAGTATATTGCATTAGCCAATTGTCTAAAATTTGATCGAGGTTGGATTGATTCTCTGAAAGAGCAAAATCTTCAAATGCACTGAATAGAGCCTGTAACTGCTTTTCCAGAGAAGGGCGGATGCTGGAAGTTTTGGTTAACTGCTCGGTGATTTCAGGAAGCGAATGCTGAAGAACTTTCAGCATTCTAAGGTGCTCTGGTGTAGCTACCGGCTTTCCTTCGTTCATGTTATCGCTGTCTCATCCAGTTAATAAGTGTATCATAGACGACAAAAATACTGTGAGGGGAGACTTTATCGAGAGTGTCTTGGGTTGTATGCCAATAAGGATAGTCGAAGTCAATTAAGAGCGAGGTGGGATAACCACGTTGCACAAAGGGCAAATGATCATCGATCATGCGGTATTTATATTGGGGGATGAAATTCTTGTCATAGCCAAGCTGATGAGCGGTTTGCCAAATTTGCTGATTCAGCTCAACGTTTGAGTTGTGTTCCATAAAAATGTTTAGGTCGCGATCTCCGATCATATCTACAACCACGACTGCAGAGGGAGTTTCCAGCATTGAGTTCGCAAAAGCTGTTGAGCCCAAGATCCAATCCCAGCCTGGATAATTGCCATTATCCTCTAGATCAAAAAACACCAGCCAAATGGTTTTCTCCGTGGGCGGTAACTGTTGTGGAATTTCCCTAGCTAACATGAGTAACAACGCCACCCCAGATGCCCCGTCATTTGCTCCCAGCACCGGTTGGCTACGAAGGTCAGGTTGACTCTCTTGATCCGAGGTAAAGCGCGAATCGTAGTGAGCTCCGATGAGAATGAGCTGCCCTCCATTGCCATATTTGCCGATGATATTGACTCCTTGCTGCTCACCATAAACAAATGAATGAGTTTCAACTTGCCACTTCTGCTCTTGAAGGGTTGAGATGATCCACTTTTGGACTTTTTGATGACATTCAGAACCAGGCGTTCGCGGCCCGCAATGCACTTGAAAAGAAAGGTCTTGATTAATTAAGGCAAACCTTTCCTCTTCAGAAACTCCCTTCTGGACGTTACCGCATCCTTGGGCAAACGCGAGAACAATCAGTCCAATCAGTATACCTATGCGCAATTTAATCCAATACACCGTTTTCTTTGATCCATTTTTCCAGAATTGTTTTTGAGCGTTGAGCAAAATAGAGATGGCGATCTCGTTTATTGCGCACCCACTCGTCTTCCGTATAAGGGAGTAAACCAAAGTTGGCTTTCATGGGTTGAAAGTCCTTTTCACTCGCATGCGTGATGTAGTACACTAAGCTACCCAGCATTGTTTCGCGCGGTAGGACTAAGAGAGGCTTCCCTTTTAGATAATTCGCCGCATTAACACCGGCTAACCAGCCACTGGCAATGTTACCTGCATAGCCCTCCACACCGATGATTTGTCCAGCCATAAATAAATCTGGACGGCGCATGGTTTGTAGGGTCGGTTTGAGAGCTTGGGGAGAAAAAATATAGGTGTTGCGATGCATCTGACCATAACGGCTAAACTCAGCGTTCTCCAAACCAGGAATCAAACGAAATACCCGTTTTTGCTCGGAAAATGTTAGATTGGTTTGAAATCCCACCATATTGTAAAGGGTGCCGGCTAGGTTATCCTGTCGTAGTTGTACTACTGCGTATGGCCGTTTGCCTGTGCGAGGGTCCTTCAATCCAACCGGCCTTAGAGGCCCAAAAGCAAGCGCCTCTTTCCCTCGCTGAGCAAGAACCTCGATCGGCAAACAGGCTTCAAAAAATTCTCCCTTTCCGCTTTTGACTCCCAAATTGATCTCTTCTTCAAAGAACCGCAGTTGGATGCGTTCCGCTTTAAGTAGTTCCTGGACGAAGCGCTCATATTCTTCTCGGTTCATGGGGCAATTAATATAATCGCCATCCCCATCTTGATCATAGCGGCTTGCCCGGAAGGCAATGTTCATGTCGATTGTATCGGCTTCGACAATCGGTGAAATGGCATCATAGAAGAATAAATTTGATTGACCTAAAAACTTGGCTATGGCAGACGCGAGACTTGGAGAGGTTAAAGGCCCAGAGGCAAGGATCGTTGGTTGATCTGGAATTGTCTTTACTTCTTCTCGAACGACATTAATCCTTGGATGAGCAAGGATGGACTGAGTTACCTCATTTGCAAACCGTTCCCGATCCACGGCTAAAGCCCGACCGGCTGGCAGAGCGTTTGCATCCGCACAGCGGATGAGCAACGAATCGAGTTGTCGTAGTTCATTCAGCAATAAGCCAGTGGCACGCTCGATTTGGTTTGCACCAAGTGAGTTTGAACAGACTAGCTCTGCCAAGCGATCGGTTACATGCGCCCCTGTGTTCACTAAGGGCCGCATTTCATATAAAATAACTTGTATCCCTCTTTGGGCAGCCTGCCAGGCAGCCTCGCAACCCGCCAAACCACCACCAATGACAATTAACTCATTCGCTTTCATCATTGGGTAGTAGTATAATTGAAATTGACTTAATGTTCAAATTTTGGAAAGGAGTTCCTGTATGTTCAATTTACCTCAGGGTGCAGAGTTACTGATTATCCTTTTCATCGTCATCCTGCTTTTTGGCGTTGGGCGAATCAGTAAAGTAGCTGGTGAATTCGGCAAGGGCATTCGTGCCTTCAAAGAAGGCTTGCAGTCTCCTACTGACGAAACAGATGAAAAGAAAACCGAAACCGCATCAAAACCTACCGAAAGCAAAGAGTAGCATTCTAGGCAAAAGGAAAGTGTTCTTGTAATTATTGGATGCATGAACTTGCGATTACCCAAAATGTCTTGAATATCGTTTTGGATCATGCTGGAAAAGCCCAGGCTACAAAAATAAGCAAGATTTATTTGGTTATCGGAGAGCTTTCGTCCATCGTTGATGAATCCGTTCAATTTTATTGGGAGATCATAGCCAAAGATACCTTAGCAGAACAAGCTGAGTTGGTCTTTCGAAGAATTTCAGCATCCTTTGAATGTTCAGATTGCCATACCGTTTATCAGCTTGATGGAAACGCGGTTTATTGTCCAGCATGTGGTAGTTCTCGGGTCAAGATTCTTAGTGGTGAAGAATTTTACATAGAAGCAATCGACGTAGAAACATGAACCAACAACGTATCCAAATTGTCCAGAATATCCTCAGCGCAAATGACGCGATTGCCGACCAAAACCGGCAGTTGCTCAACAAGGCAGGCTTGTTTTCAATTAACTTGATGGCATCCCCGGGAGCGGGGAAAACATCTCTTATCGAACAAACTGTCAAGAATCTATGCCAGGATTATCGTATCTTGGTCATTGATGGAGACATTGCCACGACGTTTGATGCTGACCGTGCAATGGCTGCCGGGGCTACAGCGATCCAAATTAACACTGGCGGAGATTGCCATCTAGACGCGGTTATGCTTAACAAAGCGCTCGTGCAAGCCGACCTAAACCAATTTGATCTGTTAATTGTCGAGAACGTCGGCAACCTAGTCTGTCCAGCCAGCTTTGCTCTGGGGACGTTCCATAATGTGCTTGTAGCGTCTGTTCCGGAAGGGCATGATAAACCACACAAATACCCCGCCATGTACCGCGGAGTCGATTGTGTGTTGTTAAATAAGATAGACTTACTGCCTTATGTGGAGTTTGATGTTGACTTCTTTCGGAAGGGCTTAGAAGCCTTAAATCCAAATGTGGAATTGTTGATGGTGTCTTGCCGCAGTGGAGAAGGCTTAGAGAATTGGTTCCATTGGTTGCGTAAGAAAATCGGCGAGTTTCGAACACAAAACATGGTGTAAGTATCGATGATATGGCTGGTAGATATATTCGGATTACCGGTATCGTTCAAGGTGTTGGTTTTCGACCCTTTGTTTATAAATTAGCTCATCAGGAAAATTTGCTTGGCTGGGTTAAAAATACCAGTGCAGGGGTGGAGATTCTGGTCGAAGGCTGCGAAGAGGCAATTCTCCGATTCATTCGCCGCATCAACGACGAAGCACCACCGCTTGCGAGGATTGATCAAATTGAAGTTCACCCGGTTGAGGAAAATCATTTTACTAAATTCGAGATCATCGAATCACAAGATATTGAGTCAGCCTTCATCCCTATTTCTCCTGATATTTCTGTTTGTAATGACTGTCTCCATGAACTCTTTGATCCCCAAAATCGCCGATTTCTTTATCCTTTTATCAACTGTACCAATTGCGGTCCACGTTTTACGATAACGAAGACCATTCCCTATGATCGCCCAAACACCACCATGGCATCCTTTCCTCTCTGTGCAGATTGTGCATCTGAGTATCATAATCCCGAAGATCGGCGTTTTCATGCTCAACCTGTAGCTTGTGCAGTGTGTGGGCCGCATTTGAGCCTGATCATTGATGGGCAAAACGAGATAAACAGCACAGACAAAGAAATTATCCAAGAAGTGCAAAAGCTCCTTAAAGGCGGGGCTATTGTGGCGATTAAGGGAATTGGTGGCTTTCATTTAGCTTGTGATGCACTCAATCCCCTGGCTGTGAAGACTTTACGGGAGCGGAAGCACCGGGTAGATAAGCCCTTTGCTCTGATGATGCCTGACCTAAAAACCGTTGAAAAGCACTGTATTCTCACTGCGGCAGACATTGACTTACTAACTTCAAAAGAACGCCCAATTGTTTTATTGAACAAGCGTTCAAACTCCTCTATTGCCTCCAGCGTAGCACCAAATCAAAACACTTTGGGTGTGATGTTGCCCTATAGCCCTTTACATTATCTGATTTTTTATAACTTTGATCGCTGCTCTTATAACGATTATCCTCTAGAAGCCATTGTGCTCACTAGCGGCAATCGGTCTGAAGAGCCAATTGCCATCCACAATGAACAGGCAAGAACCCAATTGGCATCCCTTGCCGATGCCTTTTTGCTTCACAACCGCCCTATCCATATTCGCTGCGACGACTCGGTGGTTCGCACCGTGTCGCTGGACGGTGAATGGCAAATCTACCCGATCCGACGCTCGCGCGGCTATGCTCCAAATCCACTTAGGCTACCTTGGAAAACCCCTCAAATCTTAGGCGTAGGTGCAGAACTGAAGAATACTTTTTGCTTGAGTCGAGATGATTATGCTTTTCTCAGCCATCACATAGGCGATCTGGAGAATTATGAAACCTATCAGTCTTTAGAAGAAGGAATCGAACATTATCAAAAGCTATTTCGCATTCGTCCAGAAGCGATTGCCTACGATAAACATCCAAACTACCTCTCTACTCGCTATGCCCTCGAACGCTCGCACCGCGAACAAATTCCAGCCATTGCTATACAACACCACCACGCCCACATCGCAAGCTGTTTAGTGGAAAATGGTTGGCAGAGTGATGAAGCGGTGCTTGGTGTCTCGTTTGATGGAACGGGATATGGCAATGACGGAGCAATTTGGGGGGGAGAATTTCTGATTAGCTCATACAAATCTTTTGAGAGGGCTGCTCACCTGCAATATTTTCCCTTACCCGGGGGAGATCGTTCGATTCGCTTTCCGGCTCGAATTGCCCTAGCATATCTGGATTACTTCGGCATCGAAGCGCCGCGAGAGTTACCTTGCTTTCAATCCCTATGTGCCGATGAGCGCCAATTACTTCATTCACAATTGCAACACAAGATCAATTTGGTCAACACCTCTAGCATGGGCAGATTGTTTGACCTAGTTGCTTCTTTAATAGGGGTTCGCCAGGCAATTAATTATGAAGCCCAAGCAGCCATTGAATTAGAAGCGATTGCTGCGTCGGGAGTAGATCATCCCTATTCATTTGAATTGATTCCTAATCAAGGAACTGCAAATTTCCCAACTCAAGTTAGCCTAACCCAGACGATCCAATCCGTTATCAAGGATTTTATCGATGGGGTTTCACCCTCCCTGATTTCCGCCCGCTTTCATCACACCATTGCAAAGGTAGTTTTAGAAGTCTGCCAGCTCCTTAAAAAGGAGACTTCGATTAATTACGTCGCGCTGAGTGGAGGAGTCTGGCAGAATATCACTTTGTTAGAGCAAACGATCCGTTTGCTGAGAAAAGCAGGTTTTAAGGTGCTCATTCACCGGGAAGTTCCGGCAAATGATGGTGGTATTGCCTTAGGCCAAATCGCCATTGCAGCGAAGATGTTCGGTACTTAAGAAGTTAAGAAGTATAGGAGAGTTGACGATGTGCTTAGGTGTTCCGGGAAAAATACTTGAGATTTACGAAACCAATGGTCTTACGATGGGAAAGATCGATTTTGGTGGTGTTGTTCGTGAAGCTTGTCTAACGTATGTTCCAGAGGCAAAGGTGGGTGATTATGTCTTGGTGCATGTAGGCTTTGCGCTCAATGTGATCAGTGAGGAGGAGGCTAATGAAACTCTTGCCTTACTGAGCGAAATTGCTAATTTGGAAGAGGAATTGCCTACCCAGGATTGAGTCATGGACAACAGGCTGCTTCATAAGTTTAGAGACCCAAAACTGGTTCAAACCAAGCTCCGCCAGATTAAAAAGCTGATCACTCGTCCATGGACAATTATGGAAATCTGCGGAGGTCAAACGCACGCTATAAAGAAGTTTGGACTTGAACAATTATTGCCGTCCGAAATAGAGTTTATTCACGGACCGGGTTGCCCGGTGTGCGTTACTTCTTTAGAGTTGGTCGATAAGGCGATTCAAATTGCTTCAATGCCAAATGTGATCTTCACTTCATACGGGGATATGCTACGCGTGCCTGGATCTAGGGGCGATTTATTTAGTGTAAAGGCAAATGGCGGGGATGTGCGGGTAGTCTATTCCCCTCTGGATAGTCTGAAAATCGCCAAAGAAAACCCTCAAAGAGAAGTAGTGTTCTTCGCTATTGGTTTTGAAACGACTGCTCCGGCAAATGCCATGTGTGTTTTACAAGCCAAAGCGATGGGCATTGAAAACTTCAGCCTTTTGGTTTCCCACGTCTGCGTTCCACCAGCAATGCGAGCGATCCTTGCCTCGCCAAGCAATCGCGTTCAAGGTTTTCTTGCTGCTGGACACGTCTGCACAGTCATGGGATATTGGGAATATGTGCCCATCGCGCAAGAGTTCCGCATTCCGATTGTGGTCACCGGCTTTGAACCTTTAGACATCTTGGATGGGGTTTATCGAGTAGTTCAGCAGCTTGAAACTGGGAAGTACGAAGTTGAAAACGCATATTCTCGCCTAGTGACATACGAAGGAAATCGCGCAGCTCAAGAGGTGATACGGAACGTTTTTGAAGTATGTGATCGTAAGTGGCGAGGGATTGGCATCATTCCGAAAAGCGGCTGGAAGCTTCGCGATGAATACTCAAAATTTGACGCCGAAAAGCGCTTCGATACCCAAGCTATCGAGACACAAGAATCACCGATCTGTATTGCTGGATTGGTTTTGCAAGGGCTGAAAAAACCCTACGAGTGCTCTGCTTTCGGGACTCTTTGTACACCTCAAAACCCCTTAGGAGCGACAATGGTTTCTTCAGAAGGGGCCTGTGCTGCCTATTATCTATACGCTCGCAATTTAGAAACACCTGAAAGAAAACATGTCTGAAGAACAACAAGCCTTTGATTTTTTAGGTGCCTACTGCCCCATACCCCTATCTCATTCAGAGCAAATTATCATCGGGCATGGAAGTGGTGGGCGCTTGACCCACGAACTGATTCAGCGGATTTTTAAGACGCATTTCGCCAATCCGCTGCTTGAGCAAGGTGATGATGGAGTTGTGCTGCCGGTGATGAATCCTGATCATTTTGAAATTGTCGTCAGCACCGACTCGCATGTCGTCTCCCCTATTTTTTTTCCGGGCGGAGATATTGGCAAGTTAGCTGTCTGCGGAACTGTCAATGATGTTGCAGTGATGGGCGCCAAGCCTTTGTATCTCACAGCAGCCTTTATTTTGGAAGAGGGTCTTCAAGTTGAAGTCTTGGAGTATATTGTTTCTTCCATGGCAAAAACTGCTAGAGAAGCGGGGGTTTCGATTGTTGCTGGGGATACAAAGGTGGTTGAAAGGGGGAAAGGAGATGGCATATTTATTATCACAAGCGGGGTCGGCATTCGCCCTAAGTCGTTGCAGGTCAGTGGACGCAATGCCCAGATCGGTGATCGAATTATCCTTTCCGGGGCGCTTGGAGAACATGGTGTAGCTGTTTTACAAGCAAGGGGAAACTTGGGTTTTACATCCGATATTCAAAGCGATGTTGCGCCGTTAAATCATTTGATCGCCTCTGCACTCGAAGCAGGCAAAGGTTCTCAGCAGAATGCCATCCATACCATGCGGGATGTGACTCGTGGCGGACTGGCAACAACGCTTAACGAAATAGCCGCTCAGTCCAATGTGGGAGTCTTAATTGAGGAAGCAGCCATTCCAGTTAATGAGACGGTTAACTCGGTTTGCGAAATGTTAGGATTCGATCCCCTTTATATGGCAAATGAGGGAAAATGCCTGTTTTTTGTTGATCCAAAGCGTGTCGATCAAGTGTTAGAAGCTATTCGGGCTCACGAATATGGTCGGCAAGCAGCAGTGATTGGCGAGGTTGTCGCTGATCCTATCCAAAAGGTCTTGCTAAAAACTATTATGGGGAGTACGCGCTTAGTCGATATGCTATCTGGAGAGATGCTGCCGCGCATCTGTTGACCTTATTTGCGACAAATGATCCAATATTGTTGATTGCCGCGTTCGATCACAGTCTCCTGGCAGGATGGAGCTAGGAGGTTTTGGACATGCTTGGCGCGTAATAAGTGGCTGCGCATCCATAAGAATTTTTCAAAAAGGGCGATTAACTTTCCGCCCCATTGTTCGATATCGGGTTCTTGGATCAGTAATAACCCATCTTTTTTGAGCACGCGCACACATTCCCTTAATGTAGCTGCAGCATCCACAACGTGATGTAGTGTATCAATTAAGATCACGCGTTCAAAGCTGTTCGATGCAAACGGTAGATGTTCTGCCTCGCATCGTGCAAGTTGGATAGCTAGATTTTGATTGGCAACTTTTAGCATCCCCAGGCTGCTATCCACAAGGGTTATATCCGCATGCACTCGCAGCAATGCGCGAGTCACTCTCCCTGTGCCTCCTCCGACATCTAAGACTCTGCCGGAAATGGGAAATTGGCCATGATGAATCAGCGTGCGAATATCTGGTTGCGGGATGATTTGATCATAAAATGGGGCAATCCAATCGAAGTGGTCAAATAAAAATCGAAATGCCATGCTGAGCTATCGAACGACCAGGGGAAAGTACATTTTTTGGTTCAGTGGCTGACCGTATAGGACAAAGTTTATCAGAATCAAACTTTTTTGACAATCATTATAAGTTACCAGAGGGAGCGTCTCACTTAATTGATTCCCGTTTTGATCGAAAATACGCAGGGACAGTGAGTTTTGGGAGTTAAACGGTTGATTGGAGAGTTGAATTTCATACCCACCCGGCCCAATCGGTTGCGAAAGCCCGGATAGCCCCAATCCAAGGAATGGCTTGCCATTTAGCTCACCATTCACTTCCACGATGAGACCATTGGTGGGAGAACCATTGGCGTTAAAGATTTGTCCAGCTACACCCGACCATTGACATCCAAGTTCGGGGTGAAGAAAATTGATCAAATAGACGGGCGATTGCGGTTGGACGTATGCCAAAATTGCTTGCGGGGTTGCCGTTGGAGTATTAGTCAGCAAAGGGGTCGGTGTAGACTCCTGAAGGAGTGTTTCTTGTTCGTCCCCTACAGTGCTCTGCGGTGAAGCTGTTGGTGAACTTAATACAGGATGCATAGCGATGGATGACACGATGGAAGGGGTTATCTCGGTTACCTGCTCTGCTTGCGTTGGAAGCGGAGTGACTGTCGAGCTTGGTAGCGCAAATTTGCATGCAAGGGTTGTGAGCAATGTTGCTGTTAGGAGAATTGGTTGTTTTTTTATTTTGAGTTTTCTCATTGTTTTTTGTATGATTTGGCTATGCGCATTAATCAAGGCTAAGCACTTAACTCATAACCAAGCCCTGACCGCCTCAAACCGATTGCAAGAGCTGTTTTTCCCAATAGGTAATTGTGCCAAGCTCTTGAACGATCTTCGAGCCACAGGCGTTTCCCTGAATACATGCTTCGTAAAGATTGTTTCCTTTAACCAGTGCTGAAATCAACCCGGCTGCAAAAGCGTCCCCTGCACCGGTTGTGTCGACAACATTCACTGTTTCAGTTGGCACCTTACCAATCCATTGATCGCTGTGCAGAAAGCATCCTTCCCCACCCATCTTAATCACCGCTGCTCTAGCGCCAAGTTGGCGAAGCTTTTGCGCACTGGTTTCAATGACACCCTCTCCGGTCAGCTTTTCTGCCTCAACGCGGTTGCAAAGGAACACATCAACTTCGCTTAGCAAGGGAAACAAGAACTCCGGCCTCCAATAGCGTTTTGAATTCACTACATCCAGAGTGACCACCCAACCTGCCTCGTGTGCGCATCTCAAAAATTCTCCCAACCGTTTATCAAGGAGACCCGGCAAGACAAAGAATCCCGCAATATGCATGACTTTAATACTGGTATTACACAGCAATTCTTCAGGGAAATCATCGATCGTGAGGCGACCATTAGCACCTGGGGTATGGATAAAGCGGGGCTGAAAGTCGTGATCGACTAAACCAATGCTCACCGCTGTATGAACAGACGGATCAACACGGACATAATCAAGATTTAAGTTGAACTTTGACCATGTTCTTTGGAGAATCTCTGCCGCCGCATCCGTACCAATTTTACAGATTAAAACGGTTTCAATACCTAGTGCAGCCAAACCAACCGCTACATTCGATGCACATCCCCCTGGCGATAAAACAACCCGATCAAAGGAGACCGATTCGTAACGAGGAACATCATCTACAGTTTGGCAAATGACGTCTAGGGTTACATTACCAAAGACAATTGCTGCAACCATGCCTAATAATCTTCGTCATCGTCAATCCATAGATCGTCTTCGTCTTCTAGTTCATCCCATTCATCTTCATCAATCAGCTCTTCGTCTTCATCCTCCCAATCTTCTTCAACATCCAGATCGTCCGACCGTTTGAAAGTCATGCACCCCACATCTGGATCAATCTCGATCGCAGCAGCACCGCAATAACCATCATCAAGGAAGACACAATCAAGATAATGACAGCGTATGCGTGGCATCTTAGTACCTCCTGAAAGATTTTACCTACCCATTTATCTTGCAAACGGCGATGCGGAATTATACCAGACTTGTGGTTTTGTCAAGATTGATTTAGCCGGGTCGGACGCGAATTGCTTCAATCACATTGGGTAAATTCTCTAAGCGATCGAGCAAACGGCTCAATTCCGCAATATCATGCACTTCCAAAGTGATATTGATCGTAGCCAAATTGCGGCTGGTTTCGACTGCTATCGAGGACATATTGACTCCCTCGTCCGCCACAAGGGTTGAGATGTCTTTCATTAAACCATTGCGATCATAGGCGGTGATCCGAATAGGCACCGGATAGGTGCTTTTGGGTTCACCCCACGATACTTTGACGAGGCGCTCCCGATCTTGAATGCGCATGATGTTCGGGCAATCCAAGCGATGAATGGTTGCTCCCCTGCCTCTGGTAATATAACCAATAATCTCATCCCCAGGCGCCGGGTTACAACAGCGGGCAATATTGGTCAACAAACCTTTCAAGCCCAAGACGGTCACCGACTCTTCTTTGCCTCGAGCGGTGTCTGCTGGCGGGCGAGCTTGTGGAATCTCACTCGGTGCAGATTCTTTTTCGGCAAGTGTCAGATGGTTGACGATTCTCCCAATATTGATGTCCCCACAACCGACAGCTTCGAATAAATCATCGGTAGATTTTAAGTCAAATTCTTTCGCTAACCGTTCAAGGTTGATTTCCAACAGACCCAAACGGCGCAGCTCTTTCTCAATAATCACTTTCCCTTGACTGATATTCTGATCGCGAGCTTGTTTTTTGAACCATTGGCGGATCTTGGCTTTTGCTCTCTGCGTCCGCACCAACCCCAGGTTGGGGTTCAGCCAATCTCGACTGGGGCCGCCGCGTTTTGCGGTTAGGATTTCTACCTGATCACCGGTTTTCAAGGTGTAATCTAAAGAAACCAATTTTCCATTTACTTTAGCACCGCGGCAGCGATGGCCGATGTCGGTGTGAACATGATAGGCAAAATCGATCGGGGTCGATTTGGCCGGCAAATCAATGATATCGCCTTTCGGGGTAAACACATACACCCGATCCTGGAAAACATCTGTTTTCATGCTATCGAGAAACTCTTTGGCATCTGCAACATCCTGCCGCCATTCCATCAAGGATCGCAGCCACAGCAATCGCTTTTCGTACTCATCATCCCGCGAAACCCCCTCTTTATAGCGCCAATGGGCAGCAATGCCATATTCAGCGTTTTGGTGCATTTCAGGTGTCCGGATTTGGCATTCAAGCGTTTTACCGTCGTCGAAAATAACTGCGGTATGCAGCGAACGATAGAAATTATCTTTTGGCGCCGCAATATAGTCATCGAAAGCACCGGGGATGGGTCGCCAATTGGTATGAATCACGCCTAGGGCGGCATAGCAGGTGGGGATATCGGCGACAATGATTCTCACACCGCGCACGTCATAGACCATATCAAACGGAATGCCTTTCCGTTTCATTTTCATATAGATTGAATAAATGTGTTTTGGACGAGCAGTGATGTCAGCTTGAATGCCAGCCTTGCTGAGACAATCGGTCAACTTCGCCTTAATCATTTCCATTTCTGCTTCGCGTTGCGAGCGGCGCGAGGCTAGCAAATCGGCAATCTCTTTATATTTTTCCGGCTCCACATAGCGAAAGCTGAGATCCTCTAACTCCCATTTCATATTCCAGATTCCCAACCGATTCGCGAGCGGAGCAAAGATATCTAAGGTTTGTTGAGCAATTCGCCTTCGCTTATGCTCTGGCATATAAGCAAGCGTCCGCATATTATGCAGCCGGTCAGCTAGTTTGATCAGAACAACATTGACATCTTCACCCATTGCTAAGAAAGTCTTTCGCAAAGTCTCGGAAACAGCGTCATAACGCCGACTGCGCATCATCTGAGCGGCTTCGGCTTCAGGATCGGGCAAGCCGCGCTTTTCTGCCATTTCTCGCACAAATTCTTCCTGCTCAACGGCTTCGGCTTGTTGATCGCCGCGCGAAACCCTGGGGAGATTGGTCAGTTTGGTCACTCCATCCACCAGCATAGCGACCCGATCACCAAACATCTGCCGAATATCATCGAGCTTGATCGTGGTATCTTCAACCGTGTCATGTAGCAAAGCTGCAACAATCACCTCCGGTGGCACATGCATTTCTGCTAAAATGCCCGCTACAGCGACACAGTGGTTAATATACGGCTCACCCGAAGCGCGTTTTTGTCCTCGATGGGCTTCCTCAGCGATATGATAAGCCTTTAGGATGATCTCCCGATCCAGTTGGTTGTAAGACTCTGGCAGAATGGACAATAAATTATCTATGCGCATATACTCTCTCTTGTATTCACTCACAATACAATTTTCTTTTTCTACCAGATTCTTTCGCTCTTGTTATGAGCAAAGCTTCTTTGGATGTTTTTCTCAATGGTGATAGTATACTCACCCATTGATAGATAATCAATATCGCAGATATGACAAACCGCTCCTGTTCGCTGTGAACAGGAGCGGTTTCCAGTATGGATAACGTTTTACGAATTGAGAAGCGCTTCTGTCGATTTCGTTTCAGCCTGTTGCATTTCCTTGGGCGCTAAGCCAGCTTCGCGCACAATGCGTGGCACAATTTCTTCCCAACCAACGGCCATCAGGTGAATACCATGTACACCTTGCAATTTCTTCACCCCTTCGATCAATTCAAGCGCAATTTGAACCCCTTCCTCTGATGCGCCATCGCCAGCTTTTTCCATGCGCTTCATCAATCGCTCGGGGATAAATACTCCTGGCACTTCGTTATGCATGTATTGAGCAACTTTATAACTCTTGAGCGGTGTGATACCAACCAAGATATACACCTTATCCAGAATATTTCGCTTTGCTAACTCGTTCAGCCAAATTTCTAAACCATCCAAGTCATAAACTAAGTTCGTTTGGAAGAATTGTGCTCCGGCATTCACTTTCTTGTGTTCGCGGATCGCCTGAAAACGTGGTTCAGAGGCATAAGGAGAAGCGGCTGCACCGATAAAGATCTTTGGCGGGAACTTGATCGCTCTTCCATCAAGATATTTCCCCTCATCTCTCATTCGCCTCAAAATCCAAATCATTTGAACCGAGTCGATATCAACCACATCCATTCGGCCGCGCGGGTCTGGCGCCATCCGCATACTATCCCCCGACAAGCACAGGATATTGCGCACGCCTAGGGCATTTGCCCCTAGCACTTCAGACTGAAGTCCAACTCGCGTACGATCCCGAGCGGCAATTTGCATTACCGGTTCAGCACCAGCTTGAACGGCCATCACACTGCACGCCCAACTGGACATGCGGGGGGTAGCTGATGGCGAGTCGGTAAAGTTAATTGCCGTTACATAGGGCTTAATTAGCTCAATGTTTTGCAATAACTTATTGGTTGAAACCGTCATTGGCGGGGCGACTTCTGAAGTAACAACAAACTCGCCCGCCTTCAGCCTTCGCTCAAGTTCAGAAATCGGCTCTGTGTATTTGGGTGGATGGTATTCTGCATCCCCTTGCCACCATTCGGGTTGACGAACTGGGCGAAAGACAGAATCCCACGTAACCGTTCGTTTTACCGGATCCTTAGATAACAGACCAGTCACTACATTTTTTGTGCCGATCTTCCGCACTTGGTTTACAACATCTCCCCAGGTTTCTGTGCCAACTTTATTCCAGTCTAACGGAGGTAGCACTTCCAAAAGGTACTCTTCGCGCCCCATTCTAAAAGCCCGCTCATAGATCTTGTACCAGATACAGGGCCGGGTTTCATCCACGTAACAGTGTTCTGGGGTCGAACCACCACAAGGTCCATTGCGAATACCTTTAGGACACTCCATTGGACAAATAAAAGCTGTCTCTTGCAACAGGCAATTTCCACACATACGGCAACCAAACAACGGCCCTTTTACCATCTTTTCGATTCCGGCTAATAAACGAGCACCAAAAGGCTCCTTTTTAAAGGGATAAAAAGGCGGCTGCCATCGTCTACCTGGCGTAAAAATGGGCATAACTACCTCCTAAACTATCCTCGTCTTTCTCAAAGAGGTCACTGATCAAGGTAACCATCTGCATAAATCACTTTGTTGAGCAGAATCTGTACAGTTTTCCAGACAGCCACTTGTTCAGGATCGTCAAAATCGATATCGTCTGGTGTGATTTCCTGCATATCCCTAATTTTATCAGCAATGCGCAGGTAAAGACGACCAATAGGCGTCGATTCGTCTCTTTCCTCAATGATTCGAATCGTTTCCCTTAATTTTTGATCTAACGGGTCTGCAATCATCATCTTTAGACCCACCCCCATTAACATTGCGCAATAAACCCGATTGATCAGAGGCCGGTTCTCTCTTGGGACAGCATTTGATACGTTAGACAAACCTACCGAAATGGCTGGAGGCGGATCCCAGGCAAACTGGAGTGTTCGGATTGCCTCAATCAACTCTGGACAATACTCTTGACAGCCGGACACGGTTAAGACAAGAGGGTCAATAATCAAATCTTCAATCGGTAAACCAACTTCCAAGGCGCGGGGAATCAAATATTCTATGGCAATATTCACTCGATCGTCTGCCGCAACTGGAATGCCACTTTTGCCCATCGTCAACGCAATCAGTTTGGTGTTATATTTCTTGGCTAACAATGGTACCTTTTCCAGGCGTTCAGGTTCCGCAGACGTGGAGTTAATGATGGGCTGTGCTTTTGTTACTTTCTTTAGACCTGCTTCGATTCCAACCACGTTGGTCGAGTCAAAACTCAAGGGAACATCTACCACCGCTTCAACGGTCTCGACGATCCATGGGAACACTTCCTCACCATCAGCCTTTCTTGGGCCTAGGTTCAAATCCAAGGCTTTAGCACCAGCTTCGACTTGTTTGACAGCCAGCTCTTGAAAGAATTTTGCATTTCTTTCCTTGAGCGCCTCTTTGACTTTTTCTGAGATGATGTGGATATTTTCTCCAATGATATACATGGGAAACCCTCCCTTCAGTTAGTTTGAAATTGAATATTCGAATCTTGCAAAGCCGCTAACACCGTCGGAAAACGGCTCAGATCCGTATGCGGCAAAAACATCGCTGCCATAAAGGCTTCGTAGAAAGTATTATCGGCGGACAATTCGATATAGGTCATCTTGCTGGCAATTTCATGGATTCGTGTACGGTATTCTTGACTCAATAGGGCGAAATAAGCTCCTTTCACAGCTGTATTGCCTAGAAAGTTAAACTTTTCCCAAGGTAAATCTGGAAGCAAACCGATTTGTATCGACTTTTCAACGTTCAAGTATTTTCCAAACGAACCGCCGATTAAGACTTGCTCGGTCTCTTCCAAAGGTACGCCAACACTCTGAGCCAGCACTAGGAAGCCAGCATAGATCGCTGCTTTCGCCCGCAGAAGATTGTCAATGTCGACTCTAGTGATGACAATATCGCGACCGTGTTCAGTTTCATCTTTCCAAGCAACAACGTACTCCATCCCGTGCTCCCCTTCGCGGATGCGTGGCGTGGAGAGACTGGTATTTAGATTGCCGGCTTTATCGACAACCCCGGTCATAAACATTTCAGCTAACAACGAGATCAAGCCACTGCCACAAATGCCGCGCGGCTTCCCCCCACCAATCACTCGGTAAGTCGGCTCATACGTTTCGGAATGGATCCAAACTTCCTCAATGGCTCCTGTTGTCGCCCTCATTCCATCTCGAACACCCGCGCCCTCAAAAGCAGGTCCCGCTGAACAAGCACATGTCACCAGCCATTCCTTAGAACCTAACACCATTTCCCCATTCGTTCCAACATCGAGGAAGAGGGTTAGTTGATCGGTGCTATCCACACCCGCAGATAAAACCCCTGCCGTAATGTCCGCGCCAACATAACTGGCAACACCGGGCAGACAATCAACAACCGCATGAGGATTGGCAATCAAACCCACATCTTTAGCCCGGATCAAAGGGGCTTGATTAAAAGTTGGGACAAAAGGAGCTAGACGAATATAGCTCGGCGGTATGCCCAAGAAAAGATGCATCATGGTTGTATTGCCGGCCACCGTTAACTTTAGAATATCTTGGGGTGAGACCCGGTGGTGCTTGACTCGTTTGCAAGCTATCTCGATTAATTGATTGATCGTTCCAACCACTAATTCCTGTAGTTCTTGTAAGCCCCCTTCTTTATCGGCATAAATAATTCGCGAAATCACATCCTCGCCGCGGCGGATCTGGGCATTGTATTCTGCCACTTGCGCATGGACGATTCCGGTCCAAAGATCAACTAACCAAAGGGTAACGGTTGTTGTTCCAATGTCAATGGCAGCTCCCCACATTGGGCTATCTTCATCGCAACGATTCGGAAGAAGATCAACCATACGCGCAGTCGGATTACCATCGTTGGTGGACAAGACATCCAGATACACAGTTACCTGCCAGTTCCCTTCGCGCAAGACCGAACTAATTTTCTTGAGCAAGGAGATCGGAATCTCTACTTCTTCAAAACCCAAATCGGTGCGCAAGTGCTTCTGTAAGCGGCTCAGGTCATCCGTTTGGTCTTCGTAGTCCGGTGGTGAAAACTCCAGAAAATATCGTTTGAGAGTTTGCTGGTACTCCGGCGCATAGCCCGGGATAGGCTGAACCTCGATAGCGGTACGGTCAGTGACCAACCTTCTCTCAATTTTTTCCTGTTCGGGCACAACAACCGAGATATCCCCCTCAATCACGGACTGACATGCCAAGCAATAGCCCATTTGGATGTCTTCTGCAGAAAGCCGCAGGGCACTCCGTTGACGTACCTTTCCATCGGTTACTTGAACAACGCAGCGTCCACACCGCCCTTGCCCACCACAGGGTTGATTGATCTCGATCCCAGCTAATCGGGCGGCTTCTGTGATCAGAGTGCCGCTTTTGACGACGACGGGTTCAGTTTGATGATTGAAGGTTACTCTGTAAACAGCCATAAAGACTACAAAGAAAAGTTACCGACAAGGAAATTAGTTTGCCTGTAGAACCTGCTTATAAAACTTAGGAATATCAACTGCCTCACGTGGGCCAACGCGAATCTCCCAACCGGGCAGTTCAGATTCAACTTCTCCCGAAAGCACCGCAACTGCGCCAGGCAACACCAATCGTTTGCGTGTCACCTTTGCATCCAAATTCACCGCTTTCACGGCTTTGGCAATCCGTTCTGCATCGAATTTACCAGCCGCCCAAGCGGTCAGGACGCTCATCCCCTCTGCATCTGCTACCAAGAGGTAGGCTGGCAAACCAGAACCTTCGACTTCATTCGCAACACTAAAATACGTTATGCTGAAATTCGTGGTAACCAAAACCGGATCGGTTGGCTGAGGATTGTTGATTTCATACAAGCCGGGTTGGACTTGAATCGGTTTTTGGGGATCGGTGTAGATGTTTTGGCGCAAAACCAGTAGAGGATAAGCTAATTCTTCGGCAAAGGTATCAATGACCAAAAAACCAGCATATTTAGCGATGGCTTGCGCCATTTGGGCATGGGTTTGACAAAACGCCAAGGTTGGGTAGCCTAGCGGTCGATAATTTGACTTTAAGGCTAAACGGCGAATTTGGGTTTGAAGGATTAGCTCATGCCCCAAATTTTTACCATGCGGTACAAGCACAATATCCTCAACACCCTTCCCCTTAATTTTTTCTGATAATTCTGCTAAAGTATCCAAGTTATCTGCCATCACCGCAAGGGATGCTTTATATTGCTTGGCAAGCTCAGCAAATTTTTCCCAACTATCGGCTGTAGCACAACCGATTAAGGGGGATTCGCCGTTCAACTCAGTTAGTGCAGGCTCAAGGTTTGCAGCCGAAGTGGCAAAAAGCATGAGCGGCTTCTTGCAAACCGATCGTACAGCTTTTACGGCGTTCTTCATCTTCTCGCCCTCATTGGTATCATCCTCTAGGGCGATACCATCGACTTCTAGGTCAATCCCTACATAATTTACTCGATACTCTTGAATACGCTGTGCCAAGGTTTTTACATCTGCTTCAGGCGAAGACGTCTTGATTTTGACAAACAGTCCGGGTTTGTTATAAAAGGTTTTCTCGTGACGGTACATAACAACTTCATTGCCAGCTTTTACTTCATAACCATCCGATTTTAGAGAAATCAAGCGTATCGGTGGTGCTGAAGATTCCTCCAACAGCGCTTTTGATTCTTCAGAGACATACGGGCATGCCGAAAGCTCGACCTGCTTCGCAGCCAATTTCATGGCAAAGGCTAAACAAGTCGGGAAACCGCATTCCTTACAGTTTGTCTGCGGTAATAACTTGTAGATTTGAATTCCAGATAAAGCCATAAGGACCTCCAATCATTGGAAGCAAATTATGAGACAAGCGACTTCGCAGCCATCAATTCTTCGATGGCAGCTTTAACCCGCTTGACGCTTTCAGGGTGTCGTAAGACTACGATATCTGCCCCCGACTCGACCAGCGTCAGCGCCGTCAAGGTCTCCCAATTTATGGCCCGGTTCAACCAATCCCCCCAAGAAGCCGGCACACCTTCGCCAACCTTGGATTCTTTTGCCTTCCAGGCTTCAAAACCGGGTGTCACAATCATCGGGAGTTGCGTCATTTTATCCCCTTGTAAAGCAGCCAGGCGCAAACGTTCCATGACCGAGAAGCCATACTCAATTCCATAACCTAACGCTCCGGTGGTTGGGTCCATCAGGATACGATCTAATGGTAATCCCATGTCGCTGATGAGGATGTTGAGTTGCTTCGCCAAATTAACATCCATGGGCGTTCTGGCGGTAACAAGATGATCGTTTGCCATTGCTGTTGCAACGATGGTGCGGTAGTTTTTATCTTCACAGATCCCCAACGCCAAGCGTTCCCCCTTTGTAGCTTCAGACACCGCTACAAGCAAGGCATTGTCAGCCTCCGCTTGCCCTGGGCCAAAAACGATTAGCGGAAGCCCTGTGGCTCTCAAGACCGCTTTCACGCTTGCTACAGCCTCATCTGGACTGGTTGGTTCGCCATTGCGATTGGTCAAGCTCAAAGCTAATACAATCAGATCAGCCCCGGCAGCTTCTGCAGCGGCTGCCCATTGAGCCGGATCATCAATCACGTCTTTCCACGTCTCCAGCAGCAAAGGCGACCAATCGTCCGGTTTCCGATCTTTAATCTCAATTGCGACCACCGGTGGATTGGGAATTTCGCCTTCAAAGTGCATAAAAGGCATCGCTGTTTCCCCACCCACGGTCACAACTCGTTTGCGCGTGCCTCCTTCTGATGGCAGCGCGCCTAACGTAATTGTGCGCACAGATCCTGGCCATTTCTCTTTAGGTACTTCAACAGGCATATTTTTCTCTCCTTCGGATGATTAGGCATGCAGAATGCGCTTAATAAAGGCGCGAAATAAAAGGGAAGGCAAACAAGAATACATTCTCGTTTCCTTCCCCTTAAAATCTTAGAACATCGGCTCCATCGCTAATACCGGATGGTTGTGCTCCTCAAGCCAAGCCAGTAATTCTTCCACCGTCGTCACGTGCCGTTCATCGGCAATTTTTTCAATTAAGTCCGGATCGCCTTCTCGCTCGGCGACGGCTTTTAATTCTTCAGCCATCATTTCTTTCAAGATACTGCTCATCCATACGACTCGCTTAAATCCCCCATCGGCTGAGATGAACTTCGGGCTTAGCAAGAAATATTTTCCTACCCCCATCACCCCTGGGGTTTGTAAACCGCCTCCTGCAATACCAGCGAGCGTGCTGAATGTCATACCAGCCGGAGTCATGCTCGGGTCTTCACGGCTAACCACCATCACGCCATTGGCTTCAGGGATCAACATGACAATACATTCAAAGCAACCACAGGCGGTCATGGGGTTTTCCATGATGGAATACATGGAAACCTCCGAGACAACGCCATGTGAGCCGATTTTGGCATATTCGTTTGTTCCAGTCCAATACCCTTTCACGGGGTCAATGACCTTGCCCAGCTTGATCGGTTGGTTCGGGCCAGTTGGATTGATGTTATAGGAAGCTTTGCAGTCCAGCCAATTATAGGCACCGCATAGACCTAGTCGTTCCGGGCTAATGATACAAACATGATTCGGTGCAAAGGATTGACACAATGTACAAGAGTAGAACTCATCGACCTTGTCATCCGTTAAGTCAGCCAAGCGTTTGTTGCGATAATCGTAGGCTGCCCGAGCTTTTGCTAACCATTGCTGTAGCAACTCAGGTTCTGTGATGATGGTGACTTGGACTTTGTCAACAATTGCACCAAAATCCGAGTGATACCGAGCATGGAGGATTTTCCCAAAATGTTCTAACTTGAACCCTTTTTCTGCCGCATTATTGGAAATACGAATCCAAGCAATGTCGCGTTGACCGATGTGTTGAATTCCTGAAGCGCCATTGATGAAATAGTGAATTTGACGCTCTAAGACAGGCTCAAAATCCTCTTGCATCTGTCGCCCAGCCACCTGGACAATGATCCCCATATCCATATGTCCCTGGGGTTCGACATTTTCAAAGGATGGGCCGATAACTTCAACTTTTCCATCCACAACTTCATCGAGCGGTGCCATAAAGAGGTATTCAAAACAGCGCGAGTGCTTGCCACCAAACTCAACCCGCATGTCGTTCTTGCGCACGACTTCCCCTTCAAAGGCAGACCCATACGGAACCGGCACCGGCACTTCAGCAACCTTAACTTTTACGCCGCGCACCTCGATGCATTTCTGAACCAAGCGCTCTGCCTTTTCTAGGTCATCTGCGCCTTCAATTTCATTGAAGGGCATACTCACGACGTGTTCATACTTGGTGATGCCGGTGGGTAGGATTTCGGGGATGACCGTATCAGCGATCACCGGAAAACCAAAATTGATCGCTCCTGCTGCAGCCGCATATTTTAGATCATCTACCTCACCTAAAGCCAAAACGAAGGCAAAAACACGCTCGCGGTTATATAACAAGATTTCTCGCGCTTGTCCCGGTTTTAGACCACCAAAAGTCAAGGCTGAGCGGGTGGCAAACCCTAGCGCATAGATGGCGCTGATCGTATCGGTGCCAAAAGGTACAGTATAGGTATCGTAACCAAGTTCTACACCCTCTTCGATAAGCTGATGGATGATACTGCGCCCATTGACATTCCCTGAAAGGAAACATAGGATATTGCGCTTTTGCAGTTCGCGGACGATCTTTACAGCCACCTCATTGGATTTGGCTGCGCCAACAATAGCAGCAAAACCTGGCATCCGTCCATCCACCAATTGGATGCCCCAAGAACGAAGTTGGATGTCATCGATAGGGCCATTTAGATGACCAACCCGCCCATTGTTCGGCGCATCTAACTCAGGATACGATGTCCCACCCGCAAGGGTAAAGCCCGGCATTCGTTCTGGTTGGAGGCCATAAACAAAGCGGATTGCCTCAATCGCTTCTGCAGCTAGTAAGGTTGCCATCCCACTATCCAAGGTCTCCCCGAGGTACGGTGTCCACAAGTTGTCGGATGGCATCGGATGAAGCAATCGCTTTGCCTGCTCGATCACAGGCACTAAATCTTCCAGTTTCTCCACTGCAATTCCCGTCATGCCATATATGAGCGGCAAGTAGTAGGCAGTGTTCGGAAAAGCAACCTTTTGATCCTCTCCCTTTTCCTTTAGCGCTCGATTGAGCATTAATTCCGCTTCGCGGACAAGTGCATTTGCACCGCGGATGGCACGTTTTGCAATGTACCTAGACATTTACGGACCTCCTAATCTGCAGCTACGCCATATAGAGCCTGAATTCTTTCTGACAACGGCAGGCTTTCTAGTTCAAGCACCCGTCGATCACCGCTTTTACCAAAGCGTTTCGGATCGTACTCGGGCAATCCAAGAGCAGCCCGCTTTTTGTCGATATGATCAAGGGTACGTCGGATCATTTCATCCGGATCCGCAACAAATTCCATCTTTCCACCGTACAATTTCTCCCACCCTTCACTGATATAGCGCAAAATTAAGTCGGAATCGGCCACTCGATCGGGCATGCCACTAATGGGCGACGATCCACCAAAGATGACATACGCTCCCGAAGCCATGCAATATACTCCGATCGAGAGCGCTTTCTCGCTCATCCATTCGGGCGCCAAGCCAACGGCTGGTATTTGATCGATGTCGTCACCCAACCCGCCTTCTTGCACCATTTGGGTCAAGACCGTCAGAATGCGGGTGTTATCCACACAGGAGCCCATATGCAAAACAGGCGGAATACCAATCGCTTCGCACACTTCGCGTAAGCCAGGACCGACTTTGGTGAGGCCAGCCTCGCCAAGCAATAACCCCAATTTCGCACTTGCAATGGCACCACAGCCTGTCTCAACGATAAGCACATCTTGTTTAAGAAGCTCTTGGGTCACATACGTATGCAGATAATCTTGCTTACTGCGCGGGTTATTACAACCGACAATGGCTGCCACCCCACGAATTCTACCTGCCATAATCGCATCATTCAGGGGTCGGAACGATGCCCGATACGAGCCACCCAACATGTAGTTGATATATTCATGCGAAAATCCGGGCACAAGATTTTCTTTGACTTTCGGAATATGGGTTTCACCCCGATTCTTATAATTATCAATCGCTGTGCGCAGAATCTCTTTCGCAATCGTTAATGCTTTATGTTCATCGAACTCGATATGTAATGCCCCCTTTATGCGCACCTTCGGCGAGGTGGTGATGATCTTGGTATGGAAATTAGCGGCTAAATCGGTCAGAGCCTGCATGATGCATTGGACATCTACTACCATCGCCTCCACTGCGCCGGTCAAAATTGCCAGCTCTTGATGGAGAAAGTTGCCAGCGGCGGGAATGCCCTGACGCATTAAGATTTCATTTGCTGTACAACAAATTCCTGAGAGATTGACCCCTTTCGCCCCGGCTGCCCGAGCGTATTCAATAATTTCGGGATCTTGCGAGGCTGCTACCACCATCTGGGAAAGCGTAGGTTCATGTCCGTGCACCACGACATTAACCATATCTTCTTTTAGGACGCCCAAATTCGCTTGACCTAAAATTGGCGCAGGCGTTCCAAAAAGAATATCCGAAATATCGGTGGCAATCATGCTACCGCCCCAACCATCGGATAGAGCAGTGCGCACAGCATGTTGAAGAATGTGGATTGGATCTTGATCATCACCAATGTGGGTACGATGGAGCGCTTCGACAACTTCCCGATCAATACCGCGTGGCATAACTCCTAACTCACGCCATAAGGCTTGACGTTTCGCCGGCGCCCGACGGGTTGGGGCAACCTCACCTTTTTGTTGGCCAAATTGGGCAATGTAAAGATCGGCAAGATCATTGGCAATCTCCTCCGGAGATCGCCCCTCGACTGGGATATCGTAATAGGAAGCCACCATGCGCAGCTTTGCAACATCCTTTATGGAATATCCTTCCGCTTGGTGATTGGCAACTGCCTTAAGAGTAAAAGCCATATCTCGCCCATGATCGGAGTGCGCTGCTGCCCCTGCGGCGATGGCTCGGATGAAGTTGCGAGCTTGAATGGTATCAATCGTTGCCCCACAAATGCCAGTCATGCCATCTTTCGTTAGGCGGCACGGACCCATGCCACACAGTTTACAACACATTCCCGCACTACCAATATTACAGGGAACCAACTCATCGACTCGCGTGAACGCTGTGCTCAACCCAAGTTCATCCGCTCGATAGAGCATCTCTTGAGCGGCGGGATCTACCGTTCGCTCTTCATGAGATCGCTTTTCTTTAGCCATTTTACTCCTCCATTACCTCTCGAATTACACCCATACCAGGACAAGGCCAGAGCGGTCGGCCTTGATAGGAAAGATTTTGCGAAAAACTAATGACTTCTTTGGTGGTTTCAAAGACCGCTGTATGTCGAAAATATTTCGGTAGGTCTGTTTTCTCAGTTGCTGGTACACTCAATTCAGTCGGAACACTCCACTCTCCTAAATAACCAGCTTCGTCCAGCTTCATTTTGATTTCAAGGTCATTCACTTTTGAAGGATCATAGGTGACTTCTACGAATCCAAATGCGCTGCTAGCGTAGACATCCTCTACGCCGGGAATGGATAGCAGGATCTTCCTCACCTCCAATACGTGGTGGTCTCCATACATGGACGGAATCTCAATAGTGACTTTTTTCACGGTTCCCTTCCTTCCTAGATGTATTAGATTTGCGAGCGAAGAAACATACGAGAGCTGGATATGGGCTAACTTTCAGTTTATATAACAAATAACATTGGTTTAGACAAGTGACATTTATTACCCTCAGCGGTCAATATTTGTCCAATTTTCCATACCAGATTGGTCATATTTGTCCATCATGTACAGGCGCAGTGAATCTACTCACAATCGTATTATAAGGTTCAAGAAGAAATTTCGCTACCAATTTTCCCCATCAGGCTTTTCAAGGTAAGGTAAAATTCATAGCAATTTCACCAAGTCAGGCGCAAAAAAATGACAAACATCGTTCATACGATTCATCTTCAACCCATTGGCCGGCGCACCCAAATCCGCTCCGATCAATCTCTGTTAGAGGCTGCCCAACTAGCCGGTGTAGAGATCACTTCTATTTGCGGTGGGGTGGGAGTTTGTGAATCCTGCCGGGTTCGCCTTGTCAAAGGAGAACTCAGTCCACTAACGATGGACGAACAAAACACCTTTTCAACTGAAGAGATTCAACAGGGGTATCGCCTAGCATGCCAAGCCTTTCCCCGCTCAGACGTTATCTTGGATATCCCACCTGAGTCTTTATCAACACCACAGCGGCTTCAGTTAGAAAGTCAACAGAAACCAAGTGAGTTCGACCCACCCGTGCGTCGCATCCAAGTGGCTATTCCTGCCCCATCCATTGACGACCTTCGTTCGGATTTAACTCGTTTACGATCGGCAATCCAACCTTTTTACGAAACCTTCGATGTTGATTACGCAATTCTGCAAAAGCTCTCAACGCTTTGTCGAACTGCTGAATGGACCATTCAAGCAATCTTTAAGGATACAACGCTCATCCAAATCCTACCCGCTGATCCAAAATCGAAAATCTTAGGTTTAGCAGTTGACATTGGCACGACAAAGGTTGCTGCCTATTTGGTAAACCTAGAAACAGGCGACATCTTAGCCCAAGCCGGAAGCATGAATCCACAAATTGCTTTTGGCGAAGATGTCATCAGCCGTATTTCGTACTTGATCAATCATCCCGAGCAACGAGGTCATCCTAGCACCAACCTCTTACATCAACGGATTATTGAAGGTCTGAACAACCTTATCGAAAAAATGCTGGCTGAAATTGGCGACTCTTCGGTTTCTTCTGAGAATATCGTCGATGCAGTGGTGGTCGGCAATACCGCCATGCACCATCTTTTTGCTGGCTTATCCGTTGAACAATTGGGCATTTCACCGTATGTCCCAGCGGTTTCCGAAGCCCTCTCTATTACCGCCAAAGAACTAGGACTAAACATTGCTCCATCTGCTGAAGTCTATTTGCCTCCAAATATTGCTGGTTACGTTGGGGCTGATCATGTAGCGATGTTGCTACCCACCATCTACCCATATTACGCAGATCCGAACCGAAAATCTTCCAATGTACTTGCGATTGACATTGGCACCAATACAGAAATTTCCTTATTACACAACCAACAAATCACTTCTTGTTCTTGTGCTTCAGGTCCGGCATTTGAAGGCGCCCATATCCAATTTGGCATGCGGGCAGCGCCAGGTGCCATTGAACGAGTGCAAATCACCCCCGATCATCGCATCCTTTACAAAACAATTGCCGATCAAGACCCAGTCGGCATCTGCGGCTCAGGAATCTTGGATGCCATTGCCGAAATGTACTTCGCCAACTTGCTCGACGCCAAAGGCATGTTTTTGAAGAACCATCCCAATGTACGCATTCAAAACCGGAATATGGAATTTGTGCTGGTCCCAGCGGATCAAAGCGGGCACCATCAGGAAATCATCCTAACACGGCGGGATGTCAATGAAATCCAACTTGCCAAAGGAGCAATACGGGCTGGTATAAATATCTTGTTGATGGAAGCCGGCTTGCAGCCTGAAGAGCTCGATGCCATGATCATTGCCGGTGCCTTTGGCACCTACATCGACATCAAAAGCGCAATGAAGATCGGCATGTTCCCCTATCTACCCCTTGAACGGTGTCAACAAGTTGGTAATGCCGCTGGATTAGGTGCTCGGC
This sequence comes from Anaerolineae bacterium, assembly GCA_003130835.1. Lineage (GTDB taxonomy): Bacteria > Chloroflexota > Anaerolineae > Anaerolineales > UBA4823 > NAK19. The sequence continues at coordinate 33,947 of QEXX01000023.1, read as the reverse complement.
AAATGCTTCTTTCCAAACGCTATCGGCAAATTGCCAGCGAACTAGCCCAGCAAATTCATTATATCGAATTATCGAACCACCCAAAATTCTCGGACGAATTCTCGAAATCCCTGTTTTTCCCTTCTAAAGAATTGGCAAACTAATGCCATCTCTGGTATCATAAAGCTATCCAATACCATCACCATACACCACCCTTAGGAGAAGGAAATGTCTCAAGAAATCTTCGCTAAATTGACCAACAGCCTTGTGGATGGCGATCCAGACGCAACGTTTGAGGCGACAAAAGAAGCGCTAGCTGCTGGCATCGAGCCAATGGTTATTATCAAAGAGGGCTTAATCCCCGGCATGAACATTGTTGGTGAGAAATTTTCTTGTGGTGAATATTTTTTGCCCGATTTGATCATTGCTGCCGATGGCATGCAGAAGGCAATGACTCTCCTCGAACCAGAGTTGCTCAAAAGGCAACAAGCCATTGAATCGGCTGGTACCGTCTTATTGGGAACCGTAAAAGGAGATATCCACGAGATCGGTAAGTCTCTCGTTGGCACCATGCTCACAGCCAATGGCTTCAAAGTTCATGACCTCGGCGTTGACGTGCCTACGGAGACCTTTGTCGCAAAAGTAAAAGAAATGAAACCAGACATCCTCGGTCTTTCCGCCCTATTGACGACAACGATGGTAATGCAACGGGAGGTGATCAAGGCCTTAACCGAAGCGGGTATCCGTAATCAAGTTAAAGTCATGGTCGGAGGCGCTCCAGTCACCCGCAGTTGGGCGGAAGAAATCGGTGCCGATGGCTATGCTGAAGATGCCATGGGAGCTGTCCAGATCGCTCGTCAATTAGTCGCCAAATAATTGCACCTTTCGATGAGGTGATTAGCGAAAGAAATTTTGCCCAAAAAGCTGAAAAAAACAACTTGACGCCTAAAGACAAGTATAGTAAACTTTTTGGCGCATGGTCCCGTGGTGTAGCGGCCTAACATGCGGCCCTGTCAAGGCCGAGAGCGCGGGTTCAAATCCCGTCGGGACCGCCTGAACAAGTGTCTGGATGCTAAAAAGCCAGACACTTGTTTGTTAATTACTGACGTTACGCAGTAGCACGAGATTTAGCTCGTGGTTTCAGGTGACATGCATGTCGCTTACGCGGTAGCACGAGATTTATCTCGTGGTCTCAGGCGACATGAATGTCGCGGCACAAATGATTTATCTCGTGGATTCAGGCGACATGAATGTCGCGGCACGAATGAACTGCGTAAGGTGAGTTAATTAATCACTAAACACCCATTTTCAGGTATTCCCGATGTTCATGCAAATGCCTTCACCTCTAATCATCCTGCATGATGCTACTCAAAAGGCCTGGTTAAAATTTTGCGATCCACATGAAATCTTATGGAGTACTCAACCCGAGGAGGTTATCGATCACCTCCTTTATCTTGAACAAAAGGTTGCCAAAGAAAAACTTTACGCGGTTGGCTTCCTGAGCTACGAATCAGCTCCAGCTTTTGATTCGGCATTTTCAACGCCAAATCAAACCGATGATTTTCCTTTGCTCTGGTTTGGTTTGTTTAAAGAAGCTCAGACAATCAACCTCAGCTCCTGTCGTGCAAGCAACTTTGAGTTATCGCCGTGGCAACCCACCGTTTTAGACCAGCAATATGCAAAAGCAATCCAAGAAATTAAAGCCGCCATTGCGCAGGGAGACACCTACCAGGTCAACTACACAATTCGTTTACGTGCCCGCTTCACCGGAGATCCATTTGGTTATTTTCGTAGGCTCGTTGCAGCACAAAAAGCAAAATACGCCGCCTACTTGAATCTCGGAGATTTTGTCATCTGCAGCGCATCTCCAGAGCTTTTCTTTCTTTACCAGCAGGGACACCTTGTATGTCGTCCAATGAAAGGCACAGCAAAGCGCGGCTTAACTCATGAGGAGGATCAAAATCAAGCCGACCAATTGGTTCGTTCGGTAAAAAACCGCGCCGAAAATGTTATGATCGTTGATATGATTCGCAATGATCTTGGCCGCATTGCAAAGGTTGGGAGCGTCAATGTAACGCGCCTATTCGAGATCGAAAAGTATCCCACTGTTTGGCAAATGACCTCTACTATCGAGGCGTATACGGAAGCCAACTTTGCCGAAATCTTCAAGGCACTCTTCCCATGTGCTTCCATTACCGGTGCGCCAAAAGTCAGCACGATGAAAATAATCGCTCACCTAGAATCAAGCCCTCGCCGAATCTATACCGGCAGTATTGGGTTTCTTACCCCAGAAAATCGGGCGCAATTCAATGTGGCTATTCGCACCGTATGGATCGACCGCCGCATGAACATTGCTGAGGTTGGGGTTGGGGGTGGAATCGTGTGGGACTCTACCGTTGAGGGAGAATACCACGAGTGCCTCACGAAAGCTCAATTCCTAACCCATCCAGCGCCAGATTTTGCGCTCCTGGAAACAATACGTTGGACAAGACAAGAAGGTTATTTTCTGCTCCCTGAACATTTGGAGCGACTACAAAAGTCAGCCGCATATTTTGACTATCCCTGCGACCTACCAAAAATCAAAAAAGCCCTGCTTGAGTATGCCCAATCGTTCATTGATTCGCAAAAAGTTCGGCTTACCCTCAAAGCAGATGGCACTTTCGCAATACAGTCCCAACCCCTTCCTGACTCAAGGGGATTAGTGCAATTAGTACCAGCAAAAGCGCCGCTATCTTCTCAGAATATCTATCTCTACCACAAGACAACCTTTCGCGAGCATTATGAAAAAGCAAAACCTGAATATCTAAATCGGGAGAGCGACTGTGAAGTTCTGTTTTGGAACGAACACGGGGAAGTGACAGAGAGCGAAATCGCTAATATTGTTGTAAAAATTGACGGAAAGTTGATCACTCCTCCGGTCAGTTGTGGTTTACTCGCAGGAGTTTTCCGCCAAAAGTTATTGGAGCAACAGATCATTCACGAAGAAAAAATCCTTCTAAGTGACCTTATAAAATGTCAGGAGATTTACTTAATTAACTCAGTGCGGAAATGGCGGCAAGCGAAAATTCACACTTTTCCCCATCGATAGCCTTTCAACAAAGCTAGCCTTTCGCAATTCAAACAACAAACGCCTCACCGTGATCATAATCTTACAAAAAGATTGACGATGGGTTGCAGCCCCATCAGCCTGATTCTTCTAAAAGCTTTATCACTGACAAGTCAGCGGATCACCTTATCCCAGAGATTCAGATTCGTATATAATCTATTTGAGATGCCGTATTATCCATACCTAAAAGAGAGACAAACATGACCAGCTTCTTTGAAAAAGAAATCTACGAACAACCCCAAATTCTGGCTCGATTCCTGGCAAATAACCTTGAAGAAGTCAAGGCGATTAGCGCCCATCTCCGCAAAGTGAATCCTCAATTTGTCCTAATCGCGGCGCGTGGGACATCGGATAATGCCGCCATTTATGCTAAGTACCTGCTCAGCGCTTTCCTCAGAATTCCCGTTGGATTAGCCATACCCTCCTTATACACGCTATATCAACAACCGCCGTTAATGCGCAAAACGTTCGTGATCGGCATCTCTCAATCCGGAGCTTCTCCCGATGTAATTGCTGTGATGGAAGAAGCCCAAAAACAAAAGTGCCCTACGTTGGCAATCGTTAATCGCCTCGATGCGCCTATGATTCAATTCGCCGATCAGACGATTCCTCTTCATTGCGGTGAGGAAAAAGCTGTCGCAGCCAGCAAAACTCACACGGCACAACTACTTGCCATCGCCTGTCTAACTGCAACATGGTTGGACGATCAACGAATGATTAACCAGCTTAATTTCGTACCTGAGCTGATCCAAAAAGCTATAGAAACCCATTCAGTAGTTCGGGATATTGCCGAGCAAATCAAACACCACAATCGGCTCTTAATTGTCGGACGCGGCTTTACCCACTGCACAACCCACGAAATGGCTCTAAAAATCAAAGAGTTATCATATATTAGCGCCGATCCTTATTCAGCCGCTGACTTTAAACACGGGCCTATAGCCCTGTTGGAAGAGGGTTTCCCTCTGATCGCCATCGCCCCTCAAGGGAAAACCTTCCAATCCATGAAAGATCTGATTGAAGAAGTCAACCAAGCCGGGGCTGAGACAATTGTGGTTAGCAACGAAGTGTCTCTAGCTCACGATCCATCAAAATTCATTCCATTACCCCAAGCGCTTCCCGAGTGGATTGCCCCCATTGCTGCTGTGGTTCCAGGGCAGTTGTTAGCGCTATCGCTAACCCTAGCGCGGGGCAACGACCCAGACAAACCACGCCGGCTGACAAAGGTCACCAAGACGATATAGGAATTAATCGATAGAAACAGTTGACTTGTTCTGATGATACCAGCTTACCAATAGCTGCATCTCGCGTTCCAATGCAACGATGCTTAGCTGGCATTCTTCGAATTGGTTTTGTTTTCCACAATCCTCCAATCTTTGAGCGATTTGGGCGATGTTTTCAGCCCCTAAATTTGCAGCCATGCCCTTGAAGCGGTGAGCCAGAAAATTAACCTGTTTTCCATCCCCTTGTGCAATCGCATTCTTAATCTCATGTAGCCGCTCATCGCTATGTTGCAAAAATTCACCCAGCATTTCAAAGTAAAACGCCACATCATCGACAAAACGAGGTAGGATTGCTTTTAGATCGATGTATTCTTGATTCGTTTTCTGTTCCTGTTGTATTCGGCTAGGTTTCTGTGAGGGTGCAGGTTCAGGTTCTGATTGGAAAATTGCCGCATCCTCCAAATCAATGGTCACTCCATCTAAAAAAGGTTGCCAGTTAACCAAGTTGTGCTCAAAAGTTGGCGCCATCTCTTCCCCGAGCTCGATTGAGTGCTCTTGATAAGGAGCAGAATCACACTGTTGTCTCTCTTTTACCTGAATCGATGCTTTTGGCGACCACTTTTGGATGACCTCAAAAAGTTCGTCTGCACTGATTGGCTTTGAAATATAGTCATTCATGCCTACTTCCAAGCACTTTTCTCGATCCCCCTTCAGTGCATGAGCGGTCATGGCAATAATAGGAACATCTTTGTAAGGCATCTTGGAGTTTCGGATACGCATGGTCGCCTCGAAACCATCCATTTCTGGCATTTGTACATCCATTAAGACCATTTGATAAGAACCGTTTTGAAGCGCTTCGATAGCTTCCACACCATTGTTAGCGGTATCCACCGAAAAGCCCGCTTTATTCAACAGTTTGACCGCTACTTTTTGATTGATCGGGTTATCCTCAACTAATAGGATACGGCAGCTCTCGGCACATTCTGCCAAGGTGTGACGTGTAATGAGTTGTTTCTTTTTCTCTTTGGCTGGTGTACCAATGGCTAGTAACAGCGCATCTCGCAATTCTTGTTGTCGAATGGGTTTTAATAAATAACCACTACAACCCAGTTCTTGAAAGCGCGCCGCATCGCCCTGAACGCCCATAGACGTAAGCACAATAATCTTTAAGTCATCCATTTCTGGATGTTGGCGAATTTTGCTGATGGTTTTCTCGCCATCCATGCCAGGCATCTGCATATCGATCAAGGCAACCTGATACGGTTCACCCCGTTGATAAGCATTCATTAGGAGATTTATACCTTCTTGTCCGCTGCTGCCGGTCTCTACAGTACAACCAAAACTCTCCAAAGTCTTGGCTAGATAAGTTCGGTTTGTAAGGTTGTCATCGACAACCAAAACGTGGCTATGGCGTAACTGTTCAGGACTTGCCTTGGTCCATTTTTCCTTTCTTTCTTGCTTTTGGAATTCAAGCCAGAACCAAAATTCGCTGCCTACTCCAGGCTCACTGACCAGACCGATTTCACCCCCCATGAGTTCAACCAATTGCTTGCAGATCGTTAAACCTAAACCTGTACCGCCATACTTACGGGTAGTTGAACCATCTACTTGAGTAAATCGATCAAAAATCGCCTTTTGACGTTCAAGTGGGATTCCAATCCCTGTGTCTCGCACAGAAAACTTCAGTTTTACCCGATCCTCACTTTCCGCTAGTTTTTCGACACTCACCACAATCTCACCTACCTCAGTGAACTTAATCGCATTTCCAATTAAGTTCACTAAAATTTGTCGCAAGCGGGTTGGATCGCCGATCAGGTCGTTGGGTGAGTCGCTTGGGATGATGCAGATCGTCTCTAAATTCTTTTCGGCTGCTCGTTGTGCCATCGTGCGTGTGACGGATTCAACCGTAGCGCGCAATTCAAATTCGATGTGTTCAATTTCAAGCTTGCGGGCTTCAATCTTGGAAAAATCTAAGATGTCATTTAAAAGTGCCAATAACGCCTCGGCGGATTCAAGGGCAGTCTTGACGAAATCTTGCTGTTCAGGAGATAAGGGGGTATCCAAAAGAAGTTCCAACATTCCCATGATGCCGTTCATCGGAGTACGAATTTCATGGGACATATTGGCAAGGAACTCGCTTTTGGCACGATCGGCTTCTTCAGCTTTGATCTTTGCTTGCAACAACTCGGTAATATCATGATACATCCCTAAGACCCCCACCCGTTCCGACTGGACGATGATTGGAACCCCCAAGATCTCAACATCGATCAGCGTGCCATCCCGTTTCTTGCGCTTTCCAAGCCCATGTACAGAGAGAGCCATTGCGGCCTGAGTTAATTCTCTAGCTTCATGGTCAATTTCGGCGGTTGTAATTAAGGAGTCTAAATCTAAGCCTATGATTTCTTTTTCGCTGTAATCAAACAGCGCCTCAAAAGCAGGGTTGCAAGAAACAACTTTATTTTCTCGATCCAAGATTACAATGGCAACCGGGCTGTTATAAACGACCGCCTCGAAGTATTGTTTTTGTCTCAAGAGCTCCATTTCCGCCCGATGGCGATCGGTAATATCGCGCACGATGTAAACACAACCTTCTCCGGCAGCCTCCAACTCAATCGGATATTCAGACACTTCGTACCAACCGGACAACATCGGAAATTGACAATATTCGGCATCGTACTCCAATCTCGATTTAGCTGCTGTATCCGCTCCATAAAACAGACCGTTGATGTTGAGTCCGATCACTTCTTGAAACGTCTTGCTAAATTGTTGAGTGACTGCCCGATTGCAACGTACAATTTTTCCTTCTTGATCGATAATCACAATCAAATCTTTGACCGAGTCAAAAATCACCTCCCACTCTTTCTTGGCTCTAGAAAGAATCTGTTCAATTTTTTGTCTTTCTTGATTTTCCTCAATCAGCTTTTGGTTGCTCTCGTGTAACTTCTGGGTTCTCTCTGCCACCAAGTGCTCTAGTTCAACAGCGCTCTGCTGAAGCTGTTGACGGATGTTTCCCAGTACAGCAAAAATCAATCCTATTGCCAAGGGCATCAAATCAATAAACCAAAGCACCTTATGAGATTTTTGTGCCTGAATCAAATGATTTAGGCTGAATAGGTAGCCAGCATCTTGAGCAACAAGGATTGTAGAGATCAAAATCCCCAAGATGCCTATCCCCAAACCCAGCATCAGATAAAGGAAAATAGGATTACGGATGATCACGTCTCGAATCCTCATATTTGATATGCTTTCTTTTCAGTTTAGCATGATTAAAACCTAATTTCATCTACAGATTTGTAAGGTCAAGCCTTCACCTGCGGTCATTCTTGGACAAATCCTGCATAATTTCTTGACATTTATTATTTTCTTTATTAAAATTCAAGTAGATAACATTCTGGAGGTAAACCATGAAAATTACTATAGCGGGTGGAAGTGGATTCATAGGGACAGCACTAACCAATTTGCTTGTTAAAAACGGTCACCAAGTCATCATTCTTTCTCGACGAGGCAGTCAAGATATCCAAAATACACTAAACTCTCAGCAGAACCCTGTTTTCCTGTACTGGGATGGCGAAAATGTTGGGGAATGGGCTCAGGTGATTCATCAGAGCGACGCTGTGATAAATTTAGCAGGTGAGAATATCGGTGGAAAAAACATTTTTGAAGTGGCAACCAAACGATGGACTCAAGAGCGCAAAGAAGCTCTGCGAAAAAGCCGCATCGCCAGTGGTCAAGCGCTGTTAAAAGCCATAAAAGACTCTCCAACCAAACCAAATGTATTTGTCCAGGCATCTGCGGTTGGGTACTATGGAAGTCATCCCAATCGAGAGATGGATGAAGATGCTGCCCCAGGGGATGATTTTCTGGCAAAATTATGTGTTGAGTGGGAACAATCTACCGCGGAATTGGATCAAATGGGCATCCGGCGAGTCGTTGCCCGTATTGCCGGGGTCGTGATGTCGCTTCAAGGGGGGTCGCTGCCGTTTATTCTATTGCCATACCGTTTTTTCCTAGGCGGGCCACTAGGCAGCGGCTGCCAATGGGTTTCCTGGATTCATTTGCAAGACCTCGTGCGAGCCATTGATTTTCTGATCCATCATGCCCATGCCAAGGGCCCCTTTAATCTGTGTGCCCCCAACCCGGTAACCAGTCAACAGCTCAGTAAGGCAATTGGCGAAACCATTAGACGCCCTTCCGCTTTCCCCACTCCAGAATTTTTCTTCCGCTTGGCATTTGGAGAAAAAGCTGATTTACTCCTAGCCTCCCAAAAACAGATCCCAAAAAGGTTATTAGCTTTAGGGTTTGAATATGAATATCCCACTGTTGAAAGTGCACTGCAGAACTTGTTGGGCAATCCCCGATAATTTCAATCGATATGGCAGGATTTTAGCTTAGAGGAATGACACAATGGAAGACTATACGCAACTCGGAACAATTTCTATGAAAATCTCTGCTCTGGGGATTGGTACTTGGGCATGGGGAGATCGTCGCTTTTGGGGGTATGGCTCAGATTATGCACTAAACGATCTTCGCCAAGCCTTTCAATCGACCATTGCCCTGGGCATTAACTTCTTTGATACAGCTGAAGTATATGGCAACGGCATGTCTGAGAAGATTCTCGCCTCTCTCATCGAAGAGGCAAAGGTCGCTCCCGTTATCGCTACCAAGTTTTTTCCCTACCCTTGGCGCTGGCGATCAGTTGATTTCCGCAAAGCCTTATCGAACAGCTTAAATCGGTTGAAATTGAAACGGGTACATTTATATCAAATTCACTGGCCTTTCCCTCCAATGCCGATCGAAAAATGGGTAAATTGCCTGGCGGATGCCTACGAAGAAGGTCTCATTGAAGCCCTAGGCGTCTCAAACTATAACGCTGATCAAGTGCGGCGCGCCCATGATGTTCTTGCCAAACGAGGTGTCCCGCTTACTTCGAACCAAGTTCCTTATAGTCTGATCAACCGTAAGATTGAGAAAAACGGTGTCTTGCAAGCCTGTCAAGAACGGAACATCAAAATTATCGCCTATAGCCCCATCGGTCAAGGTATGCTAAGCGGGAAATATAATGAACAAAACCCACCTCCCGGCGCACGCCGGTTTCTATACTCCCCTCAATTTCTGCGCAAAATAAAGCCACTCCAGGATAAGCTCCAAGAAATTGGGGCTTCTTATGGTAATAAAACCGCTACCCAAGTTGCCCTCAACTGGGTGATGTGTAAGGGTGCTATTCCCATTCCAGGGGCAAAGAACCGAAAACAAGCTGAGGAGAACGCCGGCGCTCTTAATTGGCGACTTTCCGAAGCAGACATTTTGGCTTTGGATACCCTCAGTGACCAACTGACGCCCTGAGTTCGACGTTCGATTTTCGATTTATGTCTTAAACAATCTTTCTAACAATACAGGTAAAATAGAGGTATCCTAGCTTTCATAAAGGGATGCCGAATGATTCAAATTGACCACCTAGACCCATCGAATCCAAAAGACGTCCATCGTTTTATCGCTATCCCCTTTCGTCTTTATCAGAATGTGCCTCAGTGGGTACCACCGTTTCTCAATGATTCAAAACTCTATCTAAATAAAAAAAAGCACCCTTTTTATCGCCATTCAATTGCCGAATTTTTTATTGCCCGAAGAGATGGCCAAGACGTAGGACGTATTGCAGTCCTTGAAAATCGTCACTTTAACCAATATCATCAAAAACGGGATGCGCAATTCTATTTCTTCGACTGCATAAACGATCTTGAAGTTGCTCAAGCGCTCTTTAGCCGTGCTTTTGAATGGGCAAAAGCCCGTAACTTAAATCGAATAGTAGGTCCCAAAGGAATGGGGCCTCTAGATGGGTATGGTATCCTTGTCGAGGGATTTGAGCACCGTCAAATGATGATGATGATGAATTACAACTATCCCTACTATAAAGACCTGATTGAAGCTCAAGGATTTACCAAAGAGGTTGACTTTGTCTCCTGCTATTTGTCTGCTGAGACCTTCCGCCTGCCGGAACGCGTTCATCACATTGCTCAACGTGTCCAAGAACGTGGAACATTGAATGTTTTATCCTTTCAAAATCGTTCTCAATTGCGCCAATGGGCAAAAAAAATTGGTAAAGCTTACAATAACGCTTTCGTCAATAATTGGGAATATTATCCCCTGACCGAAGAAGAGATTCAATTTGTACTGGATAACATCATTCCCTATGCAGACCCGAAATTGATCAAGGTCATTACCCATAAAGAGGATGCCGTTGGCTTCCTCTTTGGCTTTCCGGACATCTCGGCAGCAATGCAGCGCGCCAAAGGCAGAATTAATCCAATCTCCATTCTTGATATTCTCCTTGAAATGCGACGTACCCAATGGATTGCTCTCAATGGAGCAGGGATTCTACCGGAGTTTCATGGTCGAGGCGGCAATGCCTTGCTATATTCCGAAATGGAAAAAACGGTACGGAACTACCAATTTAAACACGCTGACTTGACGCAGGTTGCTGAAACAGCCGTGCAAATGCGCCGAGACCTCGAAAATGTCGGCGGGAAACCTTATAAAAATCATCGTGTCTACGCTAAGTTTATTTAAGCATTTTAGATTTCTTGACGCATGAGTGAAAACCAAGCAACCCTAAGAGATATACTTGCCGAACCCAATCAAATTGAGGATTTGAAAATTCCTCAAAGTATCATCTTGGACATTATTTTCCGATTGTTGTTTAATGAGGGCAACGTAGCCCTTGCGCGTTTCGTCGAGGTTTTAAAAATATCAAATCGCATCATCGACGAAATTTTAGCTTGGATGCAAAAAGAACACTTGGTAGAAGTTGCCAAAGCAATTGGTGAATTAGGTCGGCTCGGTTATATCTATACGCTCACAGAAGCCGGTGAAGAACGTGCTCGGGGGGCATTTGAGCGCAGTCAATACATCGGTCCCGCGCCGGTCTCGATCCCCGCTTATAATCAAGGTATAGAGTTACAAACCCAACAACGCAAGCGAGTACAAGCTGCACAAGTCAAAGAAGCCATCCGCGGATTAATTTTGCCGGATGATTTTCACCGGCGGATCGGACCCGCAATCAACTCTGGCTCCTCCCTGTTCTTATACGGGCCACCTGGCAATGGTAAAACCACTGTCGCTCAGGCTATTTCCCGACTCATCTCCGGCACCGATCCAATCTGGATTCCATATGCGATTACCGCCGGAGGGCATATTATTCAAATTCACGATCGCCTTGTTCATCACCCTGTAAAAACCGATTCCAAACGAACCGCCGAATTTGGACGAGTCGATGGGCGCTGGGGGCTATTTTATCGCCCAACGGTGATGGTGGGGGGTGAGCTAAAAATGGACGCCTTAGATTTGCGCTATGACCCGATTGCGAAGATTTACGAAGCCCCCCTTCAGCTCAAGGCAAATGGCGGGATGTTCCTGATTGATGATTTTGGTCGGCAGCAGGTTCGACCGGGTGATCTGCTGAACCGCTGGATCGTCCCATTAGAAAATCAAGTTGACTTTTTACGCTTGCTCAGCGGACAAACCATCGTTGTGCCCTTTAAGCTCTTATTGGTTTTCAGCACCAATCTTGCTCCCTATGAATTAATGGATGATGCCTTCTTACGCCGCATTCAGATCAAGGTGGAACTATCATCACCGGATGAAAAAATGTTTGCCCAGATCTTTTTGCTTGAATGCAAAAATCACAACATTCCTTTTAACAAAGATGCGTTTGTGTACCTAGTGAATAAATGGTATAAACAATCGGGTCGGAGTATGCAAGCAGTCCATCCACGCGATTTGTTGCGCACCATAAAAGCCATTTGTGATTATGAGGGGATTCCACCAGCTATGACTCCCGAACTGCTTGACCAAGCCTGCAAAAGTTATTTCGTCAACCAGTAATTTTTCCTTATGGAAAATTTCTAAAAGATAAATTCACTCAGCTATCCATACATTTCTGACTTGATAGCTATTGATAGTTCTAAAACGTACAATAGATAGCAAGAAATAAACGTTGTATCAACATTTTTCGAGGGATCATTATGCGTGAAGTAGCCATTCTTGGAATCGGAATGACGCCAGTCGATGAACATTGGGACAAATCTCTGCGCGATCTAGCTGCAGAAGCGGTTTTGCTCGCTTTACAAGATGCACAACGTGAAAGCGTTGATGCCCTCTATGTTGGGAATATGCTCTCCGGCTTGATCAGCCAGCAAGAAAACTTGGGAACCCTGATTGCAGATTGGGCTGGGCTGCGTCACACTGAAGCGGTAAAAATCGAAGCAGCCTGCAGTTCCGGTGCTGCGGCTGTACGGCAAGCCGTCATTGCTGTTGCCTCTGGTTTTGTCGATTCAGCAATTGCCGTCGGCGTTGAAAAAATGACTGAAGCCAAGGGCACCGAGATCACCGCAGCTTTGGCAACCGCCGCTGATGCCGATTACGAGGTTGCTCATGGGGTCAGCTTCGTTGCTCTAAATGCCTTGATTATGCAGAGGTATATGTACGAGTATGGTTGGCAGCACAACCATTTTGCCCCATTTTCGATCAATGCTCACCATAATGCCCTATCCAATCCTTATGCTCGACTTCAAGAAGAAATTGATGAGCAAGATTATGCCAAGGCAAAGATGATCGCTTACCCGATCAATTTACTTGATGCTTCACCGACCGGAGACGGAGCTGCAGCAGTCTTGATTGTGCCAAAAGAGACTTTACATAAGAACGGCCGCCCCATCATCCGCATTGCTGGTTCAGCCGCAGCTACCGACAGCATAGCCATTCATGATCGTAAAGACCCCTTATGGCTAAAAGCTGCTGAAATTTCAGCCCAAAAAGCCTATTCTCAAGCCGGCGTAGAGCCAAAAGATATTGATTTCTTTGAGCTTCATGATGCATTCTCGATCATGTCTGCATTATCCCTAGAAGCATGTGGCTTTGCTGAGCGCGGCAATGGGCCCCGTCTTGCCCTAGACGGGCAAATTACCCTGACGGGTAAGCTCCCCATCACGACCATGGGAGGGTTAAAAGCTCGCGGACACCCGGTTGGTGCAACCGGGGTTTATCAGATTGTTGAAGCTGTTTTACAATTGCGCGGCATGGCGGGTGAGAATCAAGTAGCGGATGCCAAAATTGGCATGACTCAAAATATTGGCGGAAGCGGCTCAAATATCATCACCCATATCCTAGTAAAAGAGTAAAAAAAAGATGTTCCCTCAACTTCAAGCTACAGCAACGCCTCTTCTGGAATATACCCCTCCTAATCCTACGAGCATCAACATGATCATCAGCTTAGGAGTTCTGACGGTCTTCGTTATCATCGTTGGTGTGTGGATGAATAAGGCAAACTTCTAGAGGGGAAAAGTGCCTTGTCCACCAACATCGATTTCCCAATATCCTAATCCCAATTGAAGTTACAATAAAATTAATGCATTTTCAACAAAAATTTTGACATCTGAACCCTTTGGTTATGAGGAGGTAAACCTTCGTCAAAACCCAGAAACATCTTGCCTTCCACAGAATGCCATCCATCCTCAATCCATCCGCAGAGTTTATTTAGAATAGAAGGGAGTTGCAAATGACCGAAGATATTCGCCACAGATTAAGAATTGAGGCCAATCAGCTTGAAGCAATCAATGCTGTCCTACTAGACCCCAAAACAGAAATCATTCAACAATTTCTCGATGTTGTCAAGAAATATGGTGGGCCAGATCAGATTAATCAAAGAGCCAAAGAAGCTGCTGCCCTACCCCATCTTATCGATCTTGTCCGCCAGAAATGTCCCCAGTATCTTGAAGACCTACGCTGGCTACAAGAACAGCGGGATCAAAGGGCTTTCATTAGCATCAAGGAGTATTGCCGTAAGTTGCTTGGTGACCGTGCAGACCAGGTTAACTTTGCGGAGGATTTTGCAGTCACTTTAGAGATTAGCGCTACGCAATATTTCCCTTGGGTCATTTCAATTGCCAAAAAGGCGCTTGAAGAAAGATCGCTCATGCCTGGACGCTTCATTCGGGTTCGGAAAATGAAGGAGCAGGAGGAAGATGGCGACCTCGTTGCAATGGCAGCCGCTATGCAAATTATCGGCGCCAGCTATGTAGAATCACTGGATACGAAAGGAACCGATGGTTCAAATATTCATCTCGGCGGTCCTGAAACCATTACCGGTTACTTTGGGGGCGTTGGTCAGCCAAATGAATATGCACTGAAGTGGGTCGATGAGTATCTATACTATTACACGACATACGGGATACGGCAGGTTCTAAACCTGAATTCCGGTACAATCCTGCTAGGTTACCTCTTACATCGTCTTGGGGTCGATATTGAATTTAAAATCTCGGTCTTTGTTGGAAACGATAATCCGTATGCTGCCCTATGGACACTGATTGGAGCTAAGCTCTTCTCGCGGGCAGATGGAAGCACGCCATTGGTTGGTTTCAACTGGAGTAACTCGGTCAACAATCAAACCATCGAGCTAACGGCTCAAATCCGCAAGATGCTGAACTTCGAAGATTTGGTCCGCTTTGAACACCACATCACCGAAACATGGAAAAGCATTGTACGTCAGCCCTACAATCGTCGTGCAGAACTGATTGAACTAGCCAAAAAGGTCAAAAACATCAGCGCAAAACATGAAGGTGGCGATCCTGAAGTAGAAATCAATCGAGAACACCCCTCGGATATCCTAGATTATTTCCGAGATAAAGCCGAGATCATTTCCAGCGGCGATTGGGATCATTTACTACTGAACTTTTTGGACAAATTTGACGCCACCAACCGCACGGCACAGGCTTTAACCGAAAACGGAATCGCAGTCATTGCAGCCAAAAACCTTCATTATTACGAATAGGTTGCGACGGCTAGTTCAAGGATCAGGACAGGCCGTCAATAGGCAAAAGGCCCTATTGGCGGCTGCTCAACTGCTCCATTACGCGGGTGATTTCTAGGTAAAAGGGGGATGTCTCATCTAATTCAATCAGTGGCTTCCCCATTGCATCAAAATCGCTCAAGGTTGTCTCTTCACGGAAGATACCGATCAAAGGAATATCCATTTTATCAAGATAGGCTTGCAAATCGGGTGATATTTCTCCCCGCACTCGATTGAGCACAAGATAAGCATGATGAATGCGAATGTCCAGATCATGCCGAAATTCTGCAATGCGTTGGGCGGCTATTAACCCGCGCAAGCTTGGATCCGAGACAATGATCAAGTGATCGACATCCCGCGTGGTGCGGCGACTAAGATGCTCCATTCCTGCTTCATTATCAATAACGACATAGCGGTAATTCTTGCTAATGGTATCAATGACCATACGCAAGTTATGATTGACAGCGCAATAGCAACCCGGACCTTCAGAGCGCCCCATGGCAATCAAGTCAAAATCATTGCCTTCGATCATTGCCGAGCGGATTTGATAATCTAAATATTCGCGCTTTGTGATTCCCCCCGGCAGCGAGCCAATTGCTGCTCCACTGGTCGCCAACGACTCTTTAACCTGCTCCAACATCTCTTCCCGAATATCTCCCACCGTCCATTCTAATTCCACGCCCAAAACTAAGTTTAGATTGCTACTTGGATCGGCATCTATCGCAAGTACTGGAGTCAGATGATTACGAACAAGGTACTTAATAATTAAGCCAGCGATGGTTGTTTTCCCAACCCCGCCTTTGCCAGCCAAAGCGATAAACGTCGTCATAACAACACTCCTCGTTTCTACCAATAAAGGTTAAGCCCTCTGCACTACCGCTGAAAGTTTTTCTGCCATCTCGTGGGCTTTTTGCTTGAGTTGTGGGACATAATCGTATACTGCAACGCCTAAGCGGTCCGCTTCTTGGACAGCTAAATCGGCATACAAAACGCCCAAAAGCGGCAGTCCAGGCGTATTCTCCTGCAAGAAACGTTCCTCTTCATCGTTTCTTATCTTATTCCCAACCAACCATAAGCGAGTCAAACCAAGATCATTCGCCAATTTCTTGATTTGGGCAGCCGTTCCGAGACTGCGCCTGGTCGGTTCTACCACAACGAGCATAGCGTCCACAAAATCCACGGTCGCCCGTCCGAGATGTTCAACACCAGCATACATATCTAAGATCAACATCTCATCTTTGCGAAATAAGAGGTGGGTAAAAAGAGTTTTGAGCATTGCACTTTCAGGGCAGATACAACCGCTTCCACCGGTATCCACAGAACCCATCTCTAATAAGCGGACTCCTCGATGAACAACGCTAAAACGTTCGGGAATATCGTCCACACGCGGATTTAGGGTAAAGAACCCCCCAATACTGCCCGGTTTGGCACCCGTTCTTTCCTCGATTAATTCGTCCATCTCACTAATCGGATGTAATTTCGCCCTCAACTCCGGAGGAAAGCCAAGCGCGCCTGCCAAACAAGGCGCCGGGTCAGCATCAACGGCTAACACCTGCATTCCGCGATCTGCATAAGCTTGAGCCAATAAAGCAGCTAGGGTTGTCTTGCCAACACCACCTTTTCCTGTGATCGCTATCTTCATCTTTTATCCCTTCTTTCGCTTAACCTTTGGTCCTTGAGGCGTATCTTCGATTTCATAACCTAACTCGCCCACTTTAGCACGTAAGGCATCCGCCTCAGGCCAATTACGTTGTTGGCGAGCTTGCTGCCGTTTTTCCACCAGCTCTAACACTTGTGGCGGAATGACCTCTTCTTTCGGTTCCCAATCCCCCAAACTCAATCCCAAGACCTGGTCAAAAATCAAGATTGTAGCTTTTTTATCAGCCGGTGAGAGATCCGATTTTGTGAGCTCCCAGGTCAGCGCCACCGCTCGAGGCAAATTGAGGTCGTCGTTCACCTCATCGCGAAAGCGCTCAACCCAGTCTTGGTGTACTGTGCCGGGTTCCCCCCATTCATAGACCAAATTTCTCAATCGATCAAGGCTATAAGCCGCGCTGTCTAAACTTTCCCAAGTAAAATTCAATTTTGCCCGATAATGCGCACTCATGCAGAAAAAGCGATAGGCAAGCGGATCATAACCGCGATCGATAAGGGATTGTAACCGCAAAAATTCACCGGCAGATTTTGACATCTTTTCTGCATCAAGCTGCAAAAAGTGACCGTGTAACCAGAAGTTCGCCAAACGCGTCCCGTAACACGCCTCTGTTTGAGCGATTTCGTTGGTATGATGGACATTGATATGATCTTCACCGCCACAGTGAATATCAAAGTACTCACCCAGATAACGAACTGACATGGCGGAGCATTCGATATGCCAACCGGGAAAGCCAATCCCCCAAGGGCTCTCCCATTCCATCTGACGTTTCTGATCTTTGGGGCTAAACTTCCACAATGCAAAATCGGTGGGCGACTTCTTTTCACCGACATCGACCCTTGCCCCAGCTTGTAAACCATCGATATCAAGCCGCGCCAGATAGCCATAATTCTTCAGTTTGGAGGTGTCAAAGTAGATGCCATCTGAGGTGCGGTACGTGAATCCTTTGCGTTCGATGCATTGAATAAACTCAATTTGCTCTTTGATATGATCCGTAGCTTTACACCAAATCGTTGGTTCCTTAATGTTCAAGCGACGGATATCCTCTTTGAAAGCTTGGGTATACATTTCGGCAATTTCCCAAGCCGTTTTTCCAGCTTTGCGCGCCCCCTTCTCCATTTTATCTTCGCCAGTGTCCGCATCCGAAGTCAAGTGTCCAACATCGGTGATGTTCACCACATGTTTCACCGTATAACCGTTAAACTCCAAGGTGCGCCGTAAAAAGTCTTCAAACAAATAAGTTCTCAGGTTGCCAATATGAGCATAATCATAGACCGTTGGCCCACAAGCATACATTCCAACGTAATCGCTTCGCAAAGGTTCAAATTCACGTAACGAACGGGTATAAGTATCATATAATCGAAGTTTCATAGAGGGGTTTCACGCTCCTTCACAATATTCTCTAGTTTATCTATTGAGAACGAATTACCAAGGCGAGATATTCTAAAAGAAATCCTTTTTATTATATCCCGAACTTTCACACAAAAATTGCTTCCCAGCCCAAATCTTCAGATGATCTACAACATCCTCCATGATGTGTATGTTATACTCATTAATAGTTAGGCTCAAAAATGAAGCTAGAAAGGTTTCTCTCACTTTCGATTTCGCAAAAAATTATTATCGGCAATTCGATCATTATTATCTTTGGCGCTATCGCTGGAACCTTAATCACCCGAAATCTAACCTACCGAGCAGCCGATCCGCTGTTGATTTTCCTGTTCTCATCGGTTGGCACTGTGTTAAGTGTCACCATAAACGCACTGATCTTACGCACTGCCCTCAAACCACTGTATGATCTAAAAAATTTAGTCAGTAAACTGCAAACCAACCCAGACACCGCTGAGGTAGACTTTGAAGCTTCGGATCCGGACATTGCGGAATTGGCATCTGTCCTAAAGTTGTTAGTCAATCAAATTCAACAACGCAATTTGGAATTACAAGCTCTCTCCCAACAAGCTATTTGTGCGCAGGAGGAAGAACGCAAACGGATTGCTCAATCCTTACACGATGATACCGGTCAAGCTCTGTCTACTCTGGTGTTCAATTTGGAAAGAATAGAAAACAAACTGTCCGATCAAGCCCCTGACCTTAGAGAAAAACTATCTTTCTGCCGCACTTTGGCAGCAAACACTCTCCAGGAACTACGTAAAATCATCCTTGATCTCCGTCCATCCATCTTAGATGATTTGGGGCTGATCCCTGCGATCCGCTGGTATGGTCGCAGTCGATTGGAAGGCGCCGGGATTCGTTTCACCCTCGATGCTCCGCAGGATTCTCTACCGCTTCCCGACTGGGTTAGCACTTGTCTATTTCGCATCTCTCAAGAAGCCATCAATAATATTGTGAGACATTCCCAAGCAACGCAGGCAAACATTTCCCTAAAACAAGAGTTAAACGGTATTTCTTTGGTCATTGAAGATAATGGTATTGGTTTTGAAAGCAACGAGTATCAACAACAAGCTCTCACCGACGGCAAATGGGGGTTACTTGGCATGAAAGAACGCGCCGAGTCGATTCAAGCCATCTTGCGTATCCACTCATCGGCACAGAACGGCACAAGGATAACCGTTTTTGTGCCATCCCACATGTTGCAGATGGTTCGTTAGATGAAAATCCGCATATTGCTTGCTGATGATCACACAATCCTCAGGGATGGAATTCGCTCGCTGATCGAGGATGAGCCCGATATGGAGGTCATCGGCGAAGCCGAAGATGGCATTACAGCCGTTAAACTCGCCGATTCGCTGAGGCCTGACGTCATTTTAATCGATCTTGCCATGCCCTTGCTTAACGGGCTTGAGGCAACGCGCCAAATTCGCAAAAATCAACCAAGGGCAAAGATTCTGATCTTAACGATGCACGAAAACGAAGAATATATCCGCCAAGTTTTGGCTGCTGGAGCTATGGGGTATATCCTAAAAGATGCAGCCGCGCGGGAGCTCCTGAGTGCAATTCGATCGGTACACAAAGGGGAAGTTGTGTTGTCGCCGGCCATTACCCGACTAATAGTTACAGATTATCTACGTTGGGGAGATTTATCGGCGCAAGATTCGACAGATGGCTTAACCGACCGCGAACGACAAATTTTGCAGTTAATCGCCGAAGGTTACACCAATAAACAAATCGCTGACATTCTCTCTATTTCGATTAAAACCGTACAAGCCCATCGCTTAAACCTAATGAAGAAGTTAGACCTACATGACCGAGGGGAATTGATAAAGTACGCTATTCAAAAGAAAATCATCGATATTTAAGTCAGCGATTTATCTTATTTCTCGAACAACAATAATCCCTCAATAAAACGATCCAATTCACCCTCAGAATTAAGGTCTTAACCTGAGGAAATTCAGGTATAGATTGGATGACAAATCTGTTCAAAATTGCTATTCTTTATTCTGGCTTACCATTTGATCTTTCTGAGAAGAGGTGATTTATGAGAAAACATTCTGATCAAGTGCCCATCCGCAGATCGTTACAAAAAGTTCTCTTCTTGAGTATCATCCTAGCAACCATCCTATTGGCTTCATTGACCATCCATGTCCTCGCCAATCAAAGTCCACCCGAAAATCAATATGCTGCCTCAAGCGCCGCTGATGCTCCTTCCCTAACCAGAATTGGGACAATCCTTCAAAACAGTATGCAGCCCCAGCGTTCGCTTTCAGCGACTTTACCGCCGCCCAAGCAAGATCCCTGCCTTCATTGCCACATCACCGGCGAGAATAAAAACCTCTGGACTCCATTAGCACGCTGGGCAATTTTCGGCACAATGGGCATGATCTTCGCTTTTGGTATGTACCGTACCGGAAGCGTGATCCTCAACCGGAAAACTTGGAAGCCACTCACCAACCGCACCGTTGAATGGGTTGATGAGAGATACGAAATCTCCGAACCGCTTACCAAAGTCCTCAAGAAGCCGGTTCCAAAATACGCTCTCCGCTGGTTTTATTGTTTGGGGGGAATCACCGCCTTTCTCTTTGTCGTTCAGGGCGTAACTGGCATCATGCTAGCCTTTTACTACAAACCCACACCAGAAGCGGCTTATGCCAGCATTCAATTTATCGAGACCCAAGTGCGGTTTGGAGCAGCCATTCGTGCCATCCATCACTGGGCAGCCAATGGCATGATCGTTATGTGTACCGCCCACATGCTGCGCGTGTTTATCATGGGTGCTTACAAGAATCCTCGCGAGATGAATTGGGTCAGCGGCGTGCTCCTTTTGATCCTGACCTTGGCATTTGGTTTTACCGGCTACTTGCTCCCATGGGATCAACGAGCTTTTTGGGCAACCACCGTTGGTTCAGAAATCGCCGGTGCCGTTCCGATCATTGGCAATCTTGCCTTGGTCTTTCTGCGCGTTGGCTGGAATGTCACCGGTGAAACATTGAGTCGCTTTTACGGTTTGCACGTCATCATTATCCCGCTCCTGACAGTTGCATTCATGTTCGCTCACTTCTTGATGGTTCGACGTCAAGGTGTTATGCGACCCCTCTAATTTTGATTACCAAGGAGTAGCTTATGAGCCACGAACAACTTGACAAAGAAGAAACCATCCCCTTCTTCCCTGATCAATTCATGCGTGAATTTCGGGTTGTGATTGGAATCGTGGGCATTGCGGTCATCATCGGTATCCTGGGGATGATAAACCCCGTTGGATTAGAAGAACCAGCCGACCCGTTCAACACCCCAGCCCACGTAAAGCCAGAATGGTACTTCCTCGGCCTATATCAACTTTTGAAGTTCGTTCCGAAAACAACCGGTGTCTTAATACCTATTGTGGGAGTAGTTCTCCTGGCTATTTGGCCCTTTTTAGACCGTAAGAAAGAAACCGATCGCAAACTGGTAAAAATCCGAGGCATTATGGTTGCCATCGGTATGCTTATTCTGATCGCACTTACCATTTGGGGAGGAGTCAGCTAAACCATGGACAAGAATATCACCCGCCGCGAATTCGTGAAACTTCTTAAGCGCCTCCTAGCTATCACCGGGTTAGGCGCACTGACCGCTCCAATTGTCGCCTACTTTTATCCTCCTAAGCTTGAAGAGGAACCATCTGAACCAGTCTTGGTAGGAAAAGCAGACGAAATTCCGCTTAACGAATGTAAGGCGATCAACTTTGGCCGCTATCCTG
This sequence comes from Anaerolineae bacterium, assembly GCA_003130835.1. GTDB lineage: Bacteria > Chloroflexota > Anaerolineae > Anaerolineales > UBA4823 > NAK19. The sequence goes on along the minus strand of QEXX01000023.1, from coordinate 12,020 downwards.
CTCTGGTCGTGAATACGCCCCAAGGGTTACGAGCCTATTCAGCCGTTTGCACCCATTTCGCCTGCTTGGTCAAATGGGAAAAAGAGAAAGCCGCCTTTGTATGCCCTTGTCATGAAGCTGCATTTGACCCCATTGACGGGCACGTCATTCACGGCCCAACGGATGTTCCCCTTAAATCCTACGCTATCAATTTGATTAATGGTGAAATCTATATCGGAGGCAACCAACAATGACAACCGAAACCATGAAATCCGCCAATTCGGCGCTCTCTTCAAATTGGTTGATCAGGTTTGGGAATTGGCTTAAAGAGCATCGTTCCAATTTCCGAGATCTTTTCGTGGATGCCATTGCTCAGGTGCGCATTTACAAAAAGGCTTATGTGGGCATTATGCATGCCTTAATCTTTTGGGGTGTAACGATTCAGGTCATTGGTACAGCCATCAACCTAATGCAAATGAAGCTCTTCACCCCATTTGAATTGACCACTTTTCCACGCAATACAGCCTATCTATGGTACGAACTTATCATGGATTTCGCTGGGCTCTTTATCTTGCTTGGCGTGATCATGGCTGCCTTGCGTCGCTTCATCTGGAAACCCAAAAGCCTAGATACCCAATGGGACGATGTCTACGCCCTGGTGATCCTTACGCTCATTCCACTAGCCGGTTTCACCACCGAAGCATTTCGCCTCATTGCCAACCCAGTCGAATGGGCAAATTGGTCGCCTTTTGGCAACCTATGGGCAAGAATCCTCATGTCGATTGGTGTAACTCCCGCCACTGCAACACTCCTCCATGACGCATTCTTCTGGGTTCATGTGGGTTTGGGTTTGACTTTTGCTGCAACCATACCCTTTACCAAATTGCGCCATCTAGTTCTAGCGCCACTCAATGTATTCTTCCATCCTAGAAAAAAGGCTGGCGAGTTGACAAAAATCGAAAACATCGAAGAAGCGGAAATTCTCGGCGTTGGAACCATTGATCAATTCTCTTCCAGCCAGCTTTTGATGTTTGAAACTTGCGTTCGCTGTGGGCGCTGCGAGGAAGCTTGTCCGGCAACGATCAGTGGTATGCCGTACTCTCCTAAAACCTTGATTCAAACCCTAAGATCAAACATGACTCAGACCTTAATTTATGGAAACGGCAACGGCACCCATGAGTTACTCGGCGAAGTGCTTTCGGAGGATTTCCCGTGGTACTGTACAACTTGCGGGGCATGCTTGAAAAAATGCCCGACCTTTGTCAACCCAATTGATGAAATCATTGATTTACGCCGTTATCAAGTCTTGACTAGCGGCAACGTCCAAAAGTCGGTCAGCGAGGTCATGCGCAATCTTGAACGCCAAGGCAACCCCTGGGGAATGCCAGCCGAAGACCGCGTTGTTTGGGCAGACGGACTGAACATCCGTGAACTAGCCCCAGGTGAAGAGACCGACGTTTTACTCTTCCTTGGCTGCGCCTTTGCCTATGACGACCGCAACAAGAAAGTAGCTCAATCGTTCGTACACATTCTGCAGAAAGCAGGTGTTGACTTCGCCACTTTAGGCATGGATGAAACCTGCTGCGGTGAAACAGCGCGTCGGATGGGGCATGAATACCTTTTCCAAGTGTTTGCACAGCAAAACATCGAAACCTTCAACAAGGTGAAATTTAATCGCATCGTAACCCAATGCCCTCATTGCTTCAATACGCTCAAGAACGAATATCCCCAGTTTGGCGGCAACTACCGTGTTCAGCATTACACGGAATTCTTATCCGAACTCGATCTCCCTTGGGAGAGAATTTCGGCAAACGGAAAGTCTGCCTTGGAGAAAGTTGCTTATCATGACTCCTGCTATCTTGGCCGCTATAACGATATTTACACTCAACCGAGGCAGTTATTGAAAAACGCACAAGTCCACACCGTTGAATTGGCACGGCGCTACGAAAACAGCTTTTGTTGTGGCGGCGGCGGTGGGCAAATGTGGCTGGAAACAGACGCCGAAACTCGCATCAACCATCGCAGGCTGGAAGAAGTGCTCGATGCAAAGGCAAACTGTGTTGCCACTGCTTGTCCCTATTGTCTAAATATGTTTGATGATGCTATTCGCTCAAAAGGGCTGCTTGAGTCCATTCAAGTAATGGACATAGCTGAGATCATCGCTAAAAGACTATAAGATTGGTAGCTATTAGATAATGGAGCGGTAATCCATCATGATTGGCATCACAAAGACAACATCCCAACATTCCAAAAAAGGCGGTTTGGAGGTGGAGCATGTCTCACTGGTTAATGGTTGAAACCCATGCTGATCCTTTAGGGACGATCCGTCAAATCCTCAAGACCATTTGGCGGAACGGACAACTCGAATGCATACTGACCCCGACCAATGGCTCTGCAGAGCTCAAACAAGCGCCGTATTTGCTCTATTCACCCGATGAGCTTGAAGACTTCAATCCATTCAAGCCTCTGATGACCTCCAACACCGCACGGTTTGTGCCTGCTCTTCTACATGAGCAACAGAAACCTTCAAACATCGGGGCAATTCTACGCCCGTGTGAACTGCGCGCTCTAAAAGGGCTTGAAAGGAACAACGGCTTAAGGACAAACGGCTTACTGACCATTTGTTTCGACTGTTTGGGAACATACCCGAATGAAGACTACATCTGGCGGACGAAACGCAAGGGATCGGTTGAACAATTGACTCAAGAAGCCCTTCAATTCGCCAAACACGGCGGAATTGTACCCTATCGTTTTCGTTCAGCTTGTCAAGTCTGTGAATCCCCGGCCAGCGAAGGTGCAAAGGTGAATATCGGCGTGATTGGACTTCCTATCCGTCAATCTATCTTGCTAATGTTCCCTGAAAGACAGGATATAAACTTGCTCGCCAACAGTAACTTAAGGATTCGGGAAGCTGATTCAAAGCTCATTGAGCAACATCAAATAACGGTTGCTAAAATCAACGAACGCAATCAGCGCGTGAGCGAACGTATCCGGCAAGGGATGGCTGACGTTTTGCCGCTGAGCATCGAACAACTGGTCGATTCTTTTATTGAATGCGGCGACTGTCAAAAGTGTATGCAGGTTTGTCCCCTCTGTGCTATTGAACTGCCAATGCGCTCGGACTCCGGTCAATATCTAATTGAAGGCATCGTCAGATGGGCAGAGTCGTGTGCTGGCTGTGGAATGTGTGAACAGGTTTGCCCTCGCCACAAGCCGCTATCGATATTCTTTGCTTATATTCGGGATCAACTCAAGCAAGAATCGATTGCTTCGGACAAATCCTCTAAATCAACGCTGTTATAGGGGCTCCCGGAGCCTCCTCCTAAATCCAAACGGAATAATCGAAGGTTGATTTCTACATCAACCTTCGATTATTTATGTCGGCTTTTGACAAACCAATCTAAACCCAATAGAAATAACCAAGTCAAAAAGAGCGGCAGAAGACCGAGGAAGATACAAACTGCACCGAAAAGCGCAGCTTCTCGACCATAAAAACTCCAAATCAAAATTTCTGCTACAATAACAATCACTAATATCCCCCCGAAGGTCAAGCGCACGGTTGTCTGTTGAGCGTATTTTCTCAAATCTCGCATGGCAGGATAGATTGGAGGACAAAATGGACTGGGCGAAAGCTTTTACTCAAGAAATTGATACTGCGAAACGTGCCCGCCAACGTGGTAACGAAGGAATGGCAAGAGTATGTGCGCGTCGCGCCGCCAATGTGATCGTACAAGCTTACCTCCATTCGATGGGTGTTCAACCTTTTCGCAATGCAATGCAAAATTTTCGTTATCTTCAGAACCATTTAGCCGCCAATCACCCTGCACAAGAGCTACTGACGCATTTTCTACTAAAGGTGAATGAGGACTTCACGTTTCCAAACCACATCGATCTCATCCAAGATGCACTTGACCTGAAAGAAATGCTACCGATCGATGAGCAGGATTTATCGAGCGCTGGAGGCACGGAGAATTTTCCAGGTTGAGATAATGACCATCATTGTTCGCACCGTTAGGACAGTAAGAAGGAGCATAGCCACTGTTCGAATTAGAACTTCCAATAATGTGTAGAAAGAAATCGTTGTTTTTTTCTGAATTGGTAAAACCTGTTCTTCCAATTTTCCCCGTAAGCGATTGACAAACTCATCCCTAGGAACAACCGGCTGTAGATAAGATCGTAATGCTGACTCGAACGAGGATTCAAGTGCTGCTTTCTCAGGTTTCATTACAACATCACTCTTTTTCATAGGTTTCTAAATCAATTCGTCAATTTACTGTGTTCATCGTCAAAATACCGTTCGTATTCTTCGCGCAGAGACAGCAAAGTTCGATGATATAAACTCTTTATGGCGCCTTCACTTTTGCCCATGATTTCCCCTATTTCTGCATTGGAGAGCTGGTCAACAAACTTAAGAATAATCAACTGTTGTCGCTCCGGAGGCAATTTTCGGAGAATGCGCAAGAGCTTCTCTGTTTCCTCCCTTCTAACAACCTCGCTTTCTGGATGTTTACCGAGAATAGGTAAAGGTAAGGCATCATCCAGAGGGATCTCTTTCCGTCTACCATTATCTCGATGCCAATTAGCTACCAAATTGTGCGCAATTCGATATAGCCACGCAGAAAACGGCAAACCCAAGTCCCGATAATTTCGAATGTGTTTCATTGCCCGCATAAATACTTTTGCAGTCAAGTCCTCCGCATCTGCGGCACTGCCGGTTCGAAAATACACGTAGTTATAAATGCGGTTGATGTACTTTTGATAGAGCCAAGCAAAGGCTTCTTCGTCTCCAGAAGCGGCTAAAGCTAAGATTTGCTCTTCACTCTTTTCTTCCACTTGAAACACCCGTATGTTCTCGGGGTTTCTTAATCAGAAAAACCCCGTTGGTCTTGATTGGATGTGCAGAGTATATCATGACAAAATCCCAAATTTGAAGTATAATCAAAACGTCATCGGGGATGATAGGCTTCGACGGGAGAGGCTGGCCCCGAACTGCGAGCCGAGAGGCGCCGAACTCGATAAATCAGCGCAAACAAAAAGTGCCAATCGCACACCCTACGCTGCTATTCCGCTCGCTGCATAATCGAGTGGAAAGCAGATGGTCTCCGCAGTGAGGCCACGTTCACCTACCCCGTCCTCCAGCCGGAGGTAGAGTGGGCGTAATAAAGCTGGAGTGCCGCACAGGAGGCAACTAAATGTGCGAAAGAGAAGCTTTCGGGCTTCAGTTGCTGGTCGGTCTACTCTGGGTACCTTGAGGGTAGCCCGACGAGAGAAACAAGGTACTACGCTCGTAGATGTTCGAGGGACGAATCTTTCGGACGCGGGTTCGATTCCCGCCATCTCCATTTTTTTGCTAATCAACAGCAAGAATCAACCCTTCTAGGTAAGCCCCTTCGGGGAAGTGCAACCCAATTGGATGATCTGGGGACTGGTGTAAATACTCCAAGATTTTGACTTTTCGCCTTGCATCTATAGCAGCTCCAAAGACAATTTTCTGAAATAGTTCCAAGCTAACTCCCCCCGAACAAGAAAAAGTGACCAAAATTCCATTCTGCCTGAGTAGTTTTAATGCCAACAAATTGATATCCTTATAGCCTCGACTGGCTCGTGAAACATGCGCTACGGTAGGGGCAAATTTGGGCGGATCTAAGATAATCATGTCAAAGAATTGACCCCGATCTCGATATTGACGAAGCTGTTGGAATACATCGCCACATAGAAGTTCAACTTTTCCGCTCGGAATCTGATTAAGCGCAAGATTTCTCTCTAAAAGGTCAAGGGCTTCAGCAGATTCATCAATGCAGGTTAGATGTTTGGCTCCCCCCATCAAGACTGGGAGCGCCATTCCCCCAACGTAAGAGAAGCAATCCAAGATCTCTCGATCCTTTGCGTATTGCCGAACCCGTAAACGATTCATCTTTTGATCTAAATAAAATCCCGTCTTATGCCCCTTCCGCAAATCGATCAGATAACGAATCCCATGCTCCATGATTTCAATTGTCGCAGGGGGTTCTTGTCCTACCCTAAGGACGTTTCTTTCATCAAGTCCTTCTAATTTTCTCCCCTCCCCATCCGAACGCTCGTAGATATTTTCAATACCGGTGATCTCCAACAATGCGTGAAGAATCTTCTCCTGATAGCGTTCAACACCCCAGTGAAGCAATTGAATCACCAAGTATGGATCGTACCAGTCAACAATCAGTCCGGGCAGTTGATCGGATTCTGCATAGATCAAGCGCAGGCAATTCGTCTCAGAAGAGCGCATCAAAGCATCTCTCCAAGCGATGGCTTGTCGGATACGATTCCGTAACAGGATTGGATCGATTGGTTCGCTACGCTGCCAACTCCATAGGCGGATTCGAATCTGTGACTGCGGGCTGTACAATCCCCACGCCAGCCAATCCCCATTGCGGGAAAACACTTCTATCGCTTCACCAGGTTCTATATCCCCGTCAATCCACTCGATGGCACTCGAAAAAATCCATGGATGAAAGCGGAGAACAGACTTTTCCTTACCAACCTTCAAGTATGCTTTTGCCGCCACAGCTACCCAGATAAAACCCCTACTTCCTTACCAACCTCACTTAATAGCTCTATCGCTTGCTCAATTTCTTCCTTTTCGTGAGCAGCCGTTACGGTTGCTCTCAAGCGAGCTAAGCCCGGCGGCACTGCCGGTGAAACGACAGGCAAAACAAAAAGGCCCTTGCGTTGGGCAGCGCGTGTCATGCCAAAAGCTGCTTCATCGGAACCACATAAGATTGGGACAATGGCTGTCTCGGTCAGCATGGTGTCAAAACCGCTCTGCTTAAGTCCGTTTATAAACAAAGCTGCGTTTTCCCGCAATTTCTTGACTCGCCATGGTTCTTCAAGAATCACTTCAAAAGCCGCTTTTGCGGCAGCCGCTTGGGCAGGCGGCAGAGCCGCCGAAAAGATATAAGCCCGGCTAGCATGGCGCAAATAGCAAATTACTTCTTTCTTTCCAGCCACATATCCCCCAACCGATGGGATTGTTTTGCTCAATGTACCCATTTTGATATCGATCGTATTTGGCATTCCGAAGTGCTCTTCAATCCCTGTGCCTCGTTCGCCCAGCACACCCACCGAATGAGCCTCATCAATCATCAACCATGCTCGATATTTCTTACACAGTTCAACCATTTTTGGAAAATCAATCACATCTCCATCCATACTAAAAACAGCATCAGCGATGACTAATTTTCCACACCCATCCGGAACTTGTTTCAGGCGATGTTCCAGGGCTTCCATGTCATTGTGCTGGAAGCGTAAAAATTTTGCCCCCGACATCAGACAACCATCCACAATGCTCGCATGGTTGAGTTTATCGGAGATAACATAATCTCCCCGCCCGACCAAAGTTGAAACCACTGTGAGATTGGTCACGTAGCCAGAGGAGTAAGTAATGGCATCTTCAGCGTGTTTGAAAGCTGCAATCGTCTCTTCCAATTCCCGATGGATGGTTAGGGTGCCGGCTAACGTTCGAACCCCATGGGTCCCAGTGCCATATTTCTCGATAGCTTGCTGTGCTGCGCGGTTGATCTTAGGATGCCCCACCAAGCCTAAATAGGAATAGGAGGCATACATTCCCATCTCGCGCCCGTTCACGAGAACTCTTGAGCCCCCTCGCAGTTCCTCAACGGGTTGATTATAAAAATATAAATCTTGTTGACGGATGCTCTCAACGCGGCGGTTCATTGCCTCAATCCGTTTTTGAATTGAATCTGCCATTTGATCAGCCATGGATACTCCTTATAAAAAATTTCTCATTCTCTCTTTTACACCTGCCCCAAAAATCACTCCTTAGCGCCTTCTGCCATTCTGAGGAAGGTTGCTTCATCGATGATGGGAATATTTAAACTGCGCGCTTTCTCATATTTTGAACCAGGATTTTCGCCCACCAGCACGTAATGCGTCTTCTTGCTAACCGAATCGGTCACCTTACCGCCTCTTTGTTCAATATAAGCCTTGATCTGTTCACGAGTAAAGCGTTGCAAAGTACCAGTAACCACAAAATTCATCCCTGCAAATACCTGTCCCCGACCCTCTGGCGTTTCGCCGGATTCCACTGGCCAAACACCGCATGCACGTAGTTTCTCCAAAAATTCCCGATTGCGAGGTTGCTGAAACCAATCGACGATTGCCTGGGCAGTATTCGGGCCAATTCCCTCGATGGATTGTAATTGTTCGAGGGTCGCAGACATTAGTGCATCTAGTGATTTGAAGCGTCTGGCTAAATCTGCAGCAACCACCTCTCCAACCCCTCGAATACCTAAACCGATGATTAAGCGAGTGAGTGACTGGTGTTTTGAATTGGCGATTGCCTGTAGGACATTTTCGGCTTTCTTCTCGGCAAAACCTTCGAGTTTTAATAAATCTTCTTTCCTCAAACGATAGAGATCAGCTGCGTCGCTGACGAGTCCGGCTTGCACAAACTGCTCTACCAAATTAATTCCTACTCCAACAATGTCCATAGCGGACCGGGAGACAAAATGCTCAATATTCCGCACAACCTGCGCTGGACAAGCCGCATTGACACAATACCAAGCAACTTCCCCCTCAATATGTTCCACTGCTTGATGACACACCGGGCATTGCTTCGGTGGGATAAAATTCTGTTCCGAGCCATCTCGGCGGTCAATGATCGGTCCAATAACGTATGGAATAACATCTCCTGCTCGCTTAATCAACACAATATCCCCAATGCGAATATCTTTTTGAGCAATAAAATCGAAATTGTGCAACGTCGCCTGCTTTACAATCACTCCACCAATCTCCACAGGCTCTAAAATCGCATACGGTGTAAGCACACCGGTGCGGCCGACATTGACTCCGATATTTAACAGTTTTGTTGAGACTTCCCGAGCAGGATACTTAAAGGCAAGCGCTCCTCGCGGATCTTTGCCAACCACACCTAGCTGATTTGCCAGTGTAATATCATTCAATTTGATGACCACTCCATCCGCTTCATAGCCAAGCTCATCCCGCCGGCTTAAGTAATCTTCGTAAGCCTCAAATACCTCGCTCAAATTGGCACAATAGCGGCTTTCAACCACCGGAAAACCAAAATCGTACAGCCTTTCTAATAACTCGCTTTCCGTTTGGGGAGGCTCTTCATCGGTTTGAACGATATCATAGGTCAATAAGGTCAAAGGCCGCATCGCCGTAATGCGCGGATCCAGTTGGCGCAAACTCCCTGAAGCCGTATTCCGTGGATTCAAATAGGTCTTCTCGCCCATTGCTTCTAAACGGCGGTTCAGTTCTTCAAAATCCTTTATGGTAATAAAGACCTCGCCTCGGACAACCAGAGAGCTTGGCACTTTAAGTGTCGATAAGGGGGATACGGGTATTTTGAGGGGTAAGGCCTTGATCGTTTTGAGGTTAGCGGTGACATCTTCGCCGACCATTCCATCGCCGCGCGTTGCGCCTTTGACAAAAAAACCATCCTGATAATGGAGCACCACCGTCAATCCATCGATTTTAGGCTCAACAATAAAATCAGCTTGTCTTACTCGTTCATCTAACTTGCTGATTCTTTCGAACCACTCCTGAACTTCTTCTTTGGCAAAGGCGTTGGCAAGGCTCAAGATAGGAACAGGATGTTGCACCTTCTCGAACTTTTCTGCAATCAGTCCACCCACCCTTTGGGTGGGCGAGTCGGGTGTGATCCACTCCGGATGTTCTTGTTCGATTTTGATTAACTCAGCATAGAGCTGATCGTATTCATAATCGCTAATGACCGGATCATTGAGGACATAATAGCGGTAATTATGATATTGAATCTGTTTACGTAACTCCTGCAGACGAGCAAAAAGGGCTGCTTGTTCAGGTCTCATCGCTTCTACTCACTAGACACATAGGAATGCCGCTTGGTATCGAGAAAGAGCACAAAAGTTATCCATAAAAGATCAGCAATTACCAGATGAATCAGTTGCATCCAAACCGGCGCAAGCAACACAAGGGTAACAAAGCCAGCAACCAGTTGCAAAACACCCAGACTGATGACCATCACGCCCAATCGGCGCACAAGCAATCGGCCATCACTTTCGATCATTCGATTGATGACAGCTAACACGAGAAACGCCCCAACCAAGGCGAAGACGGGGTGCAAAACCCGTAAGCGAATCAAAAAATGAGATGCCTGATCAAAATCCTTTTGAATCCCCTCCAATAGACTTTCGGACGGGAAGAGTGTGTTTCCTAGAGCAGCTATTGCCCCGCTCACCCCGACCAACACAACCGTGATCCCAAAGATTAACCAATGGATAGCGAAAGGAAATCGAACCCCGCCAAGCGGCTTTTCGGTTTGCGGAAAGAGGGAACGCCACCAGGTCAATGCTAGAAATGCCAACAGGATCAGAGTGTTTAGCAAGTGAAGGCTTACCGCCGTTGCTCTAGTTATCGATGCATTTTGTCCCACCAATTCGAATAACACCAACCCTGCGCCAATTAACGACTCAATCACAATAAACACCAAAGAGAACACTGCGAATCGCCGCACTGCACTGTTTGAAGGGTAAAGTTTACGCGCCCAAAGGAATAATCCCACTACACCTAAAAAAGCCAGTCCACTCGTCAGACGATGCGAGAATTCAATTAGGGTTTCAACTTCAGGTTGAAGGGGTACAACTTCTCCGTTGCATAAAGGCCAGTGACTGCCACATCCTGCCCCCGAACCCGTGGCACGCACAACTGCACCCCATAAAATAACCAAGATATTTAAGACTAAAACAGCCAAGGCAAAATTGGCAAACTTTCTAAGCGCACTTTGTTCTTTCAGATTTCCCACAAGGTGTTCAAGGCTCATTGCACGTCTTGTCTCTCCTATCATGGGGTTAAGTTCAATCTTCACAAATTATATCCCGTTTCCTTCTGCACGTTTATCCGGAATATGTCCCTTCCAAAAGTTACTGAAAGACGTACATAACGATATTCGCTCAAAGGGATTGTCAAGATTCATTAACCTTATTTGCATGATTTAATTTCCTAGCGTGGCAAGAAACTGTATAATCAAGTTAGGTTAACGAAAGGATTGTCAATTAGATAAGATTAAAAAAAGATATGGTGCTAAATGTTCCTTCCCAAAAATGGAGAAAAGAAAATGAGCGATAAAATTCTCGTTGTCGAAGATGAAGTTGCCCTTCGAGACACGTTAGCATACAATTTATCTAGGCAGGGTTATCAAGTCGAAACGGCTGACGATGGTCAAAGTGCCATTGAGGTGGCACGCAAATCAAAACCTGATCTGATCATCTTGGATATCATGCTGCCTATCTTGGATGGCTTTGAGGTCTGCCGCGTGATTCGCCAAGAAATGAACATCCCGATCATCATGCTTACAGCCAAAGACGAAGAAATTGATAGAGTCATTGGTTTAGAAATGGGAGCCGATGATTACGTAACCAAACCCTTTTCGATGCGCGAGCTGATGGCACGCGTTAAAGCCCATTTGCGACGTGTACGCTTGATCCGCGCTGAAATTGACACCGAAGCTCAAATCCCGAAAGAAATTATTAACTTTGGTGATTTAACCATCGATATGACTCGTCGAGAGGCTTATAAGAATAATCAACCCTTAAATCTAAAGCCCAAAGAGTTTGATTTGCTGCTCTTCCTTGTCCGCCACAAAGGTCAAATGCTTTCAAGGGAACTGATCTTAGAAAGGGTTTGGGGATGGGATTTCAGCGGTGGCAGTCGCACCGTTGACGTTCACATCCGCTGGTTGAGAGAAAAAATTGAAGACGACCCGGCACAACCGCGACGCATTCTTACCGTAAGGGGTTCAGGATATCGTTTTGAGGGATAAAAATGGGGCAAAGTTTGCGTTCTCGGATTGCCTATCCCATTGTCATTTTGCTCATTGTGATTATGATTGTTGGGGGGGTAGCCATCACACTTTATTTCAACCACCTTTATCTTGATTCGATCTACAAAAACCTTCTCTCCAGTGCCAAATTACTAGCCAATCTTCTGGGCAAGTCACAACTCTCGGTGCAAAGTCATGAGGTCGCTAACTGGTCAGATATCCT
>QEXX01000144.1 GCA_003130835.1 Anaerolineae bacterium | reverse complement strand
CGAGATAAATCTCGCGCTACCGCGTAAGCGACATTCATGTCGCCTGAATCCACGAGATAAATCTCGCGCTACCGCGTAAGCGACATGCATGTCACCTGAAACCACGAGATAAATCTCGTGCTACCGCGTAAGGTGAGAGCCTTAAGTTGCCTTTTCAGGAGACGCAGGCACATACTGGGCAAGCGCAAAGCGTCCAAAGCCTGCCTTGATCCGACAAGTTCATTACAAGAATCAGAAAATACACTTGGCTCACCACACGAAACGTTGATTCAACCTTAGGCTTCAACCTGCCCCAGTTAGTCACACGCTCCCACCGAATCAGAGTCAATCGCTGCAGCTCGAATGGGCACGGCAAACGACTAGGATAAGGGTAAAATTGTCATCACGTCAGTGAACCCTTGGCATAAGAGCAATCCTATCCATGACTCTCCGAAGGACAATCCGTTCTTGGTTAAGTTTTCTAATTTGGTGTGTTTTATTTGGTGTCGCCTATACGCAGTCGCCTTTGTACTCCTCCAACCAAAACACCTATTTCTTACACGGAGCTGCCTGCGCTAACCAAGGCGATTTACGCCAAGATTGGCTGGCGAACACCCGCGATCCCACACCGCTCTTCTCCGCGCTCGTTTGCGTCACCCTGCGCTGGTTCCATGCACCCAGCTTGTTTTACTTTTACTACCTCCTCCTGCTCGGCCTCTATTTCACCACCCTCTATCAGCTTGCGGCTCGCCAAGTGGACTTACGCCCGCGCTCCCGCCGCCTAATTTTCTGGGCACTGTTTTTCCTCATCCATTCCGCTGCGTTTCGCTTTGTGCTCTCGCGCACCTTGGGAGCTCAATGGATGTATGCCTTTGAAGGGGGCCTAGCCAATCACCGCTTGTTGGGCAGCGTCTTTGAACCAAGTGCCTTCGGTGTACTGCTTCTCGTAGCCGTCAATCTGGCTCTGCAAGAGAAACATTACCCTGCTTTCCTCGCTTTAGCCCTCGCCACATGGTTTCATCCCACCTATTTGCTTTCCGCCGTTTTGCTCTTTTTGGGCATCGAAACTTGGAAATTGGCAGAAGCCCATCAAACCAACAACACTCATTCCACTCGCCAAACGCTTCGAAGCCTAACAAAAGATGGCTTGATCTTCTTTGTGCTCATCTTACCGAGCGTTTTTTATAGCTTGACCTTTGTGGTTGGCATCGCGCCTCAAGTCAGGCAAGAAGCACACAGCATCCTGTATCAAATCCGTATTCCCCATCACGCCGATCCGAGGAATTGGTTCAATGCCAGTTCGGTCATTCAACTCTTGCTAATGCTGGCAGGTCTATATTGGACGCGCCATCCAGGTTTGCGCTGGTTGCTCGGCTTGCCTTTGCTCTTGGGAGCACTCTTAACATTAGCTGTCCTTTTTCTGGGCAATCCGAGCCTTGCCTTGCTCTTTCCATGGCGGGTATCAGTGGTCTTAGTCCCCCTTTCGGTCACCATTTTGGTCAGCCGTCTAGTCGGACTCATCCCTTCTGAAGCGGAGCAGCCCCACCGCGAACTTTTGATTTGGGTCTTGCCCTCGCTTTCCACTGCGTTGATTGCCACCACCCTGTTACTCGGTTGGGTGCGCATTAGCTTGGATTTGCAACGCAAACGCGCACAACCCGAACGCCCTTTGATCGCCTTTGTCGCGCAAACCAAGCAACCCCAAGATTGCTATCTGATTCCCCTAAAACTGCAAGATTTCCGCCTAGCAAGCGGCGCACCAATTTATGTCGATTTTAAGTCGCACCCGTATGCTCCATTAGAAGTGATCGAATGGTATCGCCGTTACCGACTTGCCGACCAATTTTACCGAAACCCTTCATGTGAGGCGCTGGCTCAACTCTCTTCGGAAGGGGTCAATCACCTTGTCCTGCCATCTACCGTTACACTCGATTGCTCAACGCTTGAAAGAGTCTACGGAGATGATTCCTATCAATTATTCAGGATACATCCTGCCAATTGAAGGGCAAGCTCGGATGAATCGCAAACTTAGATTTTCACCCCAAAAGTCCTCTGTCAAACCCAATCGAAGGCGAGGTAGCTGCCAGCCCATTGCAAGCCATCGAGCATGCGAGTTTATCCGATTCTGGTTTGCCTCCTCTCACCCACTAGCATAGGAAAAGAAACAGCAGCAGGTCATTCTCCGATACTGACGTGCTGCTGTTCACAGGCGGGGAGGACAGGATTCGAACCTGCGGCCGAGGTTCTCCCCCGGCAACCGCTTAGCAGGCGGCCCCAATCGACCACTCTGGCACCTCCCCGAAAATGGAAATGTACTCACACACGCCTTCGCCCCACAATCTGCAATCAGGTCAACCGGTGGAGCAGGCGGAGGGAGAGGGATTCGAACCCACGATGGATTGCTCCATACCTGTTTTCAAGACAGGCGCCTTAAGCCACTCGGCCATCCCTCCGCAGAACTGAAGGGTATCGAAATTTTACCACGAAACAAACCATTCGGAGAGTAAACCATCGTATTTTTATTCTGTTTGGAAGTCATGGCAAAATCACGGCTCAGGAACAAAAAGCCTCGCTCGGGGTTTTCTTAAGGTACAAAAGGACAAATGCTAGAAGCAATGCTTTTTTTGATTCGTTCGACCTAAAGAGCATAGGATGGTTGTTTTGGAGGTGAATGATGACCTGGATTCGTTTTTCAGGTGAAAGAGATTTTATGCATCTTTTCCTTGCCTGTGAACAAGAGGGGTTGCTTCGGCTTGGTGAACGCTATCTCGCTTTGCTTCAGGTGCATTCGTTACTTTGTCAGCCATGTCACAACTTTTTAAATCACCTTGTGGATACTTTCGCTCAAACCGCAGAGATTCAAGCCAAATTGTTGCTTGTGACTCCGTCCGCTTCCCAAAACGTGTCTTTTGCGCAAAGCAGTGTCATTTTGCTTCCTCATCAATTACCTTTTGTTGAACAAATGCAAAATAGTTTGGAAGCCTTTTCTTTCGATGTCAGCCTGTTCCTCTTTGACCCCAATGGTTCGCTTTGGTTTGCGTGGATTGGCGATGAATATGATGACCTCCACCTTGCAGACGAGATGCTCCGATGGCTATCCTATCTGGATATCCAGTGTCCAGAGTGAGGCGCCCCAGAATGGCCCGGCGGGTCATAGTGTTGGAAAGTCTTTGCTAGATTTCTTCTCATCTGCAATTTATCTTGTGCGTCCTTACATCGTGGTAAGATAAGAATCACGATGAACGCTAAAAGCTTCCTAAAAGAGCAATTCATCAAGCTAGAACAGCGCTTAAAAGCCGTCATTGAAGGCTCAACAGCGCAGATCGTATCCTCTAAGCTCGACAGTCAAGAGATTGCTGCTCAATTGCGCCGCATTTTGCAGGAAAACCATCAAACTTTACAAGATGGCCATCTTCTGGCACCCAACTATTTCCTGCTGGCAGCCTCTCCGCTATATGCTGAAAAATTGCGCAAACAACAACCTCTTCTGAAAGAACTGGAAGAGGAATTGGAACACCTGGCGACAAAGGCTGGATTGACCTTTGCCAGCCCACCGGTCATTCAGATTGTCGAAGACGAGGACATCCCTTATCCTCAGGTCAGCATCAGTGGCTATTTTTCGCAAGACATGACCGAAACACACGGGATCAATGAAAAGGAAGCCCAAGATCACCCCGAGATACCCCAAAACGCCTTTCTCATCGTTAACGGCGTAAACATTTTCCCGTTGGATAAACCCGTGATTAACATCGGCAGACACCCAGATAACCATTTGGTGCTCGATGATGCGCGCGTCTCACGCCAACATGCACAACTGCGAGCCGTGCGTGGACAGTATCGGTTGTTCGATCTAGGCTCAGCAGGGGGTACCTTAGTCAACAATCAGCCCATCCGTCAAGCGATCCTCTCCCCTGGAGATGTCATCTCGTTGGCCGGTATACCGTTGGTTTATGGCGAGGATCGTCAAGCGCCCGGCAAGACGCAGAAACTATCGCTGAATACACAATAGGAAGATGAGCGCCATTCTACTGCTGATCGTTCGCATCCTGATTGCAGTGGGGTTATACGCTTTCTTGGGATGGGCTTTTTGGACGCTGTACCAAGACCTGAAGCGGCAAGGCCGCGCACTCTCCTTGGAGGCGCTGCCAAAACTCTCCCTGCGGGTACAGAATGAACCTCTGCCCCGCACCTATCAACAGCTTGAGATTAGCATTGGACGCGACGCCCATTGCGATTTATGTCTAGCGGACAGCACGGTGAGCAGCCATCACGCGCGCATCTTCTATCGTCAGGGACAATGGTGGCTAGAAGACTTAAACTCGACCAACGGCACTTACCTTAACCAAACGCTCCTGACGGAACCCACGGCATTAACCAGCGGGGATGAAATCCGCTGCGGGCAAGTGCACTTCAAGATTGAAACGATTTCTTAAGAACGGGAGGCTCTATGAACCCAAAACCCAACTTAGCCATCATCGGTGGATCGGGAATTTATCAGATGCCCGACTTGGAGAATGTGGAAGTCATTGACGTGTCAACCCCATTTGGTAAGCCTAGCGCGCCGATCGTCTGTGGCAAGATTGAGGGAAAACCAATCGCCTTTTTAGCCCGCCATGGAGAAGGGCACCGCTTTTCGCCGAGCGAAGTGAACTACCGCGCCAACATCTATGCCCTGAAGAGCTTAGGCGTCGAACAGATTGTCAGCATTTCCGCCGTTGGCTCTCTCCGGGAAGATTATGCACCGGGAGAATTGGTCGTTCCAGATGGACTCTTTGACTTCACTCGCAATCGCAAGCGCACCTTTTTCGAGGGCAACTGCGTGGTACATATCAGTGTAGCCGATCCGTTTTGCCCTCAATTATCCGAAAATCTATTGCAAGCCATCCAAGCAACGGGTGCTATTGTACATCGCGGTGGCACTCTGATCACCATCGAAGGCCCTCGTTTTTCAACTCGCAGTGAGTCCAATGTTTTCCGTTCGTGGGGCATGTCCATTATCGGGATGACCACTTCCCCTGAAGCTTTTCTGGCGCGCGAAGCCGAGCTGTGTTATGCGGTTATGGCACACGTGACCGATTACGACGTCTGGCACATTAGCGAGACTCCCGTGACGGTGGAACAAGTGATTCAGGTCTTAAACCGCAACACAGCGATTGCCCAACAGGCAGTGCGCAATCTGCTACGCAATCTTAGCGCCGAACGGACTTGCAATTGTGGCTCAGCGCTTTCCGATGCTTTCATCACCCGCAAAGATCTGGTGCCACCCGAAACGCGCCAGCGCCTGAGTTTGCTGATTGACAAATACTTCTAACGATTTATCTGCTCCTTGTAAGCGAAGTGGCAGGGATACGAAGAGGCGGCGACCAAAGAAGACAACCGGCGCAAATGCCTCAAGAAGCAATGGCTAAGCTGCTCAAAGACCACCTGACAAAGTCCATATTTGGGAATCATCCTTTGGGATGAAAATCGAACACGCTGCTTCCTTTCATCGTGAACGTGCCCTAGTCTTGTTGGCAGTTAGCATCATGCTGCTCTTTGCGCTTTCCTTGAACCTATCTTCGGTCGTCCGTTCAGGGACATTGTCAACAGAGCGAGCTTGGCAATCGGGCATTGGGTTCCTCGTATGGGCTTCTTGTCTGGGCGGGGTGTGGTTTGTTGCTCAAAAGACGGCGCCCGAGCGCGACCCCTATCTTCTGCCCAGCGCGTTTCTCTTGATGGGATGGGGATTGATGACCCTTTGGCGATTATCCCCCTATCATGCGCAACGGCAGACGATTTGGTTGGTGATCTCTAGCTTGGTCATGATGGCGATTTTGAAAGCCCCCGCCGATCTCTCCTACTTGAGGCGCTTTAAGTATCTGTGGTTGAGCGGTGGGCTTGTCTTAGTGTTTGCAACCTTGATCTTTGGTGCAAATCCGGCCGGAGAGGGGCTGCCGCGTTTGTGGTTGGGTTGTTGTGGGATTTACCTTCAGCCCTCAGAGCCGATGAAGCTCTTGTTAATTGTGTATCTGGCAGCTTATTTAGCGGTTAGCCAGCCATTCTTCCAGAGGGCTGTAGGCTCAAAACAACGCCTGGCAGTACTAGCACCAAGCCTGGTCATGAGCCTGCTTGCCGTGAGCTTGTTGGTTGTCCAGCGCGACCTCGGTACAGCCTCCCTCTTCTTTTTTCTCTCAGCCGTGCTCTTTTATTTTGCAACCGAACAACGCTGGATTTTGCTATTGGGTGGAATGGGCATCCTGTTCGGGCTAGGGATCGGGATCGTCCTGTTTGATGTGGTTCGCTGGAGGGTAGAAGCCTGGCTCAATCCATACGCAGACCCCATCCATCGCTCTTATCAAATTGTCCAATCCTTAATTGCAGTCGCAAATGGCGGATTGTTCGGGCGGGGATTGGGCTTGGGTTATCCGGGACAAGTGCCGGTGCCGCATTCGGATTTTATCTTTGCTGCCATCGCAGAAGAAAGTGGCTTGATCGGTAGCCTTGCCCTTTTAGGCTGTTTAGCACTGCTCTCGTTGCGCGTCATTGGCCTCGCCATGCAATCAGAGGATCGCTTCCAGCGCTTCTTAATGATCGGGATTGCAGCTTACTTCGGCGGTCAAAGCCTGTTGATCATCGGGGGTAATCTCCGCCTGTTGCCCCTGACCGGCGTCACTCTGCCCTTCGTTTCTTATGGCGGCTCGTCTTTGTTGGTTTCTTGCATTATGCTCGGACTGGCGTTACAAGTCAGCCATTCCGTTCAACCAAAGCCCGGCATTCTTCCCAATCCTACACCTTATCTAACCTTCGGGGGCATTTTGCTATTGGGCTTCGTCGCCGTGGCATTGGCAAACGGTTGGTTTGCGCTCTATCGGGCTCCAGTCCTGCTGGCACGCACGGACAACGCCCGGCGCTACATCTACGAACAGCTCGTCCAAAGGGGCACAATCTACGACCGCGAATTGCGCCCCTTAGCAATTTCCGAACGTCAAAAGGATGACGGTGTCTTTGTTCGCAGAGTCCTGTATCCGCCGCTCAGCCCATTGATCGGATATTCTCATCCCGTGTATGGTCAAAGCGGCTTAGAAAGGAGTTTAGATGAATGGCTAAGCGGCGAGAGGGGGTATCGCATCTCGGTAATCTTATGGCAACGCCTGTTGACCGGCACACCCCCGCCGGGCATTGCCGTGCGCTTAACCCTCAATTTAGAATTGCAGCAAACAGTCGATCGCGCCATGAGCGGTCAGAGGGGTGCAGCCGTAGTCGTCAATGCTCAAAATGGTGAGATACTCGCCATCGCCTCCCAGCCTGCCTTTGACTCGAATCGTTTAGCGACTGAACTCGATTCCTACCTGAAAGATGCCAATGCTCCGCTATTAAACCGGGCGTTTCAAGGTCGGTATGCGATTGGTGCGCTTGGCCCTCCTCTTTTTCCAAAGGGGATAGCAGCCTTGCAGCTTCGTGACGTGCGCGCCCTAGGTTTACCGGATGGCTTGATGGACGGCCGCCAACCTGCAAGCGATGAAGAAATCACGCCCCTACAAGCAGCCTGTGCAGCGGCCGCTATCTCCAACGGAGGCATTCGCTTACCGTTGCAATTGGTGGATGCCTTCCATTTGCCCAACACAGGGTGGGTGCCCATCCAAGCTGAAACGGGCTCCCTTACCGTTTATTCCCCCTCAGACATCGAGCTGTTCTTAAAGCAACACACCGACTTGACAGGGTTGCATTGGCATTTGAGCGGCACGGTTTACAACGAGGAAGTTCAGCCAACCAGTTGGTATATTGCGGGAACAGCTTTTGGGTGGGAAGGAACTCCCCTGGCAATCGTGATTGTTCTAGAAGGAGGCAATGAAGCCGCTGCACACCAAGTGGGAGAGATTATCCTGAATGCTTCGCTGTCGACGGTGAAGTAATCGGCAAGGTTTCCTGCAGATAGCTCAAGAAACTAGGCAGTTGCTCAAATCGGTCGAGTTGATAATAGGAACCCTCAACCAGTTCCCCGTCATGCTCTAACTCATGCGCCCACGTTAGCTCGTGAGGCAGATAAATGGCGATTCCGCCAATTCGCACCACTGGTAAAATGTCCGAGCGCAGAGAGTTGCCGATCATGACAAACCTGTGCGGCGATAGGTTATATTTAGCAAGAATCCTTTGATAGGTGGCGGTCGTCTTATCGTGGACGATCTCGATGATGCGAAAGTGATGCCCGATTCCCGAACGATGGATTTTTTGTTCTTGTTCGCTGGCGTCTCCCTTCGTAATCAGCATCAAGGGATAGACTGCGGCTAATTGGGCGATCGTTTCGGCGACATGCGGAAAAAGTTCCACCTCGGCGGTCAGCACCTGACGGCCCAAGTCCAGGATTGCCCGAATTTCCCTGCCGCCGAGTTGCCCCTCACATAAAGCCAAAGCAGCTTCAATCATCGAAAGCGTAAAACTTTTCATCCCATAGCCGTACAAGGAGAGATTCCCCAGCTCAATTTGATCGAACACTGCTGCGGCTTTTTCAGGCGGCTGAAACGCGGACATCAGGCGCACAAACGCCTGCTTGGCAGCCTGATAACGGCTTTCGTTGTGCCATAGGGTATCATCAGCATCAAAGGCAACGATCTCAAACATCGAAGCGAAGTCCGAATCTGCGCAGGTATGGGAATTATAGCATGTAAAGCTTGCGCGTTGCCAAGCGATGTAGATCTGACGCATCCGAAGCATCTCAACCTCCCCAAGCGAACCGATCATCCTGCCCTGATGGTTGCCAAGGATCACCTTCCAGTTTTGGGAAAGTTGTGGGAAAATTTCTATCACGAACAGAAACAGGTTGGTTTTGGCAAAAACGGAATGGATTCTGCTCGGAATGGGCTCCTTACGGTATAATATGGATTAGAAGTATCTAATTATAGGTGGTATGGTATGGCAATCGATCGCTTTGGCCGCAGACTTCATTACCTCCGCATTAGCCTCACAGACCATTGCAATTTGCGTTGTGTCTACTGCATGCCCGAAGAGATGACCTTTCGCCCTAACCGCGAGTTGATGCAAGATGAAGAAGTTCTATTTTTATCCAAGCTCTTTGTGCGTCTGGGTTTCGATAAGATTCGACTGACCGGTGGTGAACCAACGGTCAGGATGAACGTGGTCGAATTGGTGCGGGAAATCGCCGCCATCGAGGGCTTGAAAACCTTGACAATGACCACCAACGGCATTCTATTGCCCAAATTGGCGCGCAAACTGAAAGAAGCCGGGTTACAACGCGTCAATATCAGTTTAGATACACTCCACCCTGAAAAATTCCAAACCCTCACCCGCTGGGGCAAGCTAGAAGATGTCTGGGCAGGGATTCAAGCTGCCGAAGAAGCTGGCTTGACCCCCGTGAAGATTAATGCTGTCGTGGTGCGCAATTATAACGAAGACGACGTGGTCGACATTGCCCGTCTGACACTCGACCATCCATGGCAGGTGCGGTTTATTGAGATGATGCCCTTAGGTGGCGCAACGGAGTTCCAACAAAACCAGTTGGTCACAATGGATGAAGTCTACAGCATGGTAGAGCAAGCCTTCGGAGAACTAGAACCATTGTATGATGGGCACTTGGATGGAGAAGCACGCGTCTTCCGCATCCCCGGCGCTCAGGGGGAAGTCGGTTTCATTGCTTCGGTCAGTAAACCGTTTTGCGCCTTATGCACGCGAGCGCGCTTGACTGCTGATGGAAAACTGCGTCTCTGCTTGCTCCGTGAGGGAGAAGTCGATTTGCTCACCCCCCTACGTCAGGGAGCTACCCTTGACGAACTGAGAGACCTCATTTTGGGAGGCTTATGGGAGAAGCCTTGGGGGCATGGTTTGGCGCAGAATGAAATTGCTGTCAACCGCGTGATGAGTGAAATCGGAGGCTAAGCGATTCAAAAGGATTTTTTCCCCATCACATCCTTGATGTCATATTGGTAGGCATCTAGCGACAGATTGAGGTCTTGAATAAAGGCAATCAACGAGCCGATCAAAGCAAGCATACAAGTGATAAAAAGTCCGCTCAAAAAGATGGAGACTTCCCAGTGAAACAGGGCGGTTAAGAAGATAACGATCACCAAGATCGCAGCCAAGAGCACGCTTAGGGAAGCTAACGTAATCGCACGCCGGATGAGCGCAGCACGGCGGTTTAGTATCATTAATTGAGTCAGAATGCGTTCTTGGTCGGCGTTGGGGTTGGTGCGATGCTCTTGGGCAAGGCTGCGCCCGCGATCAATGACCCGCCCGAGACGATTGGTCATGGTAAGCAGCAATAAACCCACACCGGAGACCAAAATCACTGGACCGACCGCAGTTTGAAGAATCGGGAGAAGTTGTTCGACCGAAGGGGTTGGCACACAAACATTATATCATTGTGGATAGTCACACCGCTTTTTCACTTCTCCTTCATAACTTCTTCACATCCCCCTGTTATCCTATGAGCAGTTCAAAACAATTCATTCTTTCCTTGGAGGTAGATATGTTGAAGAATATTTTCTTTATGGTCATCGGTGCCACCATTGTGGTCTTGGTCTTCGGCGTCACAGGCATTGTTTTTGCGCAAAGCCAACCCCCAAACAATGCACCTTCTGGATGGAGGGGACGTTGGAATAACAGCGGCATGATGGGACGCTGGAGTCAAGGGGCGCAGGATGGCTGGATGCACGATTACCTGATTGCCGCCATCGCTCCCAAGCTTGGCTTATCCGTTGAGGCGCTCGAAAGCCAGCTAACTGCCGGCAAGACATTGTGGCAAATTGCCCAAGAAAAAGGTTTGACCCTTGAGCAGTTTCAAACCGAGCTTTTGGAGGCAAAGAAGGAAGCCCTGTCCAAAATGGTCGCTGACGGTGTCATCACCCAAGCCCAAGCTGACTGGATGCTCTCCCGCATGAATTGGATGTTCCAAAACGGTCGTGGCTTCGGATTCGGTTCAGGGCCCTGCCATGGCGGCAGTTGGGGCGGGCAACGCGGCCGCTGGGCACCAATCCCTACACCGGGAAGCGGGTCATAATCCGGGAGTGATCAGGGTCATTTGAGCAGCAAAACACAGGGTAACGCCTCGAAACCCACCCCCTGCCTCACTCCTGGTGGGCAGGGGGATTTTCCTTCTGCACAGGAGGGGCAAGTTGAGTGGCAGAACATCGTTGCAGCTCTTGCTCCCTTGCAATCTAATCCAAAGCAGCAATAAGGAGTTTCTGCTTTTTCCCTTTAGGAGCTTTAAGGGCAGCCATCCCTTTAGGGGAAGCGTGGTGCACAAGCATTGATTCTCCAAAATATGGATCAGGATGAGTTTTGGGAGCAGCGCTGGTGATCACAGAAACTGAAACGGACACGTTCACCACAAAGAACAAAGACATGCGCCCTCGTCAAAGGCACAGATCAGGTATAATTCGGGCTTATAAATTGCATTTGAGGGTAGTCCGATGAAAAAGATACCAGTTTCTGTCCTTGGCGCAACCGGCACGGTGGGACAACGATTTGTGCAACTGTTGGATGGTCACCCATGGTTTGAAGTGGTCACACTGACTGGCTCCGATCGCTCGGTGGGGATGACCTACGCTGAAGCCTGTCACTGGGTGCTGACTACACCCATGCCCGAATGGGCGCGTACGATGACCATTGTGGAGACCGATCCCAAAACGGTGCAAACCCCCATCGCTTTTTCAGCATTGCCTACCCAATCCGCTTGGGAAGCCGAAGCGCTGCTTGCCCAAAACGGCGTCTTGGTTTGTTCCAACGCCTCGGCTTATCGCATGCAGCCCGATGTGCCCATCCTTCTCCCGGAAGTCAATGCCGATCACATCGCTCTCCTAAACACCCAGAGAAAACAGCGCAGTTGGTCAGGTGGCATCCTGACCAACTCGAATTGCACCTGCACCGGCATGACCATTGCCTTGAAAGCCCTGAACGATGCCTTTGGCGTAGAGTACGTGTTTGCCGTCTCCATGCAAGCCATCTCTGGGGCAGGATACCCTGGAGTTGCTTCATTGGATATTTATGATAACATTCTGCCCTTCATCGCCGGAGAAGATGAAAAGGTTGAACAAGAACCACTCAAAATCCTCGGTTCTTTGCGAGAGGGTCAGATTGAATTTGCTCCCTTGACCATCTCGGCGCATACCAACCGGGTGCCTGTCACCGAAGGACATACCGTTTGCTTAAGTGTGAAATTGCGCACCAGAACAACCGTTGAGACAGCAAAACAGGTACTGCGCGCCTATCAACCTCCTCAGGAGTGTGAAGCGTTACCCTCTACGCCGCGACCGGTCATCCGCGTCTTAGAAGAAGTTGACCGCCCGCAACCACGCTTGGATCGCGACTTCGGGAATGGAATGGTCACCACAGTGGGAAAAGTGCGGGCAGACCCAATCTTTGATCTGAAGTTGACCGTCCTTTCGCACAACACCATCCGTGGAGCAGCCGGAGGCTCGCTCTATAACGCGGAGTTGGCGGTTAAGTTGGGTTATGTCTAGATGGCGAAAATTTTGATCATTGAAGATGAAATTGAGTTGGTAAAAGTGCTGCGCTCTTACTTGGAGCAAAGCGGTTACCAGGTGATAGACGCCCAGCGAGGCGATAAAGGTTTAGCATTGTGGGAACGTCATCACCCCGATTTAGTCATCTTAGACTTAAACTTGCCCGGCATGGATGGCTTGGATGTCGCCCGTTCCATCCGCCAGAAGGAGGATACGCCGATCTTGATGCTTACTGCCCGTGTTGAGGAAACCGACCAAATCGTTGGGCTGGAGGTCGGTGCAGATGATTACGTGACCAAACCTTTCTCGCCCAAGGTAGTAGTGGCACGGGTGAGAGCCTTATTGCGGCGCACTGCTGGTGAGCGAACCCCGGAGCCGGTTATCCGGGCTGCAGACTTGGAGATTGATGTCAATGCCCACAGTGTGCGTCGCGGTGAGAGAGAAATCGAGTTGACCCCGACCGAATTTAATCTCTTGTTGACCTTAGCCAGCCAGCCGGGGCGCGTTTTCAGCCGCCTACAATTGCTCGAAGCGGCTCAAGGGGTAGCCTACGAAGGCTATGAGCGCACCATCGATGCTCACATTAAGAACTTACGGGCGAAACTAGAGAAAGACCCAAAACATCCACAATACATCGAGACCGTCTTTGGGGTTGGTTACCGTTTTGCACGCGACCCTGAGGCATGACCAAAAAGTTCATTTTAGCCTTTACGCTGATTGTTTTGCTCTCGGTGCTGAGCATGGTGTGGATTGCCCGCCAATCTACTGCCAACGAGGTGCGTGCCTTCATGTTCCCAGGAGGCATGGTTGACCGCGATGAAATGGCTCAATGGTTGGCAGAGTATTATCAAGTACACCGTTCATGGAGCGGAGTCGAAACCCTGTTTTCACGGGGAGCAGGCGAAAGAGGCTTTGGTTGGCAAAACCGGGGTGGGATGCAGGGGGGCGAGGGTATGATGCGCGGAATGATGATGAACCAGCGCATTCAAATTGCCGACCCAGAAGGCACGGTCGTTTATGACAGTCGCGGCCAAAACGTCGGCTCAAAATGGAGCGCCAACTCCCTCGCCCTCGCCACTACCATCCGCGTCGAAAACCAGACGGTTGGCTACTTGTTAGTCGAAGGGGGAATGATGTTCAGCCGTGCTGACGAAAGCCGCTTGGTGCAAAGATTGAACCGCGCCGCCATTATGGCGGCGGCGATTAGCGGTGGTATCGCCCTTTTGGTTGCCGTCTTGCTATCCCTCAGCCTTAGCCGTCCTATTAGAGAGTTAACCCTAGCCGCTAAGCAGATTCGGGCAGGCAATCTATCTCAGAGAGTTAAGGTTCGAGGCAGTGATGAAATCGGCTTGCTTGCCGAAACCTTCAACCAAATGGCAGAAGCTTTAGAAAAAGCCGAACAAACCCGCCGAACTATGACCGCTGATATTGCCCACGAACTGCGCAATCCACTGGCGGTTCAGAGGGCACATCTTGAGGCGCTTATCGATGGGGTTTATCCCCTCTCGGTTGAAAATCTACAAATTGTCTTGGAACAAAACCAATTGCTCACCCGCCTGGTCGACGATTTACGCACCTTAGCGCTTGCCGAAAGCGGGCAGTTGTCCCTGGAGAAAACCCGGCTATCGGTTAAAGAATTGCTTACCCGCATCAGCGATGCCTTTCAAGCTCAAGCTGCTGAACGACAGATTCAGCTCTCTCTCCCAGATTGGGAAAAAGAAAGCCTTGCCTCCATCGAAGTCCTCGGTGATCCGATGCGCTTGGAGCAAGTTTTGGGGAATCTGCTGTCCAATGCGCTGCGATATACCCCTGCAGGAGGATGGATTAAGATCGGTGTAGAGGAAAGCAGCGAACAGGTCAGAATTACCGTAAACGATAGCGGCCCTGGCATCCCAGAGGCAGATTTGCCTTTCATCTTTGAACGCTTCTACCGCGCCGATCGCTCGCGCAGTCGCACTGAAGGCGGCAGTGGGCTTGGATTGGCAATCGCCCGAAATCTTGCCCTTGCGCATGGAGGCTGGTTAGAGGCTGCCAACGCTCCCCAGGGCGGTGCCATCTTTACCCTGAGCTTGCCCAAAGCTAAGCCAGAGAGTCGGTTAAAATAAGCAGGATGAAAGCTGCCAATAATGTCATTCGCCTTCTAGAACAACGCAAAATTAATTTTCAACGCTATGATTTATCGCCGGAGAAACGCGGCGCGGTCGAAACGGCGGTTTTGTTGGGTGTGCCGCCCTCGATGGTCTATAAGACGATTGTCGTCACCCGACTGGAGCGCGGCCGCAACATTCTAGCCATTGTGCCTGGAGACAAAGAAGTAGACCTTAAAGCTTTGGCAGCTACCCTAAACGAAAAGAAACTACATATCCCAACCGAAAAGGATGCCGAGCGGTTAACCGGCTTGCAAGCGGGTGGCATTTCTCCTCTAGCTCTGCTCAACCGAGGGTTTCAAATGGTGATCGATTCATCGGCAGAGTCTTTACCCCAAATCATCATCTCCGGCGGACAGCGCGGATTGATGATTGCCCTCTCCCCTCAAGACCTCGCTAGCCTGACGAAAGCAAAATTCGCCCCCATTGTGCGACGCCTCTTATTTGAATAAAACCTCCCGACAGTCGAGAAAACTGCCGTTATAATTGGCAAGAATTCAGTGGCAAGTCCTGACGGAATCATCCCTTCGGCAATGCCTGTTTCACAACATTGGAGGAACAAGCGATGAGTGATCCAAGCACTGTTGACCGATCCTATCCGATGATCATTACCCGCGATGTACACAAATGGTATGGTCATTTCCACGCTCTAAAAGGGATTAGCTTAGAGGTCTATAAGGGAGAAGTGGTCGTGATTTTTGGGCCATCGGGTTCGGGCAAGTCCACCTTTATTCGCACCATCAATCGTCTGGAGGAACACCAGCAAGGCCAGATTATTGTCGATGGGATTGAGTTGACCCATGACATGCGCAATGTTGAACGCGTACGCATGGAAACCGGTATGGTTTTCCAATCATTCAACTTGTTTCCCCACTTGACTGTATTGCAGAATATCACGTTAGCACCGATCTGGGTGCGAAAATGGAAAAAGGAAAAAGCCGAAGAGATCGGGATGCAGTTGTTACAACGGGTGGGCATTCCCGAACAAGCTCATAAGTACCCGGCGCAGCTTTCAGGCGGTCAACAACAGCGGGTGGCAATCGCCCGCGCTTTGGCAATGCAGCCGAAAATTATGCTCTTCGACGAACCTACTTCCGCCCTAGACCCAGAGATGATTAAGGAAGTTTTGGACGTCATGATTGAACTAGCCCGCAGTGGCATGACCATGGTTGTGGTGACCCATGAAATGGGCTTTGCCAAAGCTGTGGCACACCGTATGTTCTTCTTTGATGACGGCAAGTTGGTCGAAAGCGGCACGCCGCAG
This sequence comes from Anaerolineae bacterium, assembly GCA_003130835.1. Taxonomy (GTDB): domain Bacteria; phylum Chloroflexota; class Anaerolineae; order Anaerolineales; family UBA4823; genus NAK19. The sequence goes on along the minus strand of QEXX01000144.1, from coordinate 8,114 downwards.
GAGATTTTCACCAATCCCCAGCATGACCGCACCAAACTCTTCTTATCGCAAATCCTGAGCCATTAGGATTTCTACCAACCGTTTAGCCTTTGACGACGGCAATCGGCACAAGACGGGCAACCTTACGGGCAATGCCTGCACCGACTACGGTTTGGACAACGTCATCGACATCCTTATAAGCTTCAGGGGCTTCCTCGGCTAAACCAGACAGCGATCCCACTCGGACATGAATGCCCCGACTCTGTAAAGCGTTGCGCAAGTCTTCTCCCCAGATTTTCTTCTTGGCTTGGGCGCGGCTCATTGTGCGCCCTGCCCCATGGCAGGTAGAAGCAAACGAGCGTTTCGTGCTTTCTTCGGTGCCAAGCAACACCCACGAGGCCGTGCCCATACTTCCGGGCACTAAGACTGGCTGACCGATGGGTTTGTATTCCGGCGGCAGATCTTCAAAGCCCGGACCAAACGCCCGCGTCGCACCCTTCCGATGCACGCACACCTTGATCTTCTCGCCGTCAATCTCGTGCACCTCGATCTTACCCATGTTGTGGGCAATATCATACACTTGGTGCAGGTGCCAATTTTTAACTTTGCCACCCAATGCTTCTTCAAAGGCGCAACGGGTATAATGAGCCAGCACTTGCCGGTTCGCAAAGGCATAATTGGCGGCGCAACGCATGGCTTTAAGATAACGCTGGCCCTCCGGCGAGGTTAGCGGCGCGCAGACCAATTCTCGGTCAGGCAATTGAATGCCATAGCGCTTGACTGCCGCTTGAAACTCATCGACATAATCGCTGCAAATTTGGTGGCCAAAGCCGCGTGAGCCACAATGGATCTGAACAGCAATGCATCCTTCTCTTAATCCCATGATCTCAGCCGCTTGGGCATCATAAACTCGTTCGATCAGGTCTACTTCAAGAAAATGGTTGCCTGCGCCAAGCGTGCCCAATTGGTCTCGGCCGCGTTCACGGGCGCGTTTGCTGATCGTTTGTGGGTCTGCACCATCTACACACCCCCCTTCCTCCGTACGGGCTAGGTCAGCTTGTGAAGCATAGCCATTTTTCAACGCCCAACGACTGCCATTGACGCAAACATTGTCCAGTTCTTTATCCGTCAAGCGAAGATGACCTTCTTTCCCAACCCCGCTAGGGCAATTTCGGTCGAGGGCAAGCGTGAGTTCTTCAAGAAACGGCGCAGCCTCGTCGATGTCAATTTGAGAAGCCAGCAAACGCACGCCACAATTGATATCGTAGCCGATGCCACCCGGTGAAATCACTCCTTCAGGATAGCGCGTGGCGGCAACGCCGCCGATGGGAAAGCCATACCCCTGATGCATATCGGGCATCACCAGCACATGGCCGACCAAACCCGGCAAGGTAGCTGAATTGACCGCTTGCTGTAAGGACTCATCCACCATCGCCATCTCTAGCAAACGGCGCGTGGCAAAAATGCGCACCGGCACTTGCATCTTGGGATTCACCGTTTTGGGAATTTCCCATTCATAATCGCTGATCTTAATTAGATCAGAGAGTTTTACCATAGCTCGCCTCCTTCCTCTACTTCCAACACTTCTGCACCGTTGAGAACCGATCTTCTCGTTGAAACGAACCAAACCAATGAGAAATTCAAGGCTTTGAAACGCAGAAATGATACCGTATTATACTGGATTTTAATTTTGGGTTTGTGAAGCTCGCTTGGACGTTGGCAAAAAAGGATGGCACCTGAGGCAGTGCGGATAAAACAAGGCAGCTTTCACAACAAGCAACTTCGTGGCTTGAAAGTGTATTCGCGATGCCTATAATGGCATTATGTTTCCGCAGCAATACCCGGATGGCGGATTTATCCCATTGACCCGCGAGGCTGTGCGCGGTATCACCCACCTCGGCGGTACGATCCTAGGTACCACCAATCGCAACAATCCATTACGTTTCCCGCGAGCCAACGCTGATGGCACAGTCGAATTTGTCGACCGCACTGATGAAATCCTCGATGCCTTTCGCTTGCAAGGTATTGACGCCCTCATTACAGTCGGAGGAGACGGATCGCTCGAAATCGCCAACGCCTTACATAAAAAGGGGTGCCGAGTGATTGGCGTGCCCAAGACAATCGATAACGATTTGGAAAAAACGGTCATCACCTTTGGGTTTGACACCGCCGTTGCCTTTGCCACCGAGTGCCTCGATCGCCTGCACACCACGGCTGCTTCTCATGGACGAATCATGGTGGTGGAGGTCATGGGACGCTATGCGGGCTGGATTGCCTTAAATTGTGGCATCGCCGGTTCGGCGGATGTCATCCTGATTCCCGAAATCCCTTTCGATATCGATGTGGTGGTACAAAAAATCCAACAACGCGATGACCAAGGGCGCAATTTTAGCATCGTCGTTGTTTCTGAAGCAGCCCACCCGCTTGGGGGAAAAATTATCGCTCAGTCCCAATTCGGACGTCAAGAACGTTTGGGGGGGATTGGGGAAATCGTGGCGACAGAATTGGAAGCGCGCACCGGTAAGGAAGCTCGTTTGGTGGTTCTGGGACATCTCTTGCGCGGCGGTTCACCGACGGCCTTTGATCGCCTCACGGCTTTGCGCTTTGGCGCTGCGGCTGTGCGCGCTCTCGCTGAAGGGATGCATGGTGTCATGGTTGCTCTCGACCCTCCAAATGTACGGTATGTACCTTTAGAAAAAGTTGCCAAGCGCACCAAAACTGTGCCTCTCGACAGCGATGTCATTCAAACAGCTCGCGACTTAGGCATTTGTCTGGGCGATCGCTTGGAACGTTAAGCTTTATACGCCACGACCACCAAATTCGGACTTGAAAGAGGATCAAACGGCTCCCCAGCCAAATTCCCCAAACGTTCGATGGTTGAAAATCCCGCTTCCGCAAGCCATTGGCTCAACTCATCTGCTTTCAGGGGTCGTAACAGAGCGCTTTGCCAGTTTTGTTGCCAATCTTGAGTCCCGTAGCGGGATAAGGTTAGGAAATTAAAGCGCATCAGCCCGTTCTCCAAAAAATCGTAGAAGCGCAGAAAAACCCACTCGCGCTCCCCTTCCTGGGCAGACTGGGGCGCCATCTCCCGTTGCCCGCTTTGCAACACTTGATCAAAGTTACGATTTTGAATTAGCAACACACCCGGTGAACGCAGAATGTTGAAAAAATCTTGCAGAGCTTTGGACAAATCGTCATCTGTCAGCAGATGTGGCAGAGAATTGCCCAAACACAACACCGCATCAAACTGTTTTTGACCAAAGAGAGCAGTTTGTTCACCAAAGCCAACTTTCTCAAAGCGCACCGGTACCCCGGCTTTGATCGCATTCTGCCTGGCTTTGGCAATCATGTTCGAACTAACATCACTGCCAACTACTTGATACCCTCTTTGAGCGAGGGCAATGGCGTGCATTCCCGTTCCACAAGCAGAATCTAAGACAGTCGCTCGAACACTGGCAGCAGAGGAGAGGGAGTTCAAAATTTTCTCTAAAAAAGGCAGCTCGTATGACAAGCGCTCTTGCCAATTGACAAAACGGTCATAATCTTCACTGAGTGCCTCATACATTAGAGCCTTCCTTTTCTCACCTCTTGAAGAAGCGTGGACTTACGCCGCACCAAAGCCCAAAAAGTCGCTGCAGCGCACCCTTCCAAGAACAAAACTACCCAAGGCAAGAAGGACAAAGCGGTTTGGTACAACCAACCCAGCAAAGTTCCTCCAACAAACCAACCGGCACCATAGATGGTATTGAAAATGCCGTATCCGGTTGCCCGCTTGTGAATTTGAGCGATGTCAGCCACTGCCGCGCGCATGGTCGTCTCATGGACTGCCATCACACTGCCCCACAGCACCAGGCTTAGCCCGATGAGAACAGCCGACTTAGAAAAGCCGCTGAGCGGAACAAGGAGGGTCAAAAAAGGCACGGCGAACAAGGTATTTAAACCAAACCGATCATAAAGTTTACCCACCAACAAGGCAACGACAGCATCTACACCCATCGCAATAGCATACAGAGTCGGAATCCAAGCTGCTTGAACGATCCCTTCTTTTACCCAATAGAGAGATAACAATGGAAAGCTGACAAACCCCGCTACCCCCAAAAAGGTAAAGGTAGCATAATGCCAAAACTCTAAAGGCAACGAGGATTTCTCGGGAGTATCCTTTGCTTTGATCGGATTGGCTTCCAACTTTTGTGGGTCGGGAACTTTCCAACGGGCAATCAATAAAAATACGATCACGAAAATAGCCGGTAACCACAGCCAATGGAAACCGTTGCGATAATTTTGGCTTACAAGAAACGCCGCTGAAAGGATCAACGGGCCGAGAATAGCGCCCATTTGATCGAGAAATTCATGCAGGGCAAACCCCCAGCCGCGCCCAGTTTGGTGAGTGGCATGAGACAAAATGGTATCGCGGGCGGGCGAGCGAATGGCTTTGCCAATGCGTTCTAAAATCAACAGCAGCGCCGCTGCCTGCCAACTGCCGGCAAATGCTAACAACGGGATGCACAGAATTAACCCATAGCCGATAAACGTGGCTGCCCAGTAAGCGCGCGTTCGGTCGGCGAAATAACCAGAGAACAACCGCAAACCATACCCTAGAAATTCCCCCAAACCGGATACTGCTCCCACCACTACGGTGCTGGCACCCAAAAAGGCTAGATAAGGGCCGCTGATACTGCGCGCCGACTCATAGACAATGTCACCAAATGCGCTCACCAAGCCCATGATCAAAATCAAAGCCATCGCTGTCTGTCGCTTTGTCTTCATCGTTAGCTCCTGTCGTTCAAATCGAGGTCTTGAATTTCCGCCCATAGTTCGCCAGCTTTGTCATAAGCTTCTCGCAAGGCTTGTACACCTTTTGGGGTGGTCCGATAATATTTACGAATCTTGCCCGCCACCAACTGCTTTTCAGCCACCAGATAACCTTTTGCTTCAAGATTATGAAAGATCGGATAAAGTGTACCGGGGCTGATTTGATAGCCATGCCGGCTCAACTCTTGTAGGAAATCCAGGCCGTAAATTGGTTCCTTTTGAGCATGGTATAGGATGTGGATGCGAATAAAACCAAGCAATAAATCCCGTAATACCATTTCAGCTATCTTTTACGCTAATCGTTATCGAATTTCGATTATAAACCCTTAAACAGGTATGTCAAGGGACACTCGGGATGAATCAAGATTCACAAACGGGGTCGCAGGCTAAAGGCTTGAGATGGTGAGCAATGAGGGCTATGAGATGGCTGTTTTGAGAGCGCGGCGAAAACGATCGAAGGTACGCCGAATCGAGTGCCAAATGTATAACAAGAAATAGGATAGAGCAAGGAAGATATTGACAAGCGCAAAAATGAATAACGCTTTCATATCAAACCTTCCTCCACGAAACAAGCATCAACAGAGATCGAATTCTTTCTCAAAACATCCACAATGAGGGTGAATCGCATAAATTTATTATAACAAAGCTTCGTATAAAAATGGTAAGAATCAATCCAGGCAGGCTGAAAGTGAGGGGGACAAAGTAAGGGAACTTTCCACCCTAACCATTCTGTTCCTTACTTTGTCCGCAGGAGAGCACACTGATCGGTTGAATGCGGGGAATTAGTTCAAAAACTTGGCTAAGACGTCGCTGCACTCCATCAGGAGATATTCTTCCCCGTCGATTTTGAACTCCGTACCCGAGTACTTGGGAAATAACACCTTGTCATTTACCTTGAGACACACCTCTTCGGAATCGCCCACCGCAATCACCACGCCGGTCTGGGGCTTTTCTTTAGCAGTTTCGGGGATATACAATCCAGAAGCGGTTTTTGACTCTTGGTCTAAGGGTTTGATAAGGACACGGGTTCCCAGGGGTTGGATTTTGACTTCGCTCATTTTCTACCTCCATTTCAAAAGATCGTTTATTTCAAGCCTAAGTATTGATCAATTTTTGCCCGATCAAATCCCACAACGATTTTGCCACCAATATCGATCACCGGGACGCCGCTTTGACCCGAGCGGCGAATCATATCGCGCGCAGCAGCCGGGTCGCGGCTGACGTCCACATCTCGGAACTTAATCCCACGCTCGCGAAAATAACGCTTGGCAGCATTGCAGAAAGAACACGTAGGCGTTGTAAAAATGATCACTCTCGGTTGCGGTTTTGCTTGAACTGCCATCTGCTAACCTCTCCAATGGATAGATTCGCAAAATCAACAATTTAGATGCGGTAGAGGCAAAAAGGTTACAGGGCAATCTTGAACGGTAACCTTCATCCGTCACCGATTCGCGCAGGCGAAACCATTTACACCCCCAATTTTTGGCGGGCTGACGTCCTCGTCCACCCAGACACGCAGGCGAGGGCTCTTACGACTCCGAGGAAGGTAAAACGCCAACGCCTGTACTCTGAAGCAAACCGAGATTCCACTGTAAATGCGATAAAATAAGACACGATGTTTGTCGAACCCACAGCGCATACCTTTAGCCACCGCAGAAAGGAAATCCTCCATGACAAAATATCGCATCGCATGGCTGCCGGGCGACGGAATCGGAAAGGATGTATTGGATGCCGCACGCCTAGTTCTCGACCATCTAGCGTTCGATGCTGAGTTCATTCACGGAGACATCGGCTGGGAGTTTTGGTGCAACGAAGGGGACCCGCTTCCTCAGCGCACAATTGATCTGCTGCAACAAGTCGATGCCGCCCTATTCGGAGCTATCACCTCAAAACCAAGCGATGCTGCTGAAGCAGAACTCATCCCCGAACTGCAAGGCAAAGGCTTGGTCTATCGCTCCCCAATTGTCAGGTTGCGCCAACTTTTCGATTTATACATCTGTCTCCGACCTTGCAAGGCTTACGCCGGTAATCCACTCAATTATCGCGACCAAATCGATTTGGTTGTCTTCCGGGAGAACACAGAGGACTTATATGCGGGTGTGGAATTTTCGCCCATCCCGGCTGACCTAAAAGCGGTGCTCACCCAACACGCCCCCAATTTCGCCCCCTTCAAAGACCTATCTGGCGACCAAGTTGCCATTTCTTGCAAGATCAATACACTTCGAGCATCGCAAAGGATCGTGAAAGCTGCCTTTGAATTTGCGAGGAAAAACGGGCGCAAAAAAGTGACCGTCATCCACAAAGCCAATGTCGTGCGAGCTTCGGATGGTCTGTTCCTGCAGGCCGCCCGTGAAGTAGCAAGACAATATCCTGATATTCAATGGGAGGAAGCCAACGTAGATGCCATCTGTATGTGGCTTTTGAAGAATCCCCTAAATTATGATGTTTTGGTTGCCCCCAATCTTTATGGCGACATCATCTCGGACCTCTGTGCGCAAATGGTTGGAGGGCTTGGCTTTGGGTGTTCGGGCAATATCGGTGAGAAATTGGCTGTATTTGAACCGACGCATGGATCGGCGCCTAAGTACGCCGGTCAATACAAAGTGAACCCAATTGCAACCATCCTCTCCGCGAAGATGATGCTCGATTGGCTCGGTGAAGTAGAAAAAGCCAAGCACTTGGAGGCTGCAGTTGCAGCGGTTATCGCTGAAGGGCGTGTCCGCACATATGACATGGGAGGAAACCATTCTACTCTTGAGATGGCTCAAGCGATCGCTGAAAAATTATAAGCAGCGAATTTAATAACTGACGTTACGCAGTTCATTCGTGCCGCGACATTCATGTCACCTGAAACCACGAGATAAATCATTCGTGCCGCGACATTCATGTCGCCTAAATCCACGAGATAAATCTCGTGCTACTGCGTAAGGTGAGTTATTAACTCACCTTACGCAGTTTTGAGTAAAATTGGAGTATGAAAACCAACAATCTCCATGACCTGTACAGCGATTATTTGATAAGTGCCCTTGGGCAAACAACGGCGAGCGGCTTGTCTGCTCTGTTGAACGGAGCAGTCAGTCATGATCAAGTGCAACGCTTTCTGGCGAGGGAAGCACAAACATCCGCCGACTTGTGGCGGATGGTCAAGCCACATGTGCGCCGGATGCAATCCGAAGACGGTGTCATGATTGTGGACGACAGCATTGCCGAGAAGCCGTACCCGCATGAGAATGAGCTGATCTGCTGGCACTATGATCACTCGCAACAACGCTCCATCAAGGGCATCAACTTGGTCACTTGCTTATATCACAGCCGGGGCTTAT
>QEXX01000143.1 GCA_003130835.1 Anaerolineae bacterium | reverse complement strand
TCGTCGTTGACCATGGCCGGATGACACAGGTGGGCGACCAGCACAAAGGTTTGCTCGCTCTCACCGGGCAGGATGACTTCGCCGACTTTCAGGGTACCCGCTTCAAACGTGGTGCGGATCACCACACGATATTGTGCATCGGTCAGGGAATCCTTTAACTGCTGCGAGCAACACAAACCCCAATCGCGCTGATAGTATTTGAAGACAAACGGAATCGCATCCGGCAAGGTAGGATGGGTGTACAGGTGGGCAAACAATTCTTCGCGGCTGACGATGCCCTCAAAAGGCAAAGAATAGGAGACGACATGTAAAGGATGATCGGCGGCATCAATTAAGCGTTTGCCATCCAGAGTTTCCAGATAGGCCTCATGACAAGTCCATTTTTCGGGGACGCGCCAGGTCCAGCATGGCTCACCGGTGGGATATTCATGGATCGTCATCGGCACTTCCTGCGCCAAGCGATAGAGAGCTTGGTCGAAGCCATCCGACACGAGATCGCGACGCAAGAACCACAGTTCATGGATGAGATCGAGCATGGAGATGGGCATGGGCAAGATTTCCTTTTTAGGGAGGTAATATTGCAGGGAAGAACCAGCAAGATTTGGGTCTCCGCACCGTTGCTCTGCAGGATGAGCCAGAGGCAACGGATCGAACCCTAGCCTTTTCGAACTAGCGCGAGAGCATTGGCAAATAGGTGCAAGAGAGCGGCGATGGTTGAGGTTCTTTGAGCAACACAACCCCTCGCAAAGGCGGAATGCTGAACTGATTGGCTACTGCGGCGCTCTCTGGAGTCTTAAAATTGGTGTGATCCAGCAGGCGAGCCTGTCCGCTGGGCAGTTGCAGCAATTTGGTATCAAGCGTCGGATTGACTACAACCCAACCACGCCGGAACTCGCGCATCCACAGCCCGTTTTCTAACCGGCGCGCCTGCTCTTTGGGCATACCCAAGTGCAGATAACGCGGGTTATACTCATCAAACCAAAAGCTCCCTCTATACCCCCATAACGAGAAGTAGAAGTAAGCATTTTGCCGTTGGGGTTCATAAGCCAGCCAATAGCTGCTCAAGCTATACCACAACCATTGCCATCCGTCCTGACAAACCCCTGCAGTACAGAACGTATTGTCCATGGCTTGAGCAGCGTTGTTCTCATTGTAGCCCGGTGCAAGGTTGACCGTGAGATAGCTGTAATCCACGGCTGCTTGTAGCGAGCGCAGCTTCTCCTCCCATCTGTCTAGCTGTAACTGCCCGGTGCATAGAAAGCCGCATTCTTCCATGGCAAGCACCCCCAAGCGCTGGTAGAGAGCGATTTGGTTGCCGTCATTAATGCGCCAAGCATTCAACCCGAACTTAAGCTGGCGCTGTTGGAAATAGGGCACTGCCTGTTCGAGGAATTCCCCATAATGCTGTCGCCAGAGGGCTTGTTTGTACGTGTTGGTCTGAGAGTCGTAATAAGTGGAAGGATGGTCTTTTTGCGCACAGACGGCGTTGCTGCTGTTATAAGCGCTTTCGGCACACCAATTGTTTGTCCACGAGACGCTGTATTGCATCCCATCGACAAAGATACCGTCAGCGTAACTTCCGTCCATATTGTTGAGCTTGTTGACCCAGATGTCGGTGTAATTTCTCTCCATCCAATAAGTCTGCCAATTACGATTGCCAAGCTCCATGGCGCGTTCCACAGGATAAGGCAACGCAACCAAGTAATCCTGGGAAGAGACCCCCAGAGCTGTCCAACGATCGGGCTTGCCCTTGCCATGATTGGCTTTGATCCATGCCCAGCCATCGCCCACACTGCCCCAAGTGCTGGTAATATACTGACCGGGGCCCATGCGATATAACACAATTTGCGTTTTAGGGTTGAGCGCTTTGATAGCTTGGAAAGCGTTGGACGGGTTTTCACACCAGCGGGGGGTGGCGTAGCCTTGCGGACTGATGTCGATAAGGTCGAACTTGGCTGCTTCTGCAATGGGATAACATTGATTAGGGCGCGCTTTGCCGAAGCTGCCATAAAGAACTTCAGCGGTATAAACAAACGGATACGGCTCACAAGTGGTGTTTCCTGCCGAAAGGGGCTTGGCAAGGTCGTTTGCGGTGGCAACAAAGTTGAGCAAGAGCAGCGCAATGAGGAAAGAGCTGATGAAAATGACACCAAACATCCATGTCCATTTCTTGGTCAGAGCAACATGGTTTTCCATCTCAGCCCTCCATGCCAAACAAGAAGAACCGAAGCACACTTTGCCACCGATATCTGACCTGATTTTATACGAGATCGTCTTTACCCAACCTTACAAAAATGCAAATTTCTCGTTAGAGCAGGGCTTGATAGGAAAACGTTTCTCACTCACTTTCAGGCCGGTTTGTCACCAGACTCCATGGGTCTTCGCGCAAGAATTGTTCGACTGCTTCCACAAACTCCTGGGCACGGCAGACCGAGACAAAGCCGTAGTTTAGCGGCTGGCTATGCCACTTGCCTCGCTCAGCGAGACGCGCCTGCACAGGGTGCAAGTCGATCTTCGGGTCAATCTCCAAATCGCGCACGTACATACGATAGGCGCGTTCCTCCCAAGCCTCACCCATCCGCACGCGGCCGCGAAATTCTTTCCAATAGCGGTAGGGAACCCCGACGCGCTGTTCAGCGTAATGCAGCAACGAGATCGCCTGCACATCGGCGCCTAGCAGCAGAATCTTAAAATCCAACTCGACCATGCGTGCAAAAGCGGAGCCAGGATCGAAAGCGCCCAAGGTATGACGGCTTGCCAAATCAGCCGCATGTCGCCCAAGAGCAGCTACCGACTGTAGAGGGTGAGGCGTGCGCTGTGCCAAGGGGTGCTGGCGCACCAGCTCGGAAAAAACGCCCATGCCCACCGAGGGCGTTGTTTGGCGATCGAAAGGCTCACCGCGCGCAAAGGCAAAATTGAACGTCGGCACAGCCAAGGTGCCCGCCGAGGCGGTCGGAGAAGCATTGTCCAACGAGATGCCAAGCACTTCAGCAAGGACGCGCAGGATCATCTGCACCCCGCCTTCGGGCTTGCCGAGGAAGTGCAAAGCTGAATGCACCAACACGCCATCGCCATGTTGCAGACCGAGAGACCGCACAATCTCTGCTAACCAGCTATCTGAGAGCTTTTTCATCGGTCCGATCAGCTGAGGACATCGTGCAAGATTCTGCTAACGCAAGTGACGGTTTAGCTCTTGAACCAGGAGGTGAACCGTAGTACATGGATTATCTCTGGCAGGGTTATGCTCAGGCAGATAACTGCTCAGTAGCCTTTCTGCATTCCGAATCGCTTGTGCTTGATAGGGGAGTAGTTTTTCATAAAGGTCTGATTGATTTTTCTGGTAACTTCCCAAATACTTTGTCAGCAGGTTGAAATATTGACTTCGAGGAAGGGCGCTGTCCAAATAGCTGAAATGCAAAATAAACCAAATTTCGAACGCTTCATTTGAGTAAGCTACCCGTATTTTTTCTTGTTGAGCCAAACGAATGGTATCAAGGTAGTCTTGTTCTGGAAATCCATTGCGATCGAAAACCAACCAAACTTGATCATAGTTCAACCCTCGCCGTTGAGCTTCTCTCCGACGTTCCCGTGCACATTCGAGAATTCCTAGTGTATTACAACCGGTTCCTACAACTTCAATATCTGCATTCACGCGGAAACAACGGAAATAGTTGGGTTCGGTCTTCTCGCCTTCGCAGACGATCAGAAAACGGGGAGATAACTCACGGACATTTAGGGAGCGCCGGGAGAGTTTATGTCCTTTATCGCTGATTTTCCGACCACTCGGTTTGGGGATGCGGGTCATCGGTGCCCCTCTGCTCAAAGACGGCCTGCATCCCTCCGATTAAGGGAATCGCTCCGTAACGGCCGTGAATATAATTTTTCTCAAAAGAAGCATCGTTGCGTTCTTTCATTTCAGCTAATGAGTATAACTCAGTTTCACCATATCGATTCTTTTCGGTGAACCAAATTTGGTCTCGGCGCAGCATCCCTTCCCCCAATAAACTTGCATCGTGAGTCGTAAAGATTAATTGCGCATTTTTGGGATTTGTTGTCGGGGAGTTGAATAGCCGAATCATCTCCCGCGATAATACAGGATGCAGCCGCGCTTCAAATTCATCAACGACCAGCACGTTGCCTTTATCCAAACTATCCAATATCGGCCCTAACAGGTAAAAGAATTTTTTTGTCCCTTCAGACTCATGCTCACTCAGGTCAAATTTCACTTGACCGGCTGGGATTTTGCCATCGAACCGTTGATGAATCGTTTCAACGCTCTTAATGGAGACCTCACTTGTAGAGGGCTCTCCATTTTTGATCTTAAGAATGATTTTGCGTAAAGGATTCGAATCCTCAAGATCATCAAGTGAGAGTGTCCTAACCCCCAAGTCCAAAATTCCTAAATCTGCGAAACGGATCAGATTGCGGATACGCAGCGCCACCGTTTCATCCGTCTCAAATTGTTGCAACGTAAAGCCAGCATAGGTATCGTCCATAATCCCAGATATGCCTCGAAGACGGTTGCGAAACCAATCAACAAGTTCAATTGCCAGCGGATGATTGAACTGGGCTAGTACGGACAAAAACAATGCGTTGCTGCGTACATATTTTTCAAGGAGATGAGTGCTCTTCCGAAACGATGTCGTGACTTCAAACCGATCGGTTTCTCTGACAAACAACCGTGTTTCCCGCTGTTTGGTTTGATACAACCACTCTGATCGGACGCATTGCTCATCTAGCTCAAAGCCATAGCGATAACGAACTTCATCTAGAAAGAAAATGATCTGAAAATAAGCGGGTTGGTGTTGAGCCTGTGTGTTGAGTAAAAATCGTTGAACTCCAGTGGGTTCTCCAGCTTGTAACTTTGTGGACGATCCTAGGACAAAACGGCGCATAAATAAAATTGCCTGGATCAAGTTGCTTTTTCCACTCGCGTTTGCTCCATAAATGGCAGCGCTGCGCAATAGCTTAATCTTCCCAACTCGAAAGACATTGCGTGAGTCAATTTCCTTGTCCAGCGAGCGCAATCGAGTAGCCAAAAGGCTCAAAACAACTGGCTTGTGAAAAGAGCGATAGTTACCAACACTAAATTCAATTAACATATTCTAAGTGATATAATTTGTGAATTTTTCTCAATTATCCGTTCTTAGCACTTAGATTATACATGAATGATATAAAATGTCAAGCAGCCAATCACGCCTCAATATACTCGTCCCACAGCAAGCGCCCGACACGGAATTCGAGCTTGAACCCCATGCGTTCGTAGAGTTTCCAACTGGCTTCGTTGTCGCGCAGCACCTGGATTTCGACCGAATGTACCCCTTGCTCGCGCAACCAGTTGAGCGCCAAGCGGGAGAGTTTATCCCCAATGCCCAAACGCCGCGCTTCGGGTTCGATCCACATATCGCTCAATTCCCCTACCAGTACTCCCCCCATATACGCCGGGACACGCTTGATGCGGCACAACATGAAGCCGACCACCCGTCCATCGATTTCGGCAACATCCACGCGGCTAAAACGCCCCAGCGTGCGTCGGAAGGAATCCAACCACACTTCGCCAACATTCTCGGGGTGCGGCAAACGATAACCCACTTGATAAAAGAATTGATTGAGCTTGGTATAAAACTCCATCAAGATCGGAAAATCTGATTCGGTGGCTAAACGGTAATGGACAAGGGGTTGGGTTGTTTCGCTCATCGAAAAGTCTCCTGCATCGAAGATGGCCAATGGCTGGGGTCAAAGCCGAATTGAGCTAAAAAGGCAAATGCCATGCGCTCTAAACCAAAGGCAACACAGCCGGTATGCGCCGGTGAGCCATCCGGCAAGCGGATGTTCAGATGGCGGCCGAAGAAATCCTGATGGTAATTGTACGATCCGACGGCCAAAGTGCTCTCTTTAAAGGGCAAGCGAGCGCGAATTTCATATTTCAATTGAAAAGCGCTTTGGAAAGCGGCTTGCTTACGGAATTCCCCGATGAAAAAGGGATCGGTGGCACTTTCGACGCGGTAGACAAATCCCATCTCTTCAAAGATGCCCTGCATCCGCTGACGCGCCCGCTCCCGATTTTCCAGCACAAATTCTTTTGCGCCGACAAAGATCACCTCGCGCATGGTGAAATTCCATAAGCGCTCTAAGGATTGCAGATTGAGCGACTCGTAGCGAAAGCAATTGCCCACCGCTGTGGCAGTTACCCCCTGGGGAGGCAAGGTCTGATCGGCCAAGGTGAAGTATAAATGATAGCAGACGGCTGGTGAGAGCAAGGTTTGAATGGGAGCAAAGCGTTGCAGCGGCACATTCAAATTGCCGTGCTCATCGCAGGCTGCCTTTTCGGCAAAGGCGTCGATTTGATCGAGGTCGGCCGGCAAGTGGGTGGCAAAGGAAAGGGAATGGGGAAACGCCCGAAAATAGCCGACGCGTTCCAAATAGCGGGCGGGGATCAGGGTTGGGAAGCGGTAGGGCTGGGCAGCAAATGACCCGGCTAAATCCAGAAAGCGGCTCTCAAACCAGTCGATCAAGCGGGAGAGCAGCGGCCCGAGGGCGTAGATTCCGGGCGCTTCTTGGCTGATCTCGCCACGGCGCAGCAGTTCGGGCATCGGATCGGCTGTAAAAGGAGTGGGTCGATCGAGGTAGTCCTCCAGCACTTGTACTTTGGGACGAATCGCGCCTTGCGCCATGGAGACCACCACGCGTTGGACTTTTTCTTCGATTTGGGATTTCTCAGCGTCCGAGACCGCGTGCTTGAGTTCTAAGGTGATTTGCTCCCCGGCCGGTGATATTTGAGCACAAGCAATGCGTTCATCCACGTAGGCGAGTTTGGATTGCACTTCACCGATCAGATGGGCGGGAATCATAACCGCCGGGGCAAATTGAAAAGCGATTGAGTTCATGAGGTTGCTCCGAGATGGTTGTTCTCAAGATACTGACGGATGGCGGAGAGGCTGGTCAGCGCCGCAATCGTATCGGCGTTGATTTCGACGCCGAAAAATTCTTCGAGGCGCATCATCACTTCCATGTGACCCATCGAATCCCATTGGGGCAGGTCACCGAAAGCCAAATCCTCAGCCACCACATCCAGCGGCACTTGTAGCGCCAACGACAAGGCTTCCCGAATACGGGCGGTTAAGGGGTCCAAAGAAACATTCTCGCTCATAAAAACTCCGTTCGACGAATTAGGGTATGGATAACTTTTGGGTTTCGGAGATGCTCTTGGAATAAGTGTTGCCGCGGTGCAGGTAGGTTACATCCAGCTTTTTTGGCTCTCCGGGCAAAGGATCTGCTCCGAACTCTTCGTTGAGCGCCAACACCTCTAGTTTGCCATCCTTTACTTTCGCCCGCAGCAAAGGGGTGACGTCTATCCAACGGTCCTTCGCCCCATATTTTGCCGATAGAATCACTGGCTCATCATCGCTTGTCGATGAACGACTTGGAGTCTCGAAGAATTTCGCTTCGGTTTTATCCAACTGCGTGATCGGAGCCAGTTTGGTCATGAAATCGGGGTTGAAGACGATCTTCCAGATGCTGATCACCAATCCCAAGGTATCCACGAACAAGGCTGCTGCGGCGGCTGTCACCACACTACTTGAGTAAGCTTGGTGGTTGAACAAGATCAGCGAGGAAACAACGATGATGGCCGCCAGAAGCACAACCGAAGCATAGCCCATGACCAGGCGCAACTGAAACCAGCGGTTCTCATGGGCTTTGTGTTGATCAAACGTCTCGCGTTCTTGACGGAGTCGCTCCTTAATGCGTTCGATATCGGGTTCAAAAGTTTTGTCCATAAGCCTTTCTCTTTCTATGGCAATTGCCGCTTGAAGCGGAATGGACGAGAGCTTTCTTGTACAGTGACCGCGATGATGATTGAGAGAGTATAACGCAAAAAAAGCTTAGGAACTTGGGTTTTTGCGTAGAGCCAGCGTTTTGGCGAATCTCCATCAGGCAACAGCCCGATCGACCTTAAGCGGTCTGTTGGTAGGCTGCATTTTAGCAAGCATTTTCGAAGTCGGGATTGCCCTTGCAAGGGAAGGGTATCCGTTTGCTGCTGATGCTCGCAAGAGCAGCGATTAGGCGAAGAAGATGAGTTGCAAAGCAGGGCGCTTGGCAGTGCCGGCGCTCTCCTCAGGCTGCTTTCACCTTAAGAATCCCCACACTCTGATATTGCGGATCCCATTTCCCCCAAGGCATTCCATTCTCCCCAGAGCGAAAATAAAACCTGGCGAGGTTGTCGCGTAATTCAACGCAATCCCGCAAAGCTTCCATCAGTTCAGCGTAACGGTTGTAATTGGAAGGGGTTTCTGGGGCAAGGTCGAAAGCGCGCCGCAAGGTGGCTTCGCTATAACACCATCCTTGCGAAGGCTCGTGCAACCAATCCCGATCGGGCGAGGCGCCGAGGGTTGCTAGGAGCAGCCCGCCGGGTTTCAGCACTCGCATTAGCTCCTGCACCACCGAGGGCAAACGCTCCGGAGGGTTGTGTTCCAACGCCGAGAGAGCGGCAACGGCATCCAGGGTGTTGTCAGGAATGTCGGTAAGCTGGCTGAGGTCTTGGTTGTAAATCCAGACGCATCCCTCCTCTGCGGCCCTCCTCCCTAAGGAAGAAAGGAGCGAACTCCCCTCTTTTGCTGAGAGAGAGGTGGGGGGTGAGGGACTGCTCCCCTCGCCCGCCGGGAGAGGGGTTGGGGGTGAGGGAATACTCCCCTCGCCCGCCGGGAGAGGGGTGGGGGGTGAGGGCTTCCAAAAACCCCACACCACTTGCT
>QEXX01000142.1 GCA_003130835.1 Anaerolineae bacterium | reverse complement strand
CGGTAGCGCGAGATTTATCTCGTGGATTCAGGCGACATGAATGTCGCTTACGCGGTAGCACGAGATTTATCTCGTGAATTCAGGCGACATGAATGTCGCTTACGCGGTAGCGCGAGATTTATCTCGTGGATTCAGGCGACATGAATGTCGCGGCACGAATGAACTGCGTAACGTCAGCTTTTAATTGGCCGTCAAGAGGCGTTGTTGCTCGATTTTTGCCTCAGGAGAACAGAGCTTCACAGTATCCAGAACTTTCTGCCAATAGGTTTGGATGGCTTCACTGGGCACGCCGGCCGGCGCATAGGTGACGTATAGTACATGCGTGGTCTTGGGCGTGATCGGCGAGCAATTGTCTTGCCCGTAGATGATAGAACAACAAATCTCCTGCTCATCCCGCAGGATCATATCGTTTGGGGGGATTTGCTTAACCGCTCCGCCCATCTGCACCATGGTGTCCCCCGGCCGGGCAACATCCATCCACAACTTGTCCTGCAGTTGATCGACATCGTGGCTAGCGGTCAGCACAAAAGTTTCTAACTCAGCCATAAAATTGGCATCCACCAGTGGCGAAACTTTGTGAAAGTTTTTGCCTTTGTGAAGCACCGATTCGAGCTGCAGAAGCACAGGATAGGTTTTGTCAAAGCGCTTGTAGTAGCGCACATAGGCATCCATCACAGGCAGTTTGACGAGTTCTGCGCGGCTCAGGTGACCGTATCGCTGGCGCAGCTCCTCTGCCAATGCCAGTTTGCGTTCTTCTAGCGCAGGGCAAGGACGAGAATTTTCTACCTGGGCGATTTCGAGCAAGCCAATCTGCGCACCGGGGTGAATCAAACGCCAATCTGACGTACTTTCGACGAACAACATCTTTAGGGAGTCCTTTCCACGAAAGCAGTTGCAGTTATTCTAACATAACCACCCTGCTCAAAGTCAATGGTTCAGTGGAATTAGAGTACCGTTTTGCATTAAGAGCAGAATCTCGACCCAAAGCAGCTTACGGTTTTTTATTCTGGGTTTGAGGAAGTACTCAGCCATCAGCCTTCAGCAGAGCAAGACAGAAGGACAAGCGTTAACGCGGTACAATACCCCCTCGATGAAGAACCAATCCAGAGCCTTATCCTGCAGCAGCACCACCCAGCCTGTCAGGCGCATCTCCCGCGCCATTAATTGGCTGGTATTCTTCTACCTATTCGGTTTGCTAAGTTGGTTTCTGCTCTATCGCTCCAGCGGCGATCGCTGGGCAATGGTTTCGTTGATGAACATGTTCGCCGTCTATGCCTTTTTACCGTTGCCATTTGCGGCGATCTGGGCTATCGCCCGCCGACAAAGTGCTTTGTTGGTTTTCGTACTCCTCAATGGTGGGGTGTTTTGTGCTCTCTGGGGAGCAGCCTTTTTGCCCAAGTTCACACAGCCCATTCAACCTGAATTGAGCGTTCTCACCTATAACGTGCTGGGTTGGAACAGCGATGTTGCGGCACAAGTGGAAACCATTCGCCGCATCGATGCCGACGTGGTGTTTTTACAGGAATTGAACCCACAACTGGCAACCCTGCTGGAAACACAGCTCGCCCAACAGTATCCCTATCAAGTCCTCCAGGCACAGCAGGGCGTCAACGGCATGGGCACATTGAGCAAGTATCCGCTCTCGCAGGTGAGGAGAGTACCGCCGCTGGGTTGGGTGGGCGAGCCGCAATGGCTGCGCTTGGAATGGCAGTCCTGTCCCATCGCTCTGCTGAATATCCACATGGCGCCGACCAACCTCTTGGACGCCGAGCACATCAGCCGCACCAATGCCCTGCGTCAGGTGCAGGCACACTGGATTGTTGCCCAAGTCCGCCCCGAACAGCCGTTGATCGTCGCCGGTGACACCAACAGTGTGCCGCTCAGCGACTCCTACCGCATCCTGCGCCAAAAGCTGCAGGACGCCTGGCAGAGTAGTGGCTGGGGGTTAGGACACACCTTCCCCGGCCGCGCTGGGCCAGGAAGTTCGCGGCCCCAATTCTTTGGCGTGCCGATACCTCAGTGGCTTCTGCGCCTCGACTATATCTTTTACACCCCTCACTTGCGCGCCACCCAAGCCGGCTTAGCGGATTTCGACGGCATCTCCGACCACCGCGGCGTGTGGGCAAGGTTGGGCTGGGTTGCACCCTGCACCTCGCCTCAGCCATGATAGAATTTGAGAAAGTGTTGGCAGACGGTTTGCCTATCCCAAAAGGGAAGGCTTGGGAGATGGTGAGGCAATGAAGCAGACAGAAGCTGCCCAATCGGCTCAGATGAACGCCCTGCTGCGGCGTTGGGTGCTGACCTTAGTGACATTTGCTGGATTTCTGTGGGCAATGAATCTCGTTTTAGCCACAGGATGGGCAACGCCCATGCGTTGGGCTTGGACGTTGGCGGCTGGGGCGTTTTGCGTTTATGTTTTGGTGGTCTTGTGGAAAGCGCTGCCGTATAACTATCGGGTTGAGGATGGGAAATTCTTTGCCTATTTTGGGGCGGGCAATTTGCTCTCCCTCCTGCGAGGCTGGTTCTTAGCCGCCTTAGCCGGTTTTATCGTGACCCCGCACCCGAGCGGTTGGCTCAGTTGGCTGCCGGGTATTCTGTATATCCTCAACGGCGTTTGCGATTTTTTCGATGGCTTCCTTGCCCGCCGCACCCATCAGGTGACTGTGATGGGAGAACGCCTGGATATGAGCTTGGATGGTTTAGGGGTCTTGTTCGCCTCGCTGTTGCTCTATCGCTATGGCACGCTGCCCGGCTGGATTTTGCTGGTGGGGATGGCGCGCTTTGTCTTTCTCTTGGCAGCCAAATTGAGAGAGAAACTCGGCAAGCATGTCGATGAGTTGCCGCCGAGCACCTTGCGCCGTGCTCTTGCTGGCGCTCAAATGGGCTTTCTGGGAGGCGCATTGTTGCCGGTGTTCACGCCTCCCGCAACGGTCTGGGCTGGCGCCTGTTTTAGCATACCTTTCCTGCTCAACTTTGGACGCGATCTGCTGTGGATGAACGGCATTCGCGTGTTAGCCGTGACCTCTCGTCCGCTGTCCATAGTAGAACAAACGTTCTACTATGCTGGGCGTTGGCTATTGGATTGGCTGCCGCTTGGCGTGCGTTTATCAATCGGGGTGATGCTTGCTGCACCGCTTTGGAATTGGTGGCTGAAAGCTCCCCCGTCTTTCCTCACTGCCTGGACGCCGCTTGGCAGTGCACTGGTGCACTTTCAATGGATGCGGCTGTTTTACCTGCTGGGCAGCCTCAGCACCGTCTTGGGGGTGGTTGGCCGCGGCGGAGCGGTTTTGTTGTTAATCGGCATAGGCTTACAGCAAGGGATTTTGCCCTTGGGTGAATTAGGCAAGCTTCTCGTCTTCTCAGCCGGCTTGCTGGTGTTCAGCGGCAGCGGCAGGCTGGCGCTGTGGAAGCCAGAAGAGCGATGGATCCGTCGCCGTTGGGGAGAGCGAGAGCATGTCTAGGCGGTGGGTAAGCCTCTGGCTCACCCTGAGCCTGTTCGGCTTGGCGGGCGGATTGCTGGCTTGGACGCTTGCCCGTGTGCGCTGGCAGGAGACTTGGCTTGCCTTCCGTTCGCTGGAACTTTGGGAGCTGGCGCTTTGGGCGAGCTTGAATCTCAGCTTGGTGGCGCTCTTCAGCGGACGCTGGTGGTTTCTCCTGCGCTTGCAATCCTTGCAAGTGCCGTTCTTTCCCCTTGTCTTATACCGCTTGGCGGGCTTTGGTTTGAGTTACCTAACCCCCGGCCCGCAGTTCGGCGGCGAGGGCTGGCTGGTGGTTTTGTTGCAGCGTCGCCATGCTGTGCCGCCGATGGAAGGCAGCATCTCGGTGGTCATGGATAAATTGATCGAGTTGCTCGCCAATTTCTCTTTCTTGGCGTTTGGCTTGTTGGTCAGCTTACACTTTGGGCTGCCGCAAACCATGCTCTCCACCGCCCTGACCGTGCCCCTGATTGCTCTGCTAAGCGTGCCCTTTCTCTTGTTTGGGTTGCTAGCTGGCGGTATCCTGCCGGCTAGCTGGCTGGTGGAACGCGCCAGCCGAGCGCCTAAGTTTTGGCTTAAGCTTCTGCAGGTCTTCTCGGATGCTGAACGGCGCAGTGCAACGCTCATCCGCCGCCACTTGTGGGCGTTAGCAGCGGTGTATCTTTACTCGTTGGGGACTTGGCTTGTCATGGTCGGGGAATATTGGTTGATGTTGCATATCCTTGGCTTCGATCTCAACCTGCCTCAAGCCCTCTTTTCCCTGACTGCCGCCCGATTGGCTTTCTTAACCCCTCTGCCGGGTGGGCTGGGAGCCTTAGAAGCGGCTCAGGTAACGGCTTTGCAAGTTCTAGGCTTTAGCGCCTCGATCGGATTCAGCTTAAGCGTGATGCAACGCGTCCGTGATCTTTTGCTGGCTACCCTCGGCATTGTCCTTGGCAGTCTGTTCCATATCCGCCCCCGCCCAGCGTTGAAGCCAATGGCGGGTTTGGAAGCTTTTCCACCATCCTCTTTACCCCTTCAGGAGCGTGACCCATGAAACTAACTCCGTATCGAATTGCCATCATCGTTCTGACCTTGGCAACCGCCATCATCCATATTTCTTTGCTCTTTCCAGATACCCTATTCATCCTTAACGGCTTGGGGTATTTGGCTTTCCTGGTTGCCTATTTTGCCCCGTTGTCGCTGGCGCAGCAAAATCATCGCTTGGTGAAGGGCGGCTTCATCGTTTATACCGTCATCACCATCTTGGCATGGGTGGCGATCGGCGCCAATCCCCCAACGACATTAGGGTTGATCACCAAGATCATCGAAGTCCTGTTGGTCGTCTGCCTGCTCAGCGACCGGGAGTAGCCCGATCGGCCGCCTTCTATCCACCGTAAAGAGCTGGCTCAGCGAAGCTGAAAGCCTTGCCGCACAACGGCAACGGCCGTTGGTGACTTTAAGCTATGCCCAGAGTCTAGATGGCAGCCTAACGCTCCAGCGCGGCAAACCCTTGAGGCTGAGCAGTCCGCAAAGTCTGCGCCTGACCCACCAATTGCGCGCCCTGCACGATGCCCTTCTGGTAGGGATTGGCACCGTCCTGGCCGATAATCCGCGCCTGACCGTGCGTTTAGCCCCAGGCAAGCAACCTCAGCCGCTGATTCTCGACAGCCACCTGCGCCTGCCGCTTAGCTCTGCCTTGTTGGAGAATCCCCACCATCCACCGTGGATTGCCACACTAGAGACGCCACAAAACCCGCGCTGGCACGCCTTGCAGGCGCGTGGAGCGGTGCTCTTGCCCTTTGCGCCTAATCCACAGGGCAGAATCGACTGGCACGACCTTTTGGCAAGCTTGTTTGGGCGCGGCATCCGCTCACTGATGGTCGAAGGCGGTGCCCAGGTGATTCATTCGCTGTTGCAGGCTCAGGCAGCCGATTTGGCGGTGATCACCCTCGCGCCGCGCTTTGTGGGCGGCTTAGCGGTGCTGGAACAGCCGCTCGGCACTTTGGAGAAACCGCTCTTTCCTTCCCTTAAGGAAGTTGGCTTTCAGCGCTTCGGTGAGGACCTGGTGATTTGCGGCCGGTTGAGCTATCCGAACGACGAATTGGAGGCAAAACGTTAAACCCTTTTCCCTAGCAAGAAACCACCCAGACCCAAGTTAGGGGCGCCCCAGCATGGCTCACGCAGCCAACGCAGTGTTCATCGGTAAGGATTGTTTGTGATCTCCAATTCTGTGATCTTGCTGCGTCTTGCCCAAATATGATCGTCATACAACCATAATTCAGCCCATATTTCAGGAATAAAGTGTATCTCTTGGAAAATTTCGCGTGGTATCAGGTTGAATTATCCTTGCACTAGTAGAGTTTGTTATGATGTGTAGCGGAAACGATAGGGACATCCAGTGAGATATGCGCTTGCTTGATGCATGTCCCAATTCATTTGACCAGGGCTTAATAGCATTCTCGCGGGTGTGTCCCTCCAACGTGGAGATAGGCTTTCCGATGAGCTTGCTTGGCTAGCCAGAGAAATTATGTAGAAAACTTACTTAACTCACCTTACGCAGTAGCACGAGATTTATCTCGTGGTTTCAGGTGACATGCATGTCGCTTACGCGGTAGCACGAGATTTATCTCGTGGATTCAGG
>QEXX01000141.1 GCA_003130835.1 Anaerolineae bacterium | reverse complement strand
TTCGACAAGCTCAGCACACTGCTCAACCCAGCGGGTTTCGACAGGCTCAACCCAGCGGGTTTCGGTACGCTCGCTGGCGCTTGCTACATTTCGACAAACTCAATGCAAGCTCAACCCGCCTTGGCGTTCGCGGGTCGAGTAGGGCGTCAGCCCGTATCGAGACCCATGCGGCGGGTTTCGGTACGCTCCACTTCGTTTCGCTACTCAACCCGCGCTGGGGTTTGCGGGTCGAGTAGGGCGTCAGCCCGTATCGAGACCCATGCAGCGGGTTTCGGTACGCTGCGCTACTCAACCCGCGCCCTCCCTGTGGGTCGAGTAGGGCGTCAGCCCGTGCCGAGACCCACGTGGAGGGTTTCGGTGGGCTACGTTTCTCAACCTGCCAGGTAACGCCGCAGAGCGGGCATCCTCGTCCGCCCAATCCCGCAGACAAGACCGCCTGCGACTGCGCATGGACGAGGCATGCAAAACCTCCTGCCCCCTCGGCTCACTCCTGAATAAACTCCAAAATCCAAACGCCCGGGAACGTCTCGCCATTGGCGGCTGTGCAGGATGGCGCACTCAGATTGTAAACCGGCTCTCCACCGCTGGCGATGCGCACGGAATAGGCCACCCCCGCCTGCATGGTAAAATCGGCATATCCTAGTCCCAACTCGGGCTTCAAACCGGTGAAGAAACGGCCTTCGCCGCCCTCCCAGTTCACTACAAGCTCAACGCCCGGCAGTTCATTGCCCTGGGCATCCCAAACATAAACGATGATCAATCCCTTCCCCAGTGCCGGATCGCACAGCGACTCTCGTTTGCGTAAGAGAAAGCGCGGCGCAGGCGAAGTGCTCGGTTCAGGCGAAGCTTGGCTTGCGGACGGGGGGAGCGATCTTGCGGTCGGGGAAGGGGTTGAGACCGATGCGGCTGGTGAAGCAGGCGACACCGTCGGTGCAGATTGGGGAAGATTAGCGGGCGTTGCGACGGTAGGAGCAAGCAAGGTGGCTTGCGCCTGAGCTAGGTCGGCTGCCAACAAGCCAAGAGCGCGCGCTTCATCGGCCGCTTTACCCTCTGCCAGCCAGCGCTGGGCTTGGGCAGCCAGGACGCCGTAAGCGTCGCTGTCCTTCAAGAGGGCAAGCCGCGCCCGAGCGCGTACCAGATCGCGGTTCGCCAAATAAGCCACCGCAATTAGAGCGCGGTACTGATCTTTATCGGCAGCGCTCAACAGGTCTGGCGAAAGGTCGGTGTATTGCACCGGTTGAATCCAGAACGAATACACCAAACCGAAGATCAACCCCAAAAGCAGCCCGGTCAGCAAATATAACGAACCACGCCGTTCAGTCATGGCACACTTGTCCCGACCAAAGGCAAAAGCGTTTCAACTGCGGATAGGAGAGCGCGCAGTTTTTGTAAATCTGCATCGCTGTAGCCGTAACGCTCACCGAAATTGATCGCTTGCTGAATGATTTCTGCCGGTTGAGCCGCAGAGAGAAACGACAAGCGCGCAACCGCCGCTGCCAGGTTTTGATCGGCTGCATAGGCTTCGGCAATCATCAGGACGACATCGCTGCGGTAATCAATGCGCAGTTCTGTTGCCCGCTGTTCAGCCGCAGGGGTAGGCGCCCTCAGCCAGCCAAAACCGATTCCGGCCGCAGCGCCAAGCGCCATGGCAAGCAAAAAGCGCACCCAGCGTCCTACCATGCTTCGATTCTGCCACAGGAAGCCTATTCGGGCAAGGAAACACTTGAACCAAATGTCCAGGAAGACCTCCCCGCCTTGCTGAGCGCAGCTTTCCTGACAGGCTTCCTTCGGGAAGGGGAAATCAACCCCAAAGTTGGCTCAGTTTCGTGTACAATCGGAAGCAAGGCTATGGAACAACGGGCATTGGATCGACGCAATCTCTCGCTGTTGATCTTGGCGCACATGATGACCGACCTCAATCAGGGGGCAGTTCCGGCGCTCATTCCTTTTTTAGTGGCTCAACAAGGATTGAACTACTTCGGGGCTTCGGGCATCACCGTTGCCGGGACGTTGATTTCATCCATCTTGCAACCGTTGGTGGGTTTCCTCTCGGATCGGCGTTCGCTCTCGTGGCTTTTGGTTTTCGGCCCGGCGTTAGCCGGCCTAGGGCTGAGCCTGAGCGGCAACCTGCCAAGCTACGGTTTGGTTTTGCTGGCTATTCTGACCAGCGCCATCGGGGTGGCGATCTTTCATCCCGAAGCCTATCGCTATGCCAATTATTACTCCGGCTCCCGAACGGCAACCGGCATGGGCATTTTCTCGGTGGGCGGTACGCTGGGCTATTCCATGGGGCCCCTGCTGCTCACCTTCTTGGTCGTAAAGGGGGGATTGTCCGCCACAGCCTGGATGTGCTTGCCAACCTTGTCTGTGGCCTTCTATTATTTTTTCCAACAGGGGCGGTTGCGTTCCATCCGCCTTGAGCAACAGCAATCCCCCCAACAGAGCGGCAAAACCGATTGGCAGGCGATGTCTTTGCTGCTCTCGGTGATTGTTTTGCGGTCGATGTCCTATTATGCGCTTTCAACCTTTGTGCCATTGTATTTGATCAACCAGCGGGGCTTCTCAACCCCGCTGGCAAACAGCGCCCTTACGGTGATGTCAATCGGCAGCGTGGTAGGCGCCTTATTGAGCGGACCGATCGCCGACCGGATCGGACGGCGGCGGGTGTTATTTTGGATGGCTTTAATCATCAGTGCTGCGGTGCTGGCTTTTGTCTTCTCTCCCAGCCTGCTTTCGTTTGGCATCTTGGGGCTGGCAAGTGCAGCCCTTTCGGCTTCGTTTACCATTTCGATGGTCTTAGGGCAAGCGTATGGGCGAGGCAATTTAGGGCTGGCTTCTGGTTTGACGGTTGGTTTAGCAGTCGGGGTGGGCGGTCTGAGCGCGCCGCTCTTCGGTTTCCTTGCCGATCGCATCGGTTTGGTGACCACCCTCGCCTCGGTTGCCGTTTTGCCCTTAATGGCGGCGGGCTTGATCTTAGCCTTACCTCAGGAGGCGCTATGAACTTCGATGAAAAAGCATCCCAATGGGACCTCAACCCGGATCGCCGCCAACGAGCGCGCGCCGTGGCAGAGGCGATCCGACGCCAAATCCCCCTGCACCCAAACCTGAGCGCCTTGGAGTACGGTTGCGGCACCGGCTTGCTTAGCTTCGAGTTGCGCAACGACCTCGCACAAATCCTGCTTGCCGACCGTTCAACGGGAATGCTCGACGTCTTGCGCGAGAAAATCGCCGCCGCTCAGGCATCCAACCTGTTTCCCATCCAGCTCGATTTACTCAGCGACCCGCTTCCTACCCAGCGGTTCGACCTGATTTACAGCTTGATGACCTTGCATCACATCCTCGATACAGCGCGCATTTTGAGCCTGTTCTGGCAATTGTTAAAGGCGGGCGGCTATTTGTGTATCGCCGACCTTGATCGGGAAGACGGAAGTTTCCATAAAGAACCTTTTGAGGGGCATTTGGGCTTCGATCGCCAAGCCCTAGCCAAATTGACAACGGCAGTGGGGCTTTGAAGTTTTGGGCTTTGAGACGGTCTATCAGATGGTTAAACTTGTAGAAGGCCAGCAACGGTCTTATCCCATCTTCTTGATGACCGCTCGCAGGCCTTAAGGATGTTCATCGGTAGTAAGGAGCGATTCACGATGCTCAGTCGGCAAATTCTGACTTGAATGTGGCGCTGCAGCGCAGTTTTGCGCTGGATCAAGCCAGCCTGAGCCGCTGAGCAAGGGATCGCAATTTCCCCCGCCGGTGGAGCAGGCCGGCTTTGCGATCACGCTAACCCTGTCAGGGTAGTTTGCCATAGCGGGCAACGGGGAGTCTCTCCTTTTCACAAAAACATTCATTAAAGAGGAGATGCAACCATGTCCGATTTCAATTCCGACACCGTCATTCTCATCACCCGCAATGGGATGGGGGATGCCGATCCTGCTCTGCAGCAAAAGCTGATCGGCATTTACCTTTCCCTGCTCGATCAAAACAACCTCTTGCCGGGTGCCATCTGCTTCTACACCGAAGGGGTTAAGTTAGTGGTCGAAGGCTCGCCGGTGCTCCAGACGCTTACCTCGTTGGAGAAAAAGGGTGTCCATTTATTGATCTGTAGCACCTGTTTAGATTATTTCCAACTGGCGGATAAAGTGCAGGTCGGCATTAAGGGTGGGATGACCGACATCCTCGAAGCCCAACGCCGCGCCAGCAAAGTGATTTCCATTTAGCTGCTGATCGGAACTTCCCGCAGGCTCATCAATTGCAGGAAGTTCCTTGCCAGCTTGGTTGCTTTCGACCCGCTACCAATCTGCGTTAGCGGCAGCGCACAGGTTGCCGATATCCGTGGCGCCCATTGACAACAGGCGTGCCTGATGCGGGGTGTCGGTACGGCGGGGAAAGCACCCGCAGCCTCGACCCACAGGAGGGCGCGGGTTGAGCTTGCATTGAGTTTGTCGAAATGTAGCGAGCGCCAGCGAGCATACCGAAACCCGCTGGGTTGAGCCTGTCGAAACCCGCTGGGTTGAGCAGTGTGCTGAGCTTGTCGAAGCGCCTGTCGAAACCCGCTGGGTTGAGCAGTGTGCTGAGCTTGTCGAAGCGCTTGTCGAAACCCGCCGCACTCCCCTCTCCCCTCGTGGGAGAGGGGCCGGGGGTGAGGGGGCGCCCCAATCATCAATTGGAGAAAAAGGGGGGTGCAGGTGTGCCTGCGGTTCCTAATGCTGGCAGGGGCTGCGGCAAGGGAGGTTCAACCAAGGGGTGCGCTGGAAGGCCCCCAGCGGTCAAGTGGGAGAAGGGGGTTAATGCCGTGAGGGGCGGAATGGAGATTTGAACGAAATGAATTTCGTTGTACGCCCTTGCGGGCGGAAGGAGGACTGGAACGAAGTGAATTTGGTTGCACGCCCTTATGGGCGGAAGGGGATTCTGACTTATTAACTCACCTTACGCAGTAGCACGAGATTTATCTCGTGGTTTCAGGTGACATGCATGTCGCTTACGCGGTAGCACGAGATTTATCTCGTGGATTCAGG
>QEXX01000140.1 GCA_003130835.1 Anaerolineae bacterium | reverse complement strand
GGTGAGAATCTCCGGGAACAGGAAGGTCTCTCCATCGGGAGACCAGGCGCCTTTTTCCCCGGTTTCGGCGGCGACCGCATCGACCTCCCGCTGCGTTTCGGGGTCATAAAAGCGAAAGCGGCGATTGGTTTGATCGTAGTATGCCAGGATGTCCTGAGCAGACCAGAGGGGGCTGCGGGTCAGAGAGTCGAGTGTTCCAAGGCGGAAGGCTTGATCCTGCGCTTGGGGCGGATAGGCAGTCACCCAAACGTGGGTTTTGGCGTCAGCTTCGCTCAGATCGGTCAGTTCATAGGCGAGATAGTGTGCTGAGGGGGAGAGTTGAGCAGCGCGCACTTGTCCGTTGGGGAAGGCCAGCACCTGAGCGAGCGAAGCTTGACGGCTTTCCCAACGGTAGATGGCACTGCCGTTCCCTTGGCGGGCGTCGAATAGAATCATCCCGCCGTTGGCAGACAGAGAAAAATCGAAGACCTCTTGCCCGGCTTCGGAGAGCAGTTGAACCCTTCCCTGCAAAGGATCGAGCAAATACAAGCCGGCTTGCCCATCGGCTGGGAAGAGATACAGCACTTTCGGGTAACCGATTTGAAACGACCAAGCGATCTCCCGCTGAAGACGTCGTTGCGGAAAAGACTGGGTTTGGGCGCCGCTGCTCAGGCGCACCTGCACGGTTGCACCGCTCGGCCAGGGTCTGGCAGGGGTGAAGACCAGGGTTTTTCCTTCCCAGTGGAACTCCCCCAATGGCAGAGGGTCAATCTTTAAGCGCTGAAGCACCGACTCGGGTTGCATGGGGTGCGAAAAAGAAAGGCGCAGAGCAGTGCTGCCCGGCACACCGCTCGCCTGTGCAGGCGGTTCAACCGCTAACAGGCGGGGCTGGCTGAGAAGCCACCAACCGCCTGTGCCGATGAAGAGCGCCAAAAACGCCACAACCAGCCAAGTAGATCGACTCACCACCCCTGATTATAACGGATGCACCCGTTAGCGGTAAGCCGCAGATGGGTTGCTGCGGTCGTTTTCAGCTAATCGTTTTGCGATCTTGGCTGTGCAATTCGCCATGCGTTCGACGGTTGAGTCTGACCTGAAAAGCGCTGGCTAAAAGGCGCACCGTGAACTGCGCCTTTTAGCCACCCCCCTTTTAGCGCAAGTGCACTGATGCCGAGTTTGTTGTGGCTGGATCAACGACTTGGGTATAGACATCGAATTTGGGGGGCTGCTCCATGTGCTTTTTGACGGCGCACAACTCAGCTGCCCGCACCAACGATTCGCGGTACTTTTCTGGGAAGGTCGGTGGCACTTGGATTTCGAGATCGATTTTGCCGACCATGCCGGTCATAGGGTTGGTGTGCATGCGCTGCACAATGCGAATGCCCTCGGTGGGCAAGCCGCGCTGCTGGCAAAAGCCCAGCACGTAAATGCCGGCGCAGGTGCCAATCGAGGCAAGAAAGGTGGCAAAGGGCGTCGGGGCGGTTGCGGCCGGGGGTTGGTCGGTCTTAACGGTAAACTGACCAAAATGGGCATCCACTCGGGCGCCACCGGGGAAGTCAATGATCATTTCCATGGGGAACTACCTCCTGATGTAAACTTGATTCTACGGAGCTGAGCATTTTTCAACACCTTCTATTGGATGCAGCGAACCCCGAATGGTTACAAGAAAGAAAAAAGTTCTTACCAACGCTTGGGCAACCTCCGCTCGCAGGAAAAAATTGCGCACGTTTCACGTGAAACCTGCGCAAAGACAAAGGTGCCCAGCGGTTTAATAGGAAACCCGGATCGGCCAGTTTAGGTCATAGGTTTCACGTGAAACACCGCTCAAGCCCCGTTCTTCTTCGCCCATTCCTCGATGGCTTCTTCGACTTGGTCCAGAAAGGCATCTAAGGCGGCCAAGCGCTGCGAGAACCCTTGCCCGTCCAAACCGAGTTTCGCCGTCACCTCTTGCCAGCCCTGAGCCGCTAGCGACTCTGCCCCCATCTCGCCAACCATCTCCAGCCAAGTAGTCAACAGTGGCCATAAGGCGGTGCGCGGTTCCTCACCACTGATCAGGGCTTGCAAGGCGCGCTGGTAATAGGCCCGCCGGGCGGGGTGCAGAGCAAGCGAGCGCGGTGTTTCGGGTAGGGCGGCATAGCTCTCCTGCCAAAGCGCCAACCAATTTTGCAGGTCTTGGCGCTGCACCTCTATTCCACCTAAAAGGCCGATCATGCCCATGAACAGACCGGGGCGGGCAATCGCCGCCGCCCGTTGCGCAAACTTGACCAAAAAACGCCGTTCGGTGAGCGGGGTGCCGCTCAATAAGGCGATCGCATTGGCGGCGTGTTCGAGGGTTTTGAAGTACAGGCGCATTTCCCTTAGCCCAATGTTGTCGCGGTAGTCCTTCAGCTCAAACCACATCTGACGGGCATGCTCAGCTTGCGGACGAGCACGCTCCAAGACCGTCTGGGGATTATTGAACATGCCGCGCACGCTGGCTTGGATGAAATCGAGGATGTGGCGCTGGTCATAGAGCGGCTTACAGGCGAAGAGAGTCGGGCCAAGCCAAGCATGGGTGCGCAAAGCGCGCGGCGGTTCATATTGCTTCTGGGGATGGTGGGCAAGGTCAATGTGTACTTCATCGGTCAACCGCATGATCTCACGCGCTGGACTGACCTGATCGATATGAATCAGCACAATGTCGATATCCAACGTGCCGCCCAAGAGAAAATCCTCTTCCAGGACTGCCCCACACAAATAGGCAGCTAAGATAGTGGGATCGGCGCGCACGCGTTGGGCAACGGTCTCTTGGGCAATCTCCCAAATGGTCTCAGGCGTAATCCGCATGGTTGTCAACCCTCCACTGGTAGAGGTAATTCGGCTTGGAAGGGGGATAGGCGTAAGGCTTGCCGAATGCGTTCGACCACACTGCTCAGGTCTTGAGGATTGCGAATATAATCTAAGTGGTTGGTGTCGATCGCCAGCACCGGCGCGCTGCCCGGACGGCGGTTGATCAGGAAATGGCGCTCATACGCTTCGCAAAGTCGCTCAATATACCCCCGCTCCATGTTGCGTTCGTAGGGGCGGTCGCGCAGCGCAATGCGCTGCATGAGCACATCGACATCGGCGCGCAAAAACACCACCAACTCTGGCAGGGGAATCTTTTCTGCCAAAGCCTCGTGCACCCGCCAGTACATCTCTAGTTCATCGCCCTGTAGGTTAATGCAAGCGAACAAGGCATCTTTTTCAAAGGTGTAATCGGCGATCAACGGCTTGCCGCTGGCTAAGAGCCGCGGCACGGCTTGATGTTGCTGGCGATAGCGGCTGAGCAGAAAGAAAATCTGTGTTTGAAAGGCGTACCGCTGACGGTCGGCGTAGAAACTAGACAGAAAGGGGTTTTCTTCAAAGACTTCTAAGAGCAAATTGGCTTGGAAGATGGGTTGTAATAGCCGTGCTAGAGTGGTCTTTCCAACCCCAATGACGCCTTCGATTGCGATATACATGGGCACCTCGACCATTGTTTTTTCTCCTCTAAGGATACCAGCCTTTGGCAAACAAGAAAAGGGAATTTGTAGATTCCTCGCCTTAAGACGCTTGACAGAAATGACCGTCGAGGGTACAGTATCCATAGGGTTTGTTTTCACTCTATAGATGGAGGACAGAGAGATGCCAGCACTGAATCGCGTCCAGTTGATCGGCCGTTTAGGCAGTAAGCCTACTTCACATTACACACCGAATGGGAAAAAGGTGACCAGCTTTACCCTCGCCGTAGGGCAACGTTGGCGTGATAAAAACGGTGAGACCCGCGAAACGACCGATTGGTTCAACATCGAAGTTTGGGGCAAATTGGGTGATATTTGTGAACAATACCTCAACAAAGGGCGGTTGGTGTACATCGAAGGTAAACTGCGCACTCACCGCTTTGAGCAGAACGGAGTCACCCGCTATGTTACGCGCGTGATCGCCAAACAAATGCAAATCCTTGACCGCAAACGCAAAGAAGAAGAGCCGGTGATTGAAGAGGAGGAAGAAGTCAGCACCGATTCGGAGTGAGCCTTTTTCTTTCTGCACCCCTTTTATCGCCAAGCGGTAAGCCTCTCGCCTTACCGCTTGGCTGCTTTTATGGGCAGGTAAGGGCTTTTGAGGAGAGCAGCACAGATGGGCGAGAAGCGGTGTTGAGCGATATTCTCGCCTCTCTCAGAAGTGCAGGTGTCCTCGCCTGCACCGTTCGGCGAATGAGGGCGTCCGCCCTGCGGGCGAGGGATTAAGGTGCGCAACGTACCGAAACCCACCCTCACCCCCTAGCCCTCTCCCAGCAAGCGAATGCGTCTCCCTTCTCCCTAAAGGAGAAGGACGAGGGATGAGGGATTTCTGCCGTTGCGTGGGTCTCGATCCGAGCTAACACCTGACTCGACCCGCTAACGCCGGTGCGGGTTCAGCCTGTCTAAGCGTGCTTGGGTCTTGATCCGGGCTAACGCTCGACTCGACCAGCGAGAACGCATAACCCCCATATATTGGACTTTCTTAGATTTTACCCCTATATATGGCGCATCCTAGTATGCCGCGAACGACCAGCATAGAGAAAAAGCCTAGGGAGCAGGCAAAAATCATTTGGGCACAGGCAAGGATACCTGGGATTCCGAAGGCGGTGAAGTCAGCACAGCCACAACGCTGCCTGCTTTCAGGCAGTTAGGCTCCGAAACCCTGCAACGCTTCAATCCGAAAATTTCTCTAACCCTTCCACCACCTTAGCCAGAAATGCATCGGCCGCCGCCCCGTCCAGAATGCGGTGGTCGAAAGTCAAGGAAAGATAGACCATCGGGCGAATGGCGAGCATATCGTTGCCAACTTCATCTTGGACAACCACCACCCGCTTTTGAATTGCCCCTACCCCGAGAATGGCACATTGGGGTTGATGGATGATCGGCGTGGCAAAGAGCGAACCGCTCACGCCGTGATTGGTGAGGGTAAACGTGCCGCCTTTGACCTCATCGGGCTTTAATTGGCGGTTGCGGGCGCGCTGGGCAAGGTCATTGATTGCCCGCGCCAAACCTAGCAGCGAAAGGCTATCTGCCCGCTTAATCACCGGCACGATTAAGCCCTCTTCTCCCAAGGAGGTAGCCATACCGAGGTTGATTTCAGGATGGATCAGCACCCCTTCGGGGGTAAAGGATGAATTGACCTGCGGATAAGCTTTGAGGGCAGCGATGGCTGCGGCGGCAAAATAGGCGGTGTAGGTCAATTTTGCCCCTTGTTGGGCAAATTCCGCCAAGTGGGCGGCGCGATGGGCAACCACGCGGCTGAGGTCGGCTTCCATCACGGTGGTAACGTGCGCCGAGGTGTGTTTGCTGGCGATCATGTGTTCGGCGATGGCTTTGCGTATGGGGGTGAAGGGCAGCAGCCGGCCACTCAGGGGTACGCTGGGGGCAGCCGGCGCAGTAGGGGGCTGTCCGAAGACCAACTCGGTAGGCCGGAACAGATCCCCATCGGCTGGGGTCTCCCAAATCGGTTGTTCCACCGCTGCGGCGCTCTCTTTTTGTTGGCGTCCTTCCAGATAGGCTAAGAGGTCTTTTTTGGTGATACGCCCTCCTTGCCCACTGCCCCTGACCTGCGTGAGATCGACCTGATGCTCCTTTGCCATGCGGGCAACGACGGGTGAGATAAAGCCCAACACTCGCTCTGGAGAAGGCGCTGTTTCAGCGGTTTGAAGGGCGGGCAGTTCGGGGGCGGTTGGAGGTTGTTTCTCCGTTTGCAGTGCAGAGGGCAGAGCTTCCTGCGGAATCTGCTCGCCGGGCTCACCGATCCAGGCGATCACCGTGCCAGCTTGCACCGTTGTGCCTTCGGGCACCACAATTTCGAGCAACACGCCGCTGGCTGGGCTGGGGATTTCGGTATCCACCTTGTCGGTATTCACCTCCAAGAGGGCTTCCATCTCCTGAACGGGGTCGCCCTTTTGTTTCAGCCATTTGGTGACCGTCCCTTCGACGACCGATTCGCCTAATTGGGGCATGAGCACTTGGGTTGCCATGGGTTTTTCCTCCTTGTTCAGAACGCAGCCAACTCGCGGATTGCTGCGGCGATCTTTTGCGCATTGGGCATAAACCAATCCTGCATGGGATGACTGAAGGGAACCGCCGGTACGTCTGGGCCTGCCAAACGCTTAATCGGGGCATCCAAATCCATAAAGGCGTGTTCGGCTAGGATGGCGGCGATCTCTGCGCCATAGCCGCCGGTCAGCGTATCTTCGTGGACGATCAGGGCTTTGGCAGTCTTCTTGACCGATTGCAAGATGGTTTCCTTGTCGATCGGCAACAGCGTGCGCAGGTCGATCACTTCGGTTTCGATCCCTTCAGCCGCAACCATCTCGGCTGCCTTGAGGGCATAGTAGTGGGTCATCCCATACGTGATCAGCGTCAAATCTTGCCCTGGGCGGCTCACTTTTGCCTTGCCAAGCGGGATGGTATATTCGCCTTCTGGGACCTCGCCTTTGATCAAACGATAGCCCTTCTTGGGTTCAAAGTACAGCACGGGGTTAGGATCGCGCACGGCAGCTTTCAACAGCCCTTTGGCATCTTCTGGGTTGGAAGGGATGACCACTTTCAAGCCCGGCACATGGGTAAAGAAGGACTCAACGCTCTGCGAGTGATACAAACCGCCCCCGATGCCGCCGCCATAGGGGGCACGGATGACCATCGGCACCGTCCACTCGCCGTTGGAGCGGTAGCACATCTTGGCAGCTTCGTTGACGATTTGGTTGAAGGCAGGATGGATGAAGTCGGCAAATTGAATCTCGCAAATGGGGCGCATGCCATAGAGCGCGGCCCCAATCCCCACCCCTACAATCGATAACTCTGCCAAGGGCGAATCGATCACCCGCTTCGGCCCATATTTCTCGTACAGCCCTTGCGTGGCGCGAAAGACGCCGCCGCGCTTACCGACATCCTCCCCAACGATGAAAACCCGTTCATCGCGGGCTAATTCCTCATCCATGGCTTGCCGAATGGCTTCGATGAGGGTCATCTCAGGCATGGCGCACCTCCTCCGCATAGACCGGATAGGCGGCTTCTTCGGGGTCGGGGTAAGGAGCGCTCTCACCGAAGCGCACCGCATCCTCGACGACCTCTTTGGCGCGTTGCTCAAGCTCTGCGACCTTCTGCGCCGAGAGGAGGCCCTCTTTTTCCAAGCGCTGGCGGGCGAGGGAAAGCGGATCGCGCTGCTTGAATTGCTCCACCTCCTCGCGTGGGCGGTAGGAGCGGTCATCATCATCGGAGGAATGCGGCGTGATGCGGTAAACTTTGGCTTCGACAATCGTAGGTCCCCCGCCGCTGCGGGCGCGCTCGACAGCCTCTTTCATCACCTGGTACATAGCGAGAAAGTCCATCCCATCTGCCGAGACACCCGGCAAGCCCAACCCCAGGGCTTTGTCGGCTGCGTTTCTGACCGCCATCTGCTGTTCTTGACGCACCGAGATGGCATACAGGTTGTTGACGATGATAAAGACCACCGGCAATTGATGTACGGCAGCCCAGTTGACCCCTTCATACCATTCGCCTTGCGAGGTCGAACCTTCGCCGACAGTGGTGATTACGACTTTGTCTTCGCCGCGCAGCTTGATCGCCAGGCCGATGCCGGCGGCATGCGAGGTCTGAGTGGCAACCGGCGCCGAATGGCTGATCACATTTGCCCGCTTCAGGCTCCAATGGCTGGGCATCTGCCGCCCGCCTGAACTCGGATCGCCTTTCTTGCCCATCAAGCTGAGCATAAACTCGCGCGGGGTATAGCCCAATGCCAACATCAAGGTCAGATCGCGGTAATAGGGGGCAATCCAGTCGTAGCCGCGCCGAATGGCATAAGCCGCTCCGACCTGAGCGGCTTCGTGCCCGATAGCAGAGATATGAAAGGCAATTTTCCCTTGGCGATGCAATGCCCAAGCCCGCTCGTCCAAACGGCGCGAGAGCAACATGATCCAATACATTTCCAACAACGTCTCTTCTGGAAGCGTAACGTCCATCGGTCCTCCTCCGTTTTGAACAACCCCATATATTTTATTTTTACCACCAATATCCAAATTAGGGAAGAAGTTCGGCGCCCTGAAGAAGGCTTTGGGCATTCGCTTATCAGCGATTCGCCAAGAGGCCTTGCACAATATCGATGAGCGAGTAGCGCCCTAACTGCAACACTCAGGCAGCTATGCAGTTGGTGCTCAAGGATTTAATTTTTCAAGCGCGGTTTCCAAAAACTCGATGCGCCCGTCTGCCTGAAGGACGACCCCCTTGGCTTGGGCAAGCTGGCGCGCCCCCATCGTCAGGCTGCTTCCAGATGCCACCGGCAGAGCAAGCAACCCCGCCGTACGTAAGTGTCCCGCCCGCCGCTCAGCGCGCTCCACATTCTCTCGATCGACCACGGCAGAAACCTCAACGGCTAACCAAATTTCAGGATGCTCTTTGGTCTCCCTGATCGGCTGCCGCAACTGCCCTCGCACCACCAGGTCAAGCTGTAGCAGGTCAAAGAGTTGGTCGTCGGTCAAGTGCTCAGCAACCAAAGCTTCTACGTCTGCCAAGTCGATCAAGCGCGCTTGGCGAACAATGCGCCCGAAGTAGGAAGAGGGTTTATCGCGGTATTTGATCTCCAACAGGTCACCAGAGATCTGTCCCATGCGGTCAGTCAGGCGTTGCACTTGTTGCTCGGTATGCTTTTGAGCTTGGGCAAGCTCCTCAAGACGCTGCTCGGTGTGCTTTTGAGCTTGGGCAAGCTCTTCGAGGCGCTCCTCTGTGCGCTTTTGAGCTTGGGCAAGCTCTTCGAGGCGCTCCTCTGTGCG
This sequence comes from Anaerolineae bacterium, assembly GCA_003130835.1. Lineage (GTDB taxonomy): Bacteria > Chloroflexota > Anaerolineae > Anaerolineales > UBA4823 > NAK19. The sequence continues at coordinate 200 of QEXX01000140.1, read as the reverse complement.
CTTTTGAGCTTGAGCAAGCTCTTCGAGGCGCTCCTCTGTGCGCTTTTGAGCTTGGGCAAGCTCTTCAAGGCGCTGCTCGGTATGCTTTTGAGCTTGGGCAAGCTCTTCGAGGCGCTGCTCGGTGCGCTTTTGAGCTTCGACCAGCTCGGCTACGCTTTGTTCCAAGCGCGTCAGCCGTTCCTCTACACCCGCTAAACGCC
>QEXX01000022.1 GCA_003130835.1 Anaerolineae bacterium | reverse complement strand
GTTTTTAGCGAGACTGTTTTTCCACCCGTATTTGGTCCGGTAATGACTAAGGCGAATGCTTCATGGGTCAATTCTACATCAATTGGGACGACTTTCTGGGGCTCTAATAAGGGGTGGCGAGCTTGGATTAATTGCAATATGTAGGGCGAGTGTTTGCCGGAGGTTTCCACTGAGGAAGCCGGGATGAATTGTGGCTGTGTGGCGTCGATCTCAATGGCATATTTTGCACAAGCTAGGATCAGATCGAACTGCGCCAAACCAGATAAACAGCTTTCAAGCGGTTTGGCCGCTAAGGCGATCATCTGAGTCAACCGAAACAGGATGCGGCGTTCTTCGTCCCTCTCTTCCAATTGCAATTGACGGTTTTGATTGTTCAATTCGACTATGTTTAGCGGTTCGATAAACAGAGTTGCTCCAGAAGCGGATTGATCGTGGATGATCGCGGGGATACGGCCTTTGAATTCTGCGCGCATGGGAATGACATAGCGCCCTTCGCGTTGGGTGATGATCGGCTCCTGCAATGTCGGCGTGATGGCTGGATCGGTGATCATTTGCTGCAATTTGGAGAGTAAGCGGCTGCGAATGATTTTTAGCTCTGAGCGGATGGCGGACAGGGCAGGAGAAGCGCTGTCAAGAATCTCGCCATGCTCTGAAATCGCTAAAGAGATTGCCTCGATGAGGCCGCTTGGCAGCTCCATGCTCAGAAGCAATTCACTGAGTTTGGGGTATTCGAGTTGAAGCCGATCAAAGGCTCGCACAAGCGAGCGGGTAGCAATCAGAGTATCTTTGACATCTAACAGTTCTTGCGGAGTTGCCACGCCTTCGTGTTTGGCTAGGTCAATGGTAGGGCGAATATCGTGCGCGCCGCCAATACTTGCTTGATGCCCTTTCCTTAGGAAACGTACAGCCTCTTGAATCAACGTTTGGCGCTGTAGGATTTCCAGCAGGTCGGTGGATGGCTTTAGGGAAAGCGCTAACTCCGCGGAAAGACGAAAGGCAGTATAGCTTTCGATTTTGTGTAAAATTTTTGGGAACTCCAGTGTGTTAAGTGTTTTTTCATCCATAGATCGGTACCTTAATCGTCAGAGAGTTTATCATAGGGGAACCTAAATGGGGGAGAGGGGATTGCAAATTTCAGATTTATGGTATATTGGAACTATAAATGGATGTTATCTTCAGGGTTTTTGTTTTTATTGGAGGATACCGCAATGAATTTCCGAAAAGCATCTGAGAAAGGCCAGGGGTTGGTCGAATATGGTATGATCTTGATCTTAGTTGCCGTAATCGTGATTGTGGTAGTTTTCCTGCTCGGACCGGCAGTCGGAAATATGTATAGCCAAATCACAGCAGGAATTTAGTCATCTTCCTCTTGTCTTGTTCACTGGCTTCGATTATAATTGGAGAATGTAAGGGCGCATAGCTCAGTTGGTCAGAGCGCACGGTTCACATCCGTGAGGTTCGGGGGTTCGAGCCCCTCTGCGCCCATTTCGAGGGTTAAAGGATTTTCTCAATCCAAGCAGAAAACGACAACTCGTTTTGGCCCGTGTACCCCGATGGTGAGGGTCATTTCAATGTCAGCCGTGCGTGACGGCCCGCTGATCAGGACGGTGACGGGCGATTTGAACGTCTCTTGTCGTCTTAAGGCTTCTGGCAAACGAGGGAGTATGTCATCCTTGCGTAAGATGGCAAGGTGAATTTCCGGCAGTAAGGAGGCGGTGAGAGGGCGTTCCCGGTCGCTTGGTAACACCAAGGTGCCGCTTTCGGCGATGGCACACTCCATGCCTGTCAGCCCCGCTTTTAACTGCGGATTGGCTTGTGGAGTTGTCTTGATGCCGTTTTGCTCGAGAAATTCAGTCAATCCGGCGGGCAGATAGTGTTTGTGCCAAACTTGCAGTTGGTTAATCTGATGCTGCTGGAGGAATTCCAACAGTTTTTTGCCAACTTCGGAGGATGTGCAGGAAATGAACTCGCCGCCGAGTGCCTGCAGTTCTTGGGCAAACCATTCCATTAGGTTTGTGGGATGAGAAGGTGGAGAGGGACTCTCACGGTGGTCTTCTGGTGACACAGAAGGGATCGCTGTTTCCACAGCCGTTGCCTCTAGCTCATGCCATACATTGCGAAATGGTTTTGCAGCCGGCTTGGGGAAATCTTTTGAGTAGCCCCAACCGGTGAAGGAAGGTAGGGGCATCCAATCGTTTTTGGGTAGGAGAAAACGGGCTGCCAAGCCCATGGTTCGTTGAGCTAAGGAGAAGAGGCGGTCAGAGGAAGCAATCATGGAAAACAGACGTAAGCCTATTTTTAAGAACCATGGGGCGTTGGGATGATGTGATTGAGTTTTGGTGCCAGACTGAATCTGACCGGCTCGCACACGTAAGAGCAATTTGGGCAAATCGATATCCACAGGGCAAGCCTCACGACAAGCCCCGCACAAACTCGAAGCACGCGCCAAGTGCCCAAACTCAGCATAACCGAAGAGTCCAGCGGAAAGAACCGAACCGATTGGCCCGCCATAGGGCGTGTGTTTGCCGTTTGTTCCAACATAACTATGACCACCGATCTCTCGAAAGATCGGGCAGGCGTTGAAACAAGCTCCGCAACGGATGCAATATAAAGCTTCCTTTAAGGAGGTCCGACGTAGTGCAAGCCGTCCGTTATCGACTAACACAAGATGCCGTTCGCGGCATCCGTCCCCGTCTTGACTAGGACCTCGAATGAGACTGGTGTAGACGGTTAGTTTTTGCCCGGTCGCGGAGCGAGGCAGAAGGTAAAGCATTAAAGCAAGGTGCTCAAGTGTGGGCACCAGCCGTTCCACTCCCATCAGGGCGATATGCACGGGGGGCAGGGTGGTGACCATGCGTCCATTGCCTTCGTTGGTTACGATGCAGATCATCCCATTTTCGGCGACACCAAAATTGACACCCGACAGGCCGACATCGGCGCTCAAAAATACCTCCCGTAGCACGCTCCGTGCGGTAGCGGTCATGGTTGGGACATCGTCAGTAGGTGGAAGGCCGAATTTTTCATGGAAGAGTTCACCTACTTGTTGACGGGTTAGATGCACGGCAGGTGTGATAATGTGAGCGGGGTGTTCGTTGCGCAGTTGGACGATATATTCCCCTAAATCGGTTTCGATCACTTCAATGCCGGCTTTTTCTAGGGCAGGATTTAACTCGATTTCCTCGCTGACCATGCTCTTTGATTTTGCGACGCGTTGCGCTTTGTGACTCTTGATGATCTCAAGGACGATGGCTACGGCTTGTTGAGCTGTATCTGCCCGGTGGACAATCCATCCATTGCTTTGCGCGTTGCGAATAAATTCGGATAGATATTGGTCTAGATGCTCGATAACCTCTTCCCTGAGAGCATGGGCACGACGGCGCATGGTTTGTAGGTCAGTTGGGAGCGATTGATAGACGGTTCGGCGAGCCGTATTGCGCCGCTCGGCGTTGTTATCCAACGCAGATTGTAGGGTTGGGTTGGATAAGGCAAGGCGAATTTTTTGGTGAAACGGTGAAGTCATGAGTTGCCTTGAGAATATCTTACCTACTGGCTAGGACTTCAGCGATGTGCAAGGCGCGTTGAGGTTTGCCTAAACGGTGCAGACCACCGTTGATATTGGTCATACAGCCGGCATCGCACGTGACCACATACGAGGCACCAGTAGCATCAATGTTGGTGATTTTCCGTTCCAGCATGGCAGCCGAGATTTCGGGATGTTCAACCGAAAAAACTCCGCCAAATCCACAACAATCGGTTGTATAGGGTAATTCGATAAATTCTGCTTCCCGCACCTGTTCGAGCAACGCGCGCGGTTGACGATCGACCCCTAACTCGCGCAAAAGATGGCAGGAACTATGGTAGGTAATTTTATGTGGAAAGCGGGCACCTAGATCAGTCATTCCGAGATGGTCGACCAAGTATTCCGATAATTCATAAACTCGATCGGCAAAGGTTTTAGCCCGTTTTTGCCAGTCTGGGTCATTTTCGAATAATTCTTGGTAATGATGGCGGATCATCGAGGCACATGAACCAGAGGGGATGACAATCTCTCCACGAGTCTTCTCAAAGATTTTGATCGTATGCATTGCTATCGGTCGGGCTTGATCTCGCAAGCCGGCGTTGAAAGCGGGCTGACCACAGCAAGTCTGTCCCGTGGGAAACTCAACCGTCTTACCGACACGGTTTAGAACTTGGACAACGGCTTTGCCAATTTCTGGATAGAAGGTGTCGATGATGCAGGTGACAAAGAGTTGGACAGTGTTGCTCATATCATCAAGCTCAATCGGGGCAATGAAACGTAGGGTTAGATCAGTCGCTTGACGGCTTCTAAAAGCACTTCAGATGACACGGGTTTATTGATGAACGCGTCTGCTCCAGCATCCAGTAATTCGCGACGGGTATCCTCTTGAATGTCTGCGGTTACGACGATCACTTTCAATTCAGGATGGGAAATTTTGATGTGCTGTAATAACTCTTGTCCTTGCATACCCGGCATGAGTAAATCCATCGTCACCAAATCAGGCTTTTGGAGTGGTATCTGCTCTAAAGCCTCTGTACCGCTACTCGCTTCTATCACCTCAAAACCCCCCTTCTCGAGTGCATTTTTGAGGATATGTCGAGCATAAGCTGAGTCATCCACAATCAAAATTTTTGCCATCGGATCGTCCTTCGGTGAACTAGATTTTTTAGTTATTATAAATCATATAGCGATTACGACCTGCTTGTTTCGCTTGATAGAGCGCATGGTCGGCTGCCTTGAACAGCGTTTCGAGGTCCTCTGCATGCCGTGGAAAGCTGGCTACGCCGACAGACATCGTTAAGTACGTAGGAGATTGATCCTTCTTGATGAGTACTTTCATTTTCTGTACGGACGAGACCAAGCGTTTGGCGACCTTTTGGGCATCTTCTGCGTCAACCTCTGGAAGGAGAAGCATAAACTCATCTCCACCATAGCGGGCAAGTGTATCAAATTGCCTAAGTGCTTTGCGGAGCGTCCTCGCTAAGTCAGACAACAATTCGTCCCCTCTCTGATGACCATAGGTGTCGTTGAAGTCCTTGAAATGATCGAGGTCCATCATCAACAGGCTCATTGGACGGTTGAAGCGACGGGAGCGTTCTATCTCCGAGGTGGCCGTCTCAAGGAATTTCCTGCGATTGTACAGCCCCGTTAGACTATCGGTCATCGCTAAGATTTGTTGTTCTTGGTAGGCTAGGGCGTTTGCTAGTGCCATGCTCAGATGAATCCCCAGTGTTTCTAGCAAGGTTTTTTCTTCCTCTTGAAACTTACGCTGCTCATCCTGGGTGTACACTTGAATGAGGCCGAGGATTTTGCCTTTATACTGTAAAACAGTGTACAACATCCCTTTCAAGTTCTGGGAGGCTATGATGATTTGGCTGAGAGACGAGTTAAGGTTTTGTAGTTCGTAGAATATCCCAGTTGGTTCATTTTCTTGAATGAACTGCCTGATGGTTTCGGAAGAGACCCGAACTTCATTCAGAAAATCGGTTGTAGAGGAATACACGATCGAATGATAGGCCTCTTCACCAGGCAGTTTCGTAATCACCCGAACGAGATCAGCAACATAAATCTCTGCTAGACGTCTGGATGCCTGATCCAGCATGGAATGAAGATTTAAGTCTTGGTTGAGCAGCGCCGTGAATTCCACGAGCGTCTCTAAACGCTGGTTGGTGTTTTTTAGGCGTTGATTTACCCTTTTGTAATCGGTGATGTTATGTAAACTAAAGATAATCCCAATAATCCGTTGTTGACTATCCTTTAGAGGGTTGGCTCTTAGCTCATACCACCGCTCCTGCCAAGGAGAATGACAAGGAATCTCTTCACGGTAGCTAAGCAGGCGTCCATCGATTAGGTTTTCACAAATTTGTTGCCATTTCTTTTGTTCTTCACCGCTAATTGCTTCTAAGAACGAACGTCCTTCGATTTTTCCTGAAAGCCATTCTTCTCCACCGTTTGAGAGGGCGAATTCATCCCAGGCGGCATTGGCGTTCACCAGGCGCAGTTGTCGATCAAGGGTAAAGATCACATCTCCGGTTTGATCCATCACGGAGCGGTAGTAAGTTTGCCATCGCTCGACTTCTTGGTGAATGCGGGTATTATGCACCGCTACTGCGGCACTGCTCGCAATCAGTTCCAGAAGTTCCAAGTCTTCGCGGGTAAAAGCGTTGGATTTTTCGCGCTCCAAATCCAAAACCCCCAGGCATTGATTCGCCATCATGAGTGGCACGGCAAGTTTTGAACGGTTGGTTGGGAAAACAGCGATGGTACGATCGTCTTGAGCAACCTCATTGACGAAAGCTGGCTGGGCTTGTTTTGCAACCCAACCGATTGTCTCCTCTCCGATCCTCAAGCTGGGTTTGGTATTCGACATCTCCCAACCATCGGTAGCGACTAAGCTCAATTCATCTCCATTTACTAGATAAAGAGCGACCAACGATGCGTTGAAATGTTTCTTTACATGCTGGACAATAGAACTTAAGCAGGCTTGGTAATCCAGTGTTCTTAAGGCTAATTCAATCTCGTTCAGCGTTTTTAGTTTTTGAATCTGCCGTTTGAGGTCATTCTCGCTCAGCAGCCGCTCGGTGGCATCTTGGATGAGGACAAAAGCTCCATAGATTTGATCGGTACTATAGGCAGGGAATAACATCACCGATTGTGGTAGTAGTTCCCCACGGTGATCATAAAGTTTGAATACTCTCGGATGAAAGCGAAACGAAATGGTTTGAGTGGTGCCAATTTGCAGCGTTTCATCTAAGCGTGAAAGAACGATCTCTCTAGATTGGGGTTCCAGGACATCCTTGAGTTCTAGCCCAACCCAGTCCTGATTTTGCTTTTCAGTGCGATCGAGAACCCATTGATTGGTCAATAGGATTCTTCCCTGATGATTAACCAAAACAATTCCAAAAGGAAGAACCTTATAAAACGAGAGGAGCAACTTAGAAGGATTGGATAGAGAAGGTAAAAAAGTGGCAGCATTCATAGGTTGAAGCCCTTGTTTTCTAAGAGCTAACTGATGAAGCGTCGAGCGCTTCGCATAGGCGTTCAAGCGACTCGATCCCTAAAATGATCACTACATAGCCACCAACATTGCCGTCACGAGTTTCAAAGAAGGTCTTAAT
>QEXX01000139.1 GCA_003130835.1 Anaerolineae bacterium | reverse complement strand
CGGGTTGAGCTTGCATTGAGTTTGTCGAAATGTAGCGAGCGCCAGCGAGCGTATCGAAACCCGCTGGGTTGAGCAGTGTGCTGAGCTTGTCGAAGCGCTGGTCGAAACCCGCTGGGTTAGGGTCTCGGTACGGGCTGACGCCCTACTCGACCCGCGCCAATTACCCCCGCCCCTCGCCATTGAGGGGAGTAAGGCATAAGGCAGATGTTTTTTTTACAGACAATTTACGTGAAAACTATTCCCTTTTTACTGACATCTCCCCCGTACGAGTCGAAAATAACATATATCCATCTCTGGATTTGGGACAACTAAAAAAGCGTTTGGACAAGGAGGAAACATGAACTGGATTGACAATCTAAAAGTGTCTGCCAAACTGGCCCTTGCCTTTGGGGTGATCCTAGCTATCCTGCTAGGCGTGGCAGGTTATGGGATTTCCAGCTTGCAGAGGGTCAATAATGGTACAAACCAACTGTATTTCGATCGGACCTTGCCTATTCAATGGGTAGGCGAGGCAAACAAAAGTTTATATCACCTGCGCGGCGAAGTCTATAAATATTTCGCTGTTCCTGAGCAACGCACTGAAACCCGCCAATCAATCGAGCAACTCAAAGCGAACATCGCTGAGAACATGGACAAGTACCGCGCTACCTATTTGGTCGAAGAAGAAACAGCCGCCCTGGCAGAATTCGATCAAGCCTATCCTGCCTACCTGAAGGCCGTGGATCAAGTTTTAGCCGACATCGACAGCGGCAACGAGCAAACGGCTCTGCAGAGCTTGATCGATGGAGCGGCACAACAGAGCCGCGTGGCGGTTGATGCTAGCATGGGGAAGCTCGTAGAGATTAACTCCCGTATTGCCGGAGAACTCCAACAACAAGCTGCGCAGTCGTTTGCCCAGACACGCAACTTGCTGATTGCCGCCTCGCTTCTCGCTTTGGTCTTGGGTGGGGTCTTTGCCCTGTTGATCACCCGCTCGATCAGCGTGCCAGTGTCCATTATTGCGCCAGCCTTGGTCAATCTCAGCCAAGGTGATCTGAATCGGGACATTTCTATCGAAGTCAAACAAGCCATTGCGGCACGTAAGGACGAGATGGGGCTAATTGGGAAAGGCTTAGCCAATGCAGAAGCTTACCTGCAAGAGATGGCGGCTGTGGCTGACGCCATTGCCAGTGGTGATCTCACGGTAGAGGTGCAGCCCAAATCACAAAAGGATGAGCTGGGTAACGCCTTTGCCAATATGGTAGCAGCCCTGCGCAGCTCGGTGAGCGATGTCGCCAACAGTGCCGAACAGGTGAGTGCCGCCGCCAACCAACTTGCCCAAGCTTCCAACCAAGCCGGGGCAGCCACCAGCCAAGTGGCGACCACCATTCAACAAGTCTCGCGGGGCATCAATCAAGAGTCCGAATCGGTTACTCGCACCAGCGCCTCAGTCGAGCAGATGGCGCGGGCGATTGACGGCGTGGCAAAAGGCGCCCAAGAGCAATCCAAAGCCGCCGAAAAAGCGGTAACGATCACCTCTCAGATCAGCAATGCTATCCAACAGGTTGCCCAAAATGCGGCCTCTGTCACCCAAAACGCTGCTGAAGCCACCGAAAACGCCAAATCTGGTTCTCAGAAGGTGAATAACACCCTGCAAATTATTGAGAGTATTCGTAATAAAGTCGGCGATGCAGCCGAAAAAGTGGCGCAGATGGGGCGTCACTCCGACCAAATTACCGTGATTGTCGAGACCATCGAAGATATTGCTTCGCAAACCAACCTGCTGGCTTTGAACGCTGCCATCGAAGCGGCGCGGGCTGGGGAGCATGGCAAAGGCTTTGCAGTCGTCGCGGATGAGGTGCGCAAATTGGCTGAACGCGCCAGCGCTTCGACCCGCCAGATTGGGGAAATCATCAAAGAGACGCAGCGGGCAGTGAACGAGGCTGTGCTTGCAATGCAAGAAGGCATGAAAGAGGTCGAAAACGGTGTGATGCAAGGACAAGAAGTGGGCAGTGCCTTAGAGAGCATCCTAAGTTCAGCGGAGACGGTGAGGGAGCAAGCCAGCCAAGCGGCCGCGGCTGCCCAGCAGATGACCGCCCTGGCGACCGAACTGGTTGCTGCGGTGGACACCGTCTCGGCGGTAATTGAAGAGAACACGGCCGCCACCGAACAGATGACCGCCAGTGCAAATGAAGTCACGCAGGCGATCGAAAACATTGCCTCGGTGAGCGAAGAAAACTCGGCTGCCGTGGAAGAAATCTCCGCTTCGACCGAAGAACTCAGCGCTCAAGTGGAAGAGGTGGCTGCTTCTGCTCGCGCGCTTGAAGAGATGTCGCAGACCTTGCAGGATGTGGTCTCGCGCTTCAAATTGCGCCGCAAGGCGGGTGAGAGCCACAATGGACAGGCAGTCAGTGCCAGTTCGGGCAACGGTCATGCGCGAGGGGTATCGTTTGTGCTGCGCAACTAAATGAGGTTCAAGCCATGGATAATCAAGTGGTCATTTTTGAGCTTGGCGGTGAACAATTTGGGGTAGCCATCAGCGCAGTGGAAAGCATTGTGCAGATGTTACCCATCACCCACATCCCTCAAGCCCCTGCTTATGTGCGTGGGGTGACCAATCTGCGTGGGCGAGTCCTGCCTGTGCTGGACTTGCATACCCGCTTTGGTTTGAAGCCAAAAGCCGATAGCAAGCAACAGCGCATTGTCGTCCTGCAGTGGGGCAACACTGAAGCCGGCATTATTGTGGATGCTGTCACGGAAGTCATCACCTTAGACCCTGCCCAGGTTGAGCCGCCGCCCCCCTTGACGCGTACGGTGGCGTCCGAGTTTGTGGAAGGCATTGCCAAGCTGGGGGAACGGATGGTGATCCTGTTGGACTTACGCAAGGTGCTTTCGTCCGAAGAGGAGGCACCGGTAGCCATGCTTGCCGCTCCAACCGCAGCCGACTAACTCCTGAGACACCCTAGAACCACAAACACCCTTCCCCTGATTGCGTGGCAAGGGTGTTTGTGTGTGTTTCGATAAGCTCGCACTTCAACGCCTGCGCCGCAATGCGTACGTCTTCGTCCGCCGAACGGTGCAGGCGAGGCAAGCATAGCAAGTCGAGTAGAGTGTCAGCCCGTACCGAGACCCTACCCAGAGGGTTGCGAAAATCGATTTTTGCAGGCGGGGAGGCCTGCGACTGGGAGTACTCTCACCCACAGTTCGTCATCTTCCTGATCGAGAGGCATCTTCTGGCTTCGCTAGCAGGCGGCCACCAACGGTACCCCCTCTTGTTTGGCGCGGCGCAAGGCTTGCGAGCCCCTTTCGAGCAGTTGCTCCCAAGCAGCATCGCTTTCCAAGCGCTGGGCGACGCCAAAGCTCAGCGTAATGGTGACCTCAACACCCGAGACCTCGATGGCTAGGCAACGGAGAGAGCTATTAATCCGCTGAGCAACTGCAATGGCTTCGTTCTGGTCTGTTTCAGGCATGAGGATGACAAATTCATCGCCACCAAAGCGGGCTAACAGATCAAACCTGCGCAAGTTGTCTCGCAAACAGGTTGCTACCACTTTCAGCACCTGATCGCCAACCGCATAGGAGTAGCGATCGTTAAAGGCTTTGAAATCGTCAATATCGCTAAAAAGCATGCTGAGCGGGCGGCCATAGCGCACCGCGCGGGCGTACTCCTGGCTGGCAAACATATTCAAGCCGCGTCGGTTGTAGATGCCGGTCAACTCATCGTGAATGGCTTGCTCTTGAGCCTGTTGATAAAGGCGAGCGTTCTCAATGGCTTGTCCAGCCAAATTTGCAAAAGCCATCAACGAATCGACAACGGCGGAGTCGAACTCGTGCGGCTGCCGAAAGACTAGGCTTAGAAAGCCGATCACCTTTCCCTTGATGGTTAGGGGTAATCCGAGATAGCTTTGCACCCATTCCAAACCGGCTATCTTTTGCCACTTTGGATAATCCCTTACATCTTGAATGAGCAACGGTGCACTGCGCTCATAAATTTGGCGCAAGGTGTCCAACTGCTGCCAGCGCAAATGGTGCGCCGGCTCGCTTTCTGGCAGGCGTTCTCCTGCTTCAGCCACCACATGCGCCCATTGCCCTTCGATCAGGCTGATGCTGCAGTTATCATACGCCACCAGCCGTTGAAGCTGATTGAGAATGCGTTCAAAGACCTGTCCTAGCTCCAAGCTTTCCGAGAAAGCTTTGGTAGCTTCCAGGAGCGCTTCGGCAAGGCGACGCTGCCTGCGTTCTTCCTCCTGAGCGCGAAACCGTTCCAGCACCTGCGCAATTTGGGCGGCGATATACTCCATGATCTTGACTTGGTTTGGGCCATACCGCACCTGCGCATCGTAGGATTGAACGGCCACTGCGCCAAAAACCTCGCCCTGATGATCTTTGAGGGGTGCACCGAGCCAGGCTTGAGGGGGTGTGCCCAAGTGATCGATGGTGCCCTCTTTTACTAACGCTTGGTACAAGGCTTCCTCTGCCAAAAACGTCTCGCCCTGCGTCAGCACATATTCGGTCAAACCTTTACCGAAAGGGACAAGACCGGGCGCAGGGTTAGCTTGGTTTACCCAATAGGGAAAGGAGAGACTTTGATTGGTTTTATCCCACAAGGCGATATAGAAATTCTCGGCTGGCAAAACCTTTTGCACAAGCTCGTGAATGCCTTGATAAAGGGCATCTGCAGCGCTAGCACGATGGGCTAGGGTGGCAATTTGATATAGGGTTTGGTGCAAATCTTGGTCGTTTTTTTCTGCTGTAATGTCCTGTAAGATGGCAACACCACCGATGACGCGCCCATCCGGCAGTTGCACCGGAGATAGTTGACTGCGAATGGCTAGCCCTCGCTGAAAGGGCTTCAGGCGAAAATCAATCTCTTGGGAAATTTTCTCTCCCTCTAAAACCCTCTGCACGGCTAGGCGAATCATTTCAAAAGGCACGTTGGCTAATTCCAAGCCTAACAGAGCCTGGCGAGGTGTGTCCAACAATTGGGCAAGTTGTTCATTTGCCGCCTGCAAGACACCGTTCTGGTCAAAATATAAGATGCCCAGCGGTGCATTTTCAAAGATGGCTTCGAAGACCGACTGCCCGGCTTGTAAGCGCGCTTCTAGCTCGCGCTGTTCGCGGCGGTGGCGCCATTCTTGGATGAGGCGTTCCAACACATAGGGGAGCTCTCGGAAGGCGTCAAAGCGTTTGGGTAGATAATCGTAGGCACCGGCTTTGATCAGCTCCACAGCCTTTTGCTCGTCCCCGAAGGCGGTTTGGACAATCACCGGATAGGAGAGACTGTGGTCGTCTTGGGGTAACAAAGCCTTGCCGCTGCCATCAGGCAGATACAGGTCTGTCAAAACCAGATCGGGGGTATGGTCTGCCAACCAGCGTTGAGCGGCTGCCAAGGTGTCCACCCATACGATTTCAAAGGGCGGCTGATGCGCCGCAAAAGCGCGGCGGATGAGTTCAACATAATCGGGGTCATCTTCCACCAATAAGACTTGCATGGGTTGGGTCATGTCACCTCTCCGGCATCGAGCAACTTTAAGAATTGTTCAACGACTTTTGGATCGAACTGCCGCCCTGCATGGTTGGCAATATACGTTCGGGCTGCCTCACGCGTCCAAGCTGGGCGATAGGGGCGATCCGAAGTGAGGGCATCCCAGACATCCACCACCGCAAAGATTCGGGCGGCTAGGGGAATTTCTTCTCCCTTCAGTCCAAATGGGTAACCGTTGCCATCCCACCATTCGTGATGATAGAGGGGGATCTCCAGGGCTTCTTCGAGGATGCGAATGCCGCGCACCATTTCGCGCGCGTAAAGGGGATGCTGACGCATGACCTCCCACTCTTTTGGGTCTAATTGAGTGGGCTTCAGCAGGATGGAATCGGGCACGCGAATCTTACCGATATCGTGCAACAGGGCGCCGCGCCGAAAGACCTCTAAGTCTTTTGCGGCAAAACCAAAGGCACGCGCCAGTTTCAAGCCAAGCTCCACCACGCGCTGGGTGTGGCCTTCGGTCTCCTTGTCGCGAATCTCCAACGTGCGCGACCAGGCGGAAAGCGTGGCTTGGTAGGCTTCGAGCAGTTCCTGATGGTGTTGAGATAGCGCTTCGTATAAATAGGCGTTTTCTAGGGCAATGGTGGTTTGGATGGCGATGGCTTGGGCAAAATCTTGCCCCGCTGCGTCAAAGGTGTGCTCATGCTCGGCGAAGAGCAGCAAAGCACCCCAGAGTTGCTCGTGCAGAATGAGGGGCAACACTGCCACCGCTTCACTCTTCGGCAGGCAAGAACCAATCCCATCCGACAATGGCAGAAAGAGAGCTTGTCTCTGTAAGGAGAGACGCTCGAGATCGATCGGCAGCCGTTCGAGCAGTTGCTTTATCTGGCAATTCAATCCCTTGGGGAACGAAGCTTGAATCGCCCAGCCGTCTTGCGAGGCGTTTTGAGTCATCCAGCAGACCGCAGAAATGCCCCTCATGCGGCTGAGCTGTTCCAGTAGGGTTTCCGTCAACCCTTGAATTTCTTGATGAGCGGTAATGGCAAGATCGATGTTGCGCAGGATGGTCATCTCTTCCAGTTGGCGCTCAATGTGAGCCTTTGCCTCGAACAGCGCCTTTTCCATTTTCACCCGCTCGGTAATCTCGGTGATCACAGCTAACAGATGATCTTCACCATGATAGGTAATGAGGTGAGCAGAGACTAAGGCTTGGCGAGGTTCTCCATTGCGATGGATTAACGTGATCTCAACCTCTCGAAAGCGTTTTTCAAGCCAGAAATCCTGGCGCAGTTGATCATAAAAGCTTGCCTCCGAAAAAAGGTTCAAGGCTAATGCATCTTTTCCAATCACTTCACAGGCTTCATAACCGATCATGTCGCAAAAGGCTCGATTGACATATTCAAATCGCCCGCTTTGGCTTTCGATAATGACGACCCCGGCTGGAATTTCTGCTAAGATTTTCTGCAAGCGTTCTTCCGATTCGGTCACTGCTTTGCGGGCTTGCTCTAGGCTGGCAATTAATTGTTTGTAGCCCGTGATGTCCAAGGCTGTGGCGACCACCCCTTTTTGCCAATCCTGAGGATTGAGTGGGGTAGAACTGAGCAGGATGTCAATGATCGAGCCATCCTTCTTTTTCCATTGGGTCTCGAGGCTGCCGCTGCCTTTGGCTGCAATTTGAGCGTACTTTTCCCGACCGACCCGTTCGTATTCCTCTTCAGTGGGGTAAAGAAAACGCGCATTTTCGCCGAGCACCTCGTCCTCACGGTAACCAGTCATCTGACAAAAAGAACGGTTGCATTCAAGAATGACGCTATCGACCAGGTAATAAATACCTACCGGCGCCGTATCATACAGGGTGGCTAATTGTCGTTCTCTTTTGTGCAGACGCCGCTGAATCGCTTTGCGTTCCTCAACATTCCGCACAAAGGTGACCATTTTGCCCCCCTGTTCGGGCAGATGAGTTACGCTGACCTCTACCTCAATCAACCGTCCATCGCGATGGCGGTGACAGGTTTCAAACAAAGCCGAACCGGTGCGCCGGATTCCTTCTAGCGTTGCCGCAATCTGATCGGCACTCTGGAGCGCTTCAATCTCAGCAATCGTCTTACCCATGAGCTCGTCAGGCTCGTAGCCGACCAGCTCGGCATAGGCGCGATTGACCTCTAAAAATTTGCCATCGGCATCGAGTAAGATATAGCCGTCGCGCGCGCTCTGTAAGATGGCATTCAGCAAGGCTTCATGCTGGCGCAGTTTCTCCTCAGCCAATCGCTTCGCCTCAATGACACGCCATTGCCCGTAGACGCGGTGCGCTATGGCCGGCATGTGCCGGAAGGTGTCGTTGCCTTTTACCAGATAATCCATGGCGCCGCTGCGCATGGCTTGCACAGCGTGCTGTTCATCTCCCTGATTGGTGATGATCACCGCAGGCAGTTGCCCATTCAGGTAGGGGTGCTGGAGCAAGTCCAAACCGCTACCATCCGGCAGATGCAGGTCGGCGATGAGCACATCCACTTGGTGTTCCTGCAACCAATGCTCGGCTTCCCGAAGCGTGGTACAGGCAAAGAAGCGGTCTTGGGGATAGACAAGCTCAAAAACTCGCCGAGCCAGCTCAATGTGGTCTAGGTTGTCTTCAACCAAGAGGATGGTTAGGGGTTGTTCATCCAAGCAAGGCCTCCCAAAGAGAAAAGAAGTTCATCGTCAAATTTGAGCCGCGCCTCCCAGCCCTCTTTTGGCGAGCAAGAGCAACTTCGCCTTTCTCCTATAGGTTTGGGGGAGGAAACCCTCTTCCCTAGCCTTTCTCTCGCTAGGCAAGGGATGTGATCTCCCTCCTCCTCAACAGCGAATCCGGTCAAACAGTCTCCGAACACACGCCGCTGGTCTGGCTGAGACAGGCAATTAGCCCGGCTTGCTGAAATAGCAGACATCATTGCGTCCCTTAGCAACCAAACCCTAGTCTATTGCTTTAGCATACACGTTCCACCTTAGCCAATAAAACCCCAAATACCGTAAGGCATCCATCAATTCTTGGGGGTTGAGCGGTTTGACCAGATAACTGTTGGCATAGTTTTGGTAAGCGCGTTGGATATCGCACTCTTCTTGACTCGAGGTAAGGATGACCACAACCAGGTGACGATGTTTTGACGAAGACTTAATCTGCTCAAGCACCTGAAAGCCATCCACTTTGGGTAAACGCAGATCGAGCAAAATCAGGTCAGGGTAAGGATAGCGCTGCTCATCGGCATATTTGCCCTCCCGATTGAGATAAGCTAACGCTTGTTCGCCGTCCTCAACATGACAAAGGATGTTTTTCACTAAATAGGACCTAAACAGGCGCTGAAGCATCTCGGCGTGATCGGGATTATCCTCCACTAGCAAAATGTGAATCGGTTCTTGACGTATCACTGTCCTGACCTCCGGATTAGATTACGTTGGACGCGTTTTGGGCAGGGTAAACCAAAAGGTAGTGCCCTTACCCTGCCCCTCAGATTCCACCCAAATCCGTCCGCCATGCACTTCAATAATACGTTTGACCAGCGCTAAGCCCACTCCGTACCCTTCAGCGCGCGGGTCAAGCTTTTCAAACAGACCAAAGACTTTGTCTTGATAAGGTGTTTCAATGCCAATCCCATTATCGCGCACGTAGATTTGAAACTCATCTGGCAGCTCCCGCCAGCCGATTTCAACCCGCGGGTTCGGTTGATCGCCCATGTATTTTAGGGCGTTGTCTAGCAGGTTTTGCACCACTTGCAGCAAACGAGCACGATCGCCATAAACGTGCGGCAAATCGGGTGCAATAGCAAACTCGACTGCCCGACCGTGATGGTAGACATTGCCTTGCAACAATTGCACGGCTTCGATGACCACTTCTCCAAAGGGAAACAAGCTCGGCGGATGCACCACCCGACCGATGCGGGAAAGCTCTAGCAGCCCTTCTAACAGAGCTTGCATCTTTTCGGCAGCAAAGCGGATTCTCTGTAAGTCGGCTTTTGCTTGGGCAAGATGCCCTTGTTCGAGAGCCTCTTCGACAAAACCCAGAAAGCCCAAGATAGTGATGAGTGGGCTTTTTAGGTCATGCGAGACCGTATAAGTGAACTGCCCCAGTTCAGTGTTTTTGCGCTGTAGGTCTTCAATTAAGCGCTCACGTTCTGCTTCCAAGCGCTTGCGCTCGGTGATGTCGCTGAAGATGGTGGCAAAATGGCCTGGCTGGGGTGAAAAGGCGCGCACCTCATACCATCGGTTAAGTTCCTGGCTATAGTCTTCAAAGACCTGCTCTCCTCTGCTTGCTGCCACTTCGCCATAGCGTTCAATCCAGTACTGTTCCAAATTGGGCAAGACCTGACGGACTGTTTTGCCGATGATCTGCTCTGCCTTCAAGCCGGTTAGCCTTTCAAAAGCAGGGTTTGCCTCCAAGAAGCGGTAATCCAGCGGTTTGCCGTTTTCGTCCCAAATCATTTCGTGGAGGGCAAACCCTTCGACCATGTTTTCAAACAGGGCGCGATAGCGGGCTTCGCTTTGTTGAATGGCTTGTAAAGCCGCCTTTTGTTCGGTGATATCGGTGGCAGCCCCCACGATGTACTTTATGCGGCCCTCCAGCCAGACAGGGGTTAAGGTGGTTAACCAGGTGCGACAACCGCCCGGCAGGTCTAGGGTCTCCTCATAGGTGATGGATTTGCCGCTGTCCACACAGCGTTGATAATTAGCGCACACCACCGAGCCTAATTCCTGCCCTAGTAACTCGATCGGCGTCTTGCCCTGAATCATCGCCAACGGAATGCCCGTTTTTTGCTGATGAGTGGTGTTGGTGCGCAAATAGCGAAACTCGCAGCCTTGGTTCACTTCTATGAGAAAGACCGCGTCTTGAACACCGTTAAACAAGGTTTCATATTCGTAGAGCAAATTTTCCAGCGCCAATTCGGCTTCTTTGCGGTCGGTGATGTCCCGTGCAAAGCCTTCGATGGCGATCAGATTGCCTTGCGGGTCAAAAATGGGGGTGTTTTGCTGCTCTGTCCAAATGATGCGGCCGTCTTTGCGCTTCCAGCGCAGGACAATTTTTCCGTCCGGTTTGACCCCTCCATTAGCTATCTGTTGTAAAATTGGGTAATCATCTGGATGGACGAGCTTGAATGCTAATTGGGGGTCAGCATAATGCTCTTCAGGGGTATACCCGGTGATAGCGGTTGCTGAGGGGCTGACATACTCAAAATGTTGTTCGGGCACAAACGAAACGCGGTACACCAAATCGGGGGAATTTTCGATGAGGGCGCGATAACGTTCCTCGCTCTGGCGCAAGGCTTGTTCGGCCGCCTTTTGCGCAGTCAGGTCAACCAACGCCAGCAAGAGCCTGGCTCTGTCGGGTGTCTCTGGTGATCCAGCCGGCAACCTCAGGCGCTCGGCTTGCAGGCGCACCCATATCACGCCTTTGCGGGAATGTTTGAGGCGCAACTCCAGCAACTTATCGCGCGGCTGGCGGAATAAGGCGCGATAGCGGGATAAAAAAGCTGCCCGATCTTCTTCATCAATAAAATTCTGCACCGGCTTGCCAATCACTTGGTCGAGAGAAGCTTCGATGAAGGCACAAAAGGTGCGGTTGGCTTCTTGAACAATGCCTTGCTCATCCAGCAGGAGATAGCCCACCGGAGAAGAATTAAATATGGTGGAGAACATCAAGTTGGCTCGTTCCAGTTCGGCGGTGGTGCTTTTTAGCTCCTCGTTCTGCAATTCTAGTTCAATCTGGTGAACCTGAAGCTCGTGAGCAAGTTTCAGCACTTCTTGGTGACTGAGTTCGTTGAGGGAGCCATGAGAGTTTGCTAGGCGCGCTAAGGCTCGCTGACGCAAAGATTCTGAAGTGGATTTTGGCTTTGGTTCGGTCATGTTAGCTAACCTTGCTGGTGGAATTTGGCGGAGTTGCCCTCACCCCCAGCCCCTCTTCCAGCGGGCGAGGGGAGCTAGGTCTCATCCCAATCCTTCGCAGCACGATGGTTGGGTTGAAGAGCAAAAGCTTAGCTGGCTGAACGACTTCGTTCATCGGTGACATCTAAAAAGGTTGTGTAAACTTCTTTTATCGCCTGCCCCTCATAGATGGGAACAGCATTGACGCGAATCCAACGCATTTGCTCGACCTGGGGGTTGAAGACCCCCATCATTTTGCCATAAACGGGTTTTCCGCTGTGCAAAGCCACCATCGAAGGATGTTGATCGCCTGACAGGGGGGTGCCGTCTTCGTCAACAGCTCGCCAGCGCGGGTCAAACGAGGTGCGGCCACGCATTTGATCGAAGCTGAGGCCTAAGATGCGTTCGGCGGTTGGATTCGCGGCGATGATCTCCCCGTCAGCGTTTTGAAACACCACGCCTTCCATCATGGTGTTGAACAACAATTCGTAGAGGCGACGACTCTCTTGCGCTTCGCGCTGGGCTTGATGGCGCAGGGTCAAATCGGTGACGGTGAGGGTGTAACCTTGAGCGGTATCCTGCTCGTCATAGCGCGCAGCAGACACCAGGGCTGGTAAGAGCGAGCCGTCTTTGCGGCGTAAGGAGACTTCCAAGGCGATCACGCTGTGCTGAGCGATCCCAGCCCGAAGCTGAGCGAGAAAATCCTGATAGGCCGCCCGATGCTCAAACAATTGTTCAGCCGGCAAACCGTTGAGTTCCTGTTCGGAGTAACCCAGCATCTCCGCCAGCTTTCCACCCACCTCCTGCAAGCGATCGTCCAGCCAGTGAGCAATCCCAATCGGCGCAGCGCGGTATAAGCTGGCTAGGCGCACCTCCGATTCGGATAACGCGTTCTGTGTGGCTTTCAGGCGGCTGATGTCGGTAAAGCTCAATACCAACCCGGCAAACTGGTTCTTGCCAACGCAGTAGGGGAAAATGCGCAGCAGATACCATTCTCCGCTTTGGGTTTGAACTTCTTGTTCGAGGTCTGCTCCTTGTTCTTGCACCTGCTTCACTAAGTCCAACAAATCAACCCCTTGCAAAGTATGCAGAATCAGGCTGAGTGGGCGGCCGATATCGGTATCCAAGATTTTGAAGATTTGGCGTGCTTCGGGGGTGAAACGGCGGATTTCAAGGTTTTCATCTAAAAATACGGTTGCGGTGCGGGTTGAAGCAATCAGGTTATCCAAGTCGTTGGTCAACTCGGTCAATTCAATAATCTTGCTCTGATATTCGGCATTGACGGTGTGCAATTCCTCGTTGACCGATTGAAGTTCCTCGTTGGCGCTCTGCAGTTCTTGGTTGCTGGCAAGTAATTCCTCGTTCGTGGCTTGAAGCTCTTCGTTTGAGGTCTCCAGCTCTTCAATGGTGGCTTGTAAGTTTTCCCGCGTAAACTGTAATTCTTGTTCAAGGTCGCGGATGCGTTGCTCGGCTTCGGCGTTCAGGTCGTACACTTGCACGTCATTGGTGCGCCGTTCACGGCTGAGAAAAGAACTTTCTTGGATAAAAACGGCGGCAAGCGGCTCTTGATTTTTTTTGGTCGGCAAGGGTTTGATGAGGATATCCACACTTTGGGTTTCGGTCCCTTTGGGAATGCGGATGTTGGAATAGCGAATTTCCTTTTGGGTCTTGAAGGCTTTTTGCAAGCCAGTGGCGATGGGGATGGAGAGTTCCTTGATCGCCATGCGCGAGATGTCGTTGACCAGTTTGCCGCTGGGCAGGCGGAAATAATCGCTCGGATCGCCGATAATATGCAAGACTTCCAAGCGATCGTTGACAATCACCGCCAGGGGAATAAACTCTCCGCCGATCGCTTGCAAAAAACGCTCAAACAAGCGTTCCTCTTCATGGGCGCGCTGACCTGCTGGGAGAGCGCCCATGGCATACAAGCGGTTTGCGCCGTACAACGGCGGCACGGAGGCAACAAATTCATGGAAGTCGCCGCCCGGGCGGCGCCGGCTTTTCGAACGATAAATGCGATAGCGGGGGTGCAAGAGCTCAAAGAGATCGCCCTGATCGCCGGTGGTTTCACTGGTGCCGAGCACCAATAAACCGCCTGGGGTAAGCGAAAAACTAAACAGCTCGATGGCTTTGCGTTGCAAGACAGGCTGTAGGTAGATCAGCAGATTGCGACAACTGATCAAATCGATATTGGTGAAGGGGGGATCCTTGATGAGATTGTGCTGAGCAAAGACCACCATTTCGCGCAGCGAGCGGTCGATCTGATATCGGTCATCATGATGATGAAAATATTTGCCCAGCAAACGGGGCGGCACATCCGCAGCAATGCCCTCACCGTAAACGCCACTCCCAGCTTGGTACAGGGCATCCCGATCAATGTCGGTGGCGAAAATCTTGACTGCCCGGCGCACCCCATTGCGTTCCATCGCTTCCCGACACAAAATCGCCAGGGAATAGGCTTCCTCCCCGGTGGAACAGCCGGCAACCCAGATGCGCAGTTCCGCTTTCTCCGAGTCCTGAAACAGGGCGGGCAGAAGATTATTCTCTAATTCGTCAAATACTTCGCGGTCGCGGAAAAAGCTGGTGACGCCAATTAACAACTCGCGGTAGAGCGCAAGCACCTCCGCCGCATGGGTCTCCAGATAGCGGACATAACTGGGCAAATCGTCAATTTGATTAAACGTCATGCGCCGTTCGATACGGCGCAATACCGTGCTGGGTTTATAGTAGGTGAAGTCAACTTTGGTGGCTTCGCGGATGAGGGCAAAAATGCGCTCCAAGCCCCCCTCTTCGGTCGAGCTAGGAGTGGCAATGGGGCTAGAGAGCAGAAGCGGACGTTTGGAGATTGCCAACAGTTTTGAGGGCATTTCATCGGGTGGCAGGATGAAATCTGCCAAACCGCTTGAAATGGCGGCGCGGGGCATTCCATCAAAACGCGCCGATTCAATGCTCTGCACCAGGCTAATGCCGCCGGTCTCTTTGATCGCCCGTAAGCCGCGCACGCCGTCGCTGCCCGTGCCTGAAAGAATGATGCCAATGGCTTTCTCGCCCTGATCATCTGCTAGCGAGCGGAAGAAAACATCGATGGGCAGATTAAGCCCTTTGGAGAAATCCTGTTCGCTGAGCAGCAACTTGCCGTGAAAGATGGTCAAATTTTTTTTAGGAGGGATCAAGTAGATGTTGTTGGCTTTTACCTGCATGCCTTCCTCGGCGCGATGGACCGGCATGGCGGTATGTTTGGAAAGCAGTTCCACCATCATGCTTTTGTAATCGGGCGAAAGGTGTTGGATGACCACAAAAGCCAAGCCGCTATCGGCTGGCATGTGTGAGAAAAAGGCTTCCAAGGCTTCTAAGCCGCCGGCTGACGCGCCAATACCGACATAGAAAAGAGGGCTTTCAGCCTCTCTTGCATTTTCTCCGTTTGGCTCTATCATGCATTTTGCCTCCAAACCTTAACAACTTGCCTTTGCAAATCGCAAAGGCAGAGAAAGGTGAACACTTGGGCGAGTGAACTTGGCTGAGCTTTCCCCGCTGTTCCCTGACCAACAGGCAGAGCGAAGAATGGCTTGCAATGTTTTTGGATTATGGCTCACCGATCTCACTGCTAATCAGAGCGATCATAAAGAACGTCTGCGAAGAGCAGTTTCCTCCGCTTGGCTGAAAGATGATGCGCGTGACTTTGTGCGGCGCTGCACAAAGTCATGGGATTTTGGGCTTAATTTTATCATAACTTTAAGCAGAGGCAGCCAATCGCCAAGCGCAATCGAGATTCACAGCCCATCCTGGATGCAGAACAGCATGGCTGTTTCAGCGGCGTCTGCGCCGCTGATTTTAGAGTATAGCGGGTTGAGCAGTGTGCTGAGCTTGTCGAAACCCGCTGGGTGGGGTCTCGGTACGGGCTGACGCCCTACTCGACCCGCGAACGCCAGCGCGGGTTGAGCGTGCCGAAACCCGCTGGGTTGGGGTCTCGGTACGGGCTGACGCCCTACTCGACCTGCGAACGCCAGCGCGGGTTGAGCGTGCCGAAACCCGCTGGGTAGGGTCTCGGTACGGGCTGACGCCCTACTCGACCCGCGCGCAGTTACCCTCACCCCCAACCCCAGTAAAAGAGGGGAGTTAGGCAGAGGCATGAGAAAGCCCTCCTCTTGACTTGATGGTTACTGGCGTGACAGGGAATAAAAGCGATAGCGATTGCGGCGCTTCTTGGCACGATACATGGCAACATCGGCGCAGATCATCAGATCTTCAGCGCTCTCACCATCGTGAGGATAAAGGCTGATCCCAATACTGGCGGACAAACTCCATGAAACACCTTGCTCCAGCGCATAGGGTTGGGCAAGCACTTCCAAGAGCTTGCGCGCCACGTTAGCAACATGCTGGACATGGACAACATTCTCCAAGATGACACAAAACTCATCTCCGCCCATGCGCGCAACTGTATCACTCTGGCGTAAGCTGCCGATCAAGCGCCGCGCTACCTCCTGCAAAACATGATCCCCTGTGGGGTGTCCAAAGGTATCGTTGAGTTCCTTGAAGTGATCAAGGTCAATGAGCATGATCGCCAGTGCATTTTGGTCTCTGGCTGCCCGTTGCAGGGCGTGATTCAAGCGGTCGTTGAACAGATAGCGGTTGGGCAAACCGGTCAGCTCATCGTGCGTTGCCATATATTCTAAAATCTGGCGCGCCTGACGCCGTTCACTGATGTCCCGGCTCAAGCCCAGAAAGCCGATCGGCTGTCCTTGGGCATCCAATAACAGGCTGACTTTGACCTCCATCCAGCGCGTCGAACCATCTTTACAACGGTGCTCCAATTCCAGGGTGTGCGACCAGTTGCGTTGCTTGACGAGATCGGCGGGAGAACGTTGGCGCAGCTCCTTTGCAATCGCTTCTTTGGCAATTCGATACGAGTCTGGGGTCAGCAGTTCTCTCAGGCGTAAGTGTAGAGCTTCTTCGACGCTGTAGCCAGTCAACTGGGTCACCGAAGGGCTGATATAGGTGTAATTGAGCTGCAAATCGGTGGTCCAAATCACATCACTGACATTTTCTGCCAAGAGACGGTAGCGGGCTTCGCTCTGGCGCAGGGCTTCTTCGGCTTCGTGACGCATAAACAGGCTGGCAAATTGATCGGCAAGGATATGCAGCAGATAGATTTCTTCTTCCTTCCATTGCCGTT
>QEXX01000138.1 GCA_003130835.1 Anaerolineae bacterium | reverse complement strand
CTACCTCGATCAAAACCAACAAGCAACGCAGTCCTTTTTGAGGAAAGCTGCCACCCTGAGCGTCAATTTACTGGAACAAGGGGGTAGCAAGCTGGCGCGAGTCACGATCATCAATGAGAGCGGTCACAAACTGCCCACCGGCTATCCCGAAGGGCGACGAATGTGGCTCAATCTGCGCGCCTATGACTCAAATGGCACTTTGGTGCGGGAATTCGGTGCCTACAACCCCAGCACCGGCGAAGTGGCGAATGACACAAAAATTTACGAAGTGCTGCAAGGGATCACCCCCGAATTCGCCGCACTTTTGGGTGTAGATGCGGGACATAGCTTCCATTTCTTGCTCAACAACACCGTGCTAAAAGATAATCGCATCCCGCCACGTGGCTTCACCAACGCCAACTTCGACCAAGACGGCTTGCGCCCGGTTGGTGCAAGCTATGCTGATGGTCAATATTGGGACACAACAGACTTTAACGTCCCGCCGCAGACCGTACGGGTTGTGGTCACCCTATACTACCAAACCGCCAGCACAGCCTACTTGGACTTTCTGCGCCAAAACGGCGGCTTGGATGGAGCGAGTTTGTGGAATTTGGCACAAGAGACACCGAATGCATCACAAATTGTGCAAATGGTCAGATTTCCAGATTGGCGCGTTTATTTTCCGTTGGTGTTTAGGTAAATATTCACTGGAACATAGTCAACAAAAACCCAAAGACTTACGCCTACTATTGAAGTCGTAAGTCTTTGGAGTTCCCTTGGAGGAGCATTTCTTGGCATAGGTAAATATTTACAATTGATTATGGACTAAAATGTTCACCCTACAAGGGTTAGGGTTTCTCAATTCTCATTGGCGGATCGCCTGGTTTCCATTTTAAGTCATACTTATCTTTAGGATTATAGGGTGATTTTGCAAAGACTGCCTTCCAGGGCACTTTACCACGATTGATCAAATAGTGGGGATGATACGGTGGTACGTGAAGTAGATCTCCCGGTCGAAGGGTAAATACCTTGTCAAAAATATAAATTTCAGCCTCACCCTCTAGGGTGTAGAAATTCTCTTCAACCTCGTGATGATAATGGGTAGGAAAATCCTCACCAGGCATTAGAACGACTAAGCCGAAATCTGATCTTGGCCCTCTTAGTAGATATTTCGGGCCGGAAACATTATTGAAACGATATTCTTCTTCTTTCTCGTTGATGATGAATAATTCTTCCATAGTCAATCTTCTCCTAGACCAACCAATATCTTACAAGGTTTATCTGCAAAATCTTTCATTCGCCAGGAGCTCTCCACATTGATTCGGTAATACCCTTATCCGCCAGCTCAAGCTGGGGAGGATAAGCAGCCAGCCAGCGCTCATAAAGGTCTTGATAAACCTCCTTGTTCTCACGACTGGGTTGGTAAATTCGTTCGATTTTCACCACTGTCTGAACAGCTTCTTCGTAATTTCGATAGATTCCCACCCCAATACCAGCATTAATAGCTGCGCCTAGAGCTGTTGCTTCCTTGACAACCGGAATCTGAACTTCTTTTTGTAAAACATCGGCTAAAATTTGGGGCCACAAAAAGCCCTTCGACGCCCCACCGGCAAAGGTTACAGATTGATCACTTTTTCCAGTTAATTTTTCGATGCGATCGAGGTTTGTCCTAGTCACTATGGCTGCATTTTCTTGTAAGGCGCGAAAGATTGCAGCCCGGCTGGTTCTTTCCGGATCAAGGCTTAGGTTAAGGATTGAAGGCGCAGCGTGTCGCCAGTGCATGTAATCCATCGCGTCTGAATAAATTGGCAGAATGCGGTACGAACCGGGCGGCACCTCTCTTGCCATTTCTTCCAGATATGTATAAGGATCCCGTCCACTCTCAATCGCTTTTGCCTTGATATCTGGAGTTATAGCATCTCGAAACCACCGAACAGCCAGACCAGGGAAAAATACAATCGTCTCTGCCTGCCACATGTTGGGCATTGCAGCAAAATTTAAGCGGATTTTACAGCTTGAATCTACCAACGGATAATCAACATTTACCATTTGTTGCCAAAACGTTCCCCCCAAAACCGCTGTTTGATTAGGCTTTATAATCCCTACTCCAATCGCGCCTAACTGTGCATCTCCCCCTCCCATGACAATTTTCGTTCCTTGCTTCAGACCTGTTTCCTCAGCAACTGCTTTGGAAACTTCACCGATCACGGTTCCCCCCTCAACAACCGGTGTACTTAAGATTTCCCCACGCAGCTCACAAGCTTCAGCTATATCTACATCCCAAGTTCGGGTGTTTAGGTTAAATAATCCACTTGTACCACCATTGGAGGGATCTACCACAATCTCAGCCCCCAGTCGGAAGGCAATCCAATCACTTAGCATTGAGATTTTTGCAATTTGATCATAGAGTGCTGGTCGATGACGCTTTAGCCATAACAAACGCGGCGCTGCACCTAAGGCAAATGTTTGCCCAGAACGGCGGTACATTTCTTGCTCAAAATCATCTCGCTTTTGCCGAAGGTACTTGACCTCTTCTACCGCTCTGGCATCCACATTTGCGCACGCCCAAAGCTCTTGCCCGCGTTGATCGTAGACAACAATACCTTCTCGCATACTAGTAGTACTAATGCCAACAACGTCTTTTGCATCCACCTTCGTCAAGATATCTTGGATACACTCAACAATCAATTTCCAATTATTGGAAAAGTCAAATGCCATGGAACCGGGCACACCTTTTTCATTTAGGTGAACCCATTCCCGCGCCGAGCTAGCCACCTGATTTCCGAGTTCATCAAAGACAACTGCTCGACCACTTCCTGTACCGGCATCGAGAGCAAGAAGATAGTTCATTCGTCACCGCCTCGAGATAAATTGGGACAGGCAGAGAATTCTTCTCTGCCTGTCCTTGATTGGCCATTGATTAGAAGTCGTAATTGTCGATATTGTCAATGGTGAAGACAACCCGCTCGGGCAGTAAGATAATCCCATTGTATTCAGCTTCGTACGTGTATCCCTGAACAGAGTTCGGAGAGACCTCGACGGTACCAACACCTGGGATCTCAATCTTATCGCCCACTTTGTACTGATTACCCATTGCTAGTTGGGCAGCAACATAAGTAGCGATCTTACCTTGAATCACGACATCCCACAAGCCGAATTTCTTAACCGTGCCGCTCTTTACATACTGACGCATCACATTCGGGGTAGAGAAACCTACGATAATCACTTTGCCCGAAATCCCGAGATTTTCTGCTGCTTGAGCAGTACCAGGCAACGCATTGGCATCCGGACAAATGATCGCGTCTAGATCAGGGTACGTCTGGAAAATATCGGTAGGAACTTGGACAGCTTTCTGAGCATTCTCTTCAGAGTATTGGGTAGTCACGATTTCCCAATTGGGATATTCTTCTGCGATGACCTTCTTCGCTACATTCACCCATTGATTCTGATCGGTAACAGTGGGACTAGAGTAATGGAACGCAACCTGCTTCGGAGAACCTTTCGGATCGTCCATTTGGCTGGCTGCCATTTCAACCAATAAACGCCCTAATTGATCTGGGGTCCCTTGGTTAATGTAATACTGGCGACATTCAGGGTTCACATCGGAGTCCCAAGTCACCACCTTGATACCCCGATCCATTGCCCGCTTCAGGGTTTCGCAAAGGGCATCGGGGGAGAGAGAAGAAATGGCGATGGCGTCATAGCCTTGGTTAATAAAATTGTTCAAATATTCAATCTGGCCAGAGACACTTGCTTCACTGGGTCCATCATATTTGACTTCGACTCCAATTTGTTTCCCCATCTCGACAGCCCCCTTACCACCAGATTCAAAGAAACCAACACCGGTAAGTTTCGGAATGAAGGCAACTTTGATCGTTTTCGATGGACTCTGGCCTTCAGAAGGAGATTGCTGAGTTGGTTGCTCGGAGGAAGGTTGAGAAGGTTGTCCTGCGCAACCAACAATGAAAGAGGAAACTAATAGAAGAAATAGAATCGTCTTTATTAAAGATGGGCGTTTCATGTTTTACTCCTATAAGGTTAGGTATTTAAGAAGATTTGGGAACCAACTGTTTTTGGGCAAAGGTTGATTGATACATTCACCTCCTTTCTGAGAATTCCGTGGCACGCAGAGCACGCCTCGTTGATTGGATCTGGTTCACAAAAATGAAGATATTTTTCACCGCTAAGACCAAGATCAATAAACCGCCAATAACCACCTGAGAGACATCATTGGTGATGCCTACTGACAGCAAACCTTGCTTTAGATACCCCAAAATAATGACGGCAATGAAAGTCCCAAACACTGTGCCAGAACCGCCTAAAATGCTTGTTCCACCCAAGACAACAGCAGTAATCGAAGGCAACAAAGCCTCAGACCCCAAATCGGCTCGAGCAGAGGTAAAGTAAGAGGATAACATAACACCACCCATCGCGGCACCCAATGAAGTGAGTACATAGGCTGTCGTTGTAATTGCCCTGACATTTAGGCCACTATAATATGCTGTCCGAGGGTTTGTGCCGATAAGATACAATGTGCGCCCGAACCTGGTCTTATGCAAGAAAATCGAATAGATCACGACCAGGATAATAATGAGGATCATGGGATAAGGAATAAGCCCAATCGCCTCATGCGAAAGACGGGTAAATTTACTCGGTATCCCACTGATCCCTTCATAACTGGAAGCGACAAAGGTGCGCGACACGCCTGTGGCTATTCCGGCAAACAAGAAGTTCGTTCCCAGCGTAATAATCAAGGGATTGATATCTGTGTTAGTCACCAACAGCCCATTCAACAAGCCGCATAAAACTCCTACCAGTAAAGCAACGACCATGGCTACAAAAATATCCAATCCAGCTTGCCATGTCACCCCAAGCACAATCGAGGTAAGCCCCATAACAGATGCGATACTGATGTCAATCCCCCCAGTGATGATCACCAAAGTTAGTGGTAAAGCCGCTAGCATAATGTGTGCAAAGTCATTCGATGAGTAGAGCAAATTCTCCAAATTCGAGAAGACTCTGCTCACGGAACGGAAAAAGAGCATCTCCACGATTAAGACCCCGATTAGCATCCATTCCCAGGAAATAAACCTGCGAAGAATTTTCATTGCTGCGCCTCCTCTAATTTCTCTGTAGACTGAACAGGAGACTCAACCACTCTTCCGAACCGCGAACGGCTTCTTCGTTGATAATCTTCAATAGAGATTCGAATACGATAGTCCATCAACACAACAACCAACAAAATAGCTCCAGCGATGGCATTATTCCACTCGGCTTGAACTTTTAGGTAGACCAGCACACTATCAATCACAGTGAGGAAAATACCGCCCAATAGAGCGGCGAAGGGTGTGCCAACCCCTCCCGAAAGCGCCACACCACCAAGAACACAAGCTGCAATTGCGCGCAATTCCAGCCCTTGGCCGGCATTCATGGGAACAAAAGCGATCTGTCCCACAAATACCACTGCCGCCAATCCTGCAAAAATGCCAGAGATGACATAAGAGAGAAACACTGTTAGCTTAACCGGTACGCCGACCAAATACGCTCCTTCTTCATTATCCCCTACCGCATAAAAGTAACGAGCGTACCGGATCCTGCGTAACAGAAATGCTAAAATGAGCACGATGGCAAAAACAAGGTAAATGTAAACTCTGATACCCAAGAATTCTGCCCCGGCTAAGTTCTTGATATTGGGCGGAATATTTTCAATCCAACTCCCCTCAGTAATCACCCTCATTAACCCACGATACACACCGAGGGTTCCAAGGGTCATGATGATTGGAGGGATGCGAATATAAGCTACCCCTACGCCATTGATTGCTCCAGCCACCGCACCCGTTAGAATAGATACCAAAATTGCAGCAACCAATGAGCCACCAGAGACCAAAACGGTACCCAAAGCCACCGCACTGATCCCTAAGATTCCGCCTACGGATACATCAATGCCTCTTGTGAGCAGGACGAACATTTCACCAAGAGAAACTAAAACCAAAATCAAGCTGCTATTTACGATAAACATCAAGGATTTAGGTTGGAGAAAGGAAGGGTTTAACCATCCAACCCCAAAGACCAAGATAACCAAAATGATGGTAACGAGTATTTCGCGGTTGCGGAGAATATTTCGCCAGTTCATATCTACTCTAATATTCCAAAAGATGCGGCCATTACTCTCTCAATGTTACATTCATGATGGGAAAGTTCTTTTACAATCCGTCCTTGGTACATGACGTAAACTCGATCACACCATTGGACAATCTCCTCTAAATCCGATGAGATCAGAAGAACACCAATACCCTCTTGGGTTAAAGCCTGAATGATCCGATAGACATCTCGACGCGCCTTCACATCTATCCCGCGAGTGGGTTCATCCAAAACCACCACGCGCGGGCGACTGGCTAGGGTTTTTGAGAGCAAGACCTTCTGTTGATTTCCACCTGAAAGCGTCCGTGTAACCTGCCCCAGGTTCCGTAAATGAATACGGAATTGTTCCACAAAACGGTTACCTAATTCTTCTTCGCGCTTGACATCCAAAAACACTCTCCCCAATCGATCTAAGACTGTGCAACTCATCGTTTCGATTGAGGGGCGATCCAAGAACACACCATGAGCATGGCGATCTTCGGGCATATAAACCAAACCGAAATTCCTACATTCGGTCGGATTACGATGAAGTATTTGTTTTCCGTCCACGAATAAATTACCCTTCGTGTTCGGCTCTAGTCCCACTAACGATCTTGCCAACTCAGTCCGTCCCGCTCCCACGACGCCAGCTAACCCAACAATCTCGCCTTCGTTGACGTAAATATTGACCCCGTCAAACATTTCCCCTCGAAAATCTCGAGCTTCTAGAACTTTATTTGTTTTTAGGGCTTTTTTGCCCTTTAGCTTATCAAGCCCGCTCCCGTTTTCATCGCTTTCTTCAGGCAACATAGCTTGAATAAGCGCTCGACTGTTCAAAGAAGCAGTCTTCGCAGATAGAACCAAATTTCCATCGCGAAGAACGCTGACGCGATCTGAGATCTCCAAAATTTCATTCAAACGATGAGAGATGAAGAAAATCCCAATCCCTTCATCCCGAAGCAAACGCATTCGCTTAAATAGCAATTCAACTTCACGGAAGGTTAATGCAGAAGTTGGTTCATCCAAGATCAGGATGCGTACATCTCGAATCAACCCTCGTAAAATTTCCAAAATTTGCTGGTTAGCGATATTCAACGTACCTGCTGGCTCGTTTAAGTTAGCCTCAAAATGGAGTAAGTCGATCAATCGATGTAACTTGTCCCGAATTTGGTCATATTGAATGTCCGATCCGATAAGTAGGTTTTCCAAAACAGTCAGATGAGGAAACAACTTGGGCTCTTGGGGAACAAGATAAATTCCTTTCAGGTGCCCATCTGCTGGATCATGAATAGAAACCGGGCTTCCATCAAGAGCAATTGCGCCAGCATCGGGTTGATAAACACCCGAAACAATTTTCATCAAGGTAGATTTTCCAGAGCCGTTCCCACCTAAGAGAGCATGAATTTCACCCGGATATAATTCAATATCAACTCCCCGTAGAACCGGAACGCCTGAAAACACTTTCCAGATACCCTTTAAGGAAATTAAGGGTACAACATTTTCAACTATCGGTTCACCAACCTTCTTCTCTTCTTTATGACGATAGTGATCCAAAACAGCTTGGGCAGTTACATCATCTGTGATTAAAACATTTACAAACTGCCCTTTCAATGCAGCCAATATAGGCTTGACCTTTTTATCACCAGCAGCGACCCCGATTAGCGTTGGGATTCGGCGCACAGCATCAGCACTAATGCCAATTACTCTACGATTAATGTCTATATTCAACCATTTTCCATCTGCATCGAAATATTGAGCGCAAACATCGCCTATTGCACCCTGCGCTTCAATCTCCCTTAACTCTTCAGGCGTCAAATAACCCGCTCGCAAGAGGCTGTTAAGCTCAGGATCAACTGTTCCAATGCCCACTAAACCAATTGTGACCTTTTTGGCATGTTCAAGAGTTTCGCGAATGGATCTCTCATGCATTAACACTTCAGCCGAGTCCCCTTTTTCAACCAAAAGGGGAGCATGGAGATAGCGGATGCGCGATCCGAGACGATTCGCCAACAATTGCGCCAAGATAGGGCCATCGGTGGGGTTATTTTCGTTCCCCATTGCACCAATCAACTGAACCACCTCTACATCCGGCAACGATCTAGGACGAATAGAGTGAATTAGATGATAAAGAGCTGATCCCCAAGAGATACCGACAACTGAATTCTGCTTAAGCTCACTTTCAAAATACTGTGCCCCAAGCGCACCCAAATCCTGAAGCACCTCATTGTAGCTACGGTTACCCCTCATCAGTACCTTTGCTGCCTTGAGCTTAAATATTGAAACGAGTTCATCCTCCAGCAGTGTATCAGTAGGTAGCGGCTGTTTGTACTGAACATAGACTATATTTCGATGTCTAGCCTCCTCCAACACAGCGCCCACTTCATCCGAAGTCATCTTCTTTATCTCAGCTATTTGGGCAATCGTCATACCCGATTCAAAATAGAGTTTTGCAATTTCGGCTATATATGCCAATCGATCAGACTCAGCACTCATCGGTTTTTCCCAATCATCTAGCCATCAAGTTACACCACTTGAAATCCCAACTCAATTAGTGAATTTTGCTCGCCTCGATATCCTCTTTAGTTTCTGCAAAGAGAGGTTGGCGCCTGTTCTCCTCTGTCTGCAAGCTCTCAACCAAGTCTAGGGCTTCTTTCACAGAGTAATTCTCGTGAATGATCGCTCGCACTCCCTGAATAATCGCCGCAGGATAATCAGATTGCCAAATATTCCGCCCCATGTCGACCCCCACTGCGCCACACTGTATCGATTGATAAGTAAGCTCCAAGACATCTTTATATGTATCCAACTTTGGCCCACCAGCAACCACAATGGGAACAGGCGTCTTTGCGACGACTTCTTCAAAACCCTCGCAATAATACGTTTTCACCATATCTGCACCAAACTCGGCGGCTATTCTGGATGCCAAAGCCAAATAACGTTTTTCCCTCTTGTCTTTTAACTTCTTCCCAACTGCTGTGACCCCTAGGACGGGTAAATTATATTGAGAAGCATCCGCAATGGCAACAGCAAGATTTTTCAATGTTTGATGTTGATGATCGGCGCCTACATAGATCGAGACAGCTATCGCTGAAGCATTCATTTTGATCGCTTCAAGTGCTGTCAAAATCAGACTCTCATTATCAATATCCTCATCAAGAATCGAATTACATCCCGAAGCCCTTAAAACCCAAGCGATATTGGATAAATCTGCACTAACTTGAGTTTTCAGAATACCTGGGCTGAGCATCAAGGCATCCACATAGGGCAAAAGGGGAGCAATGCTTGTCGAAGGAATTTCCATACCTGTAGTCGGACCCATGAAGTACCCGTGATCAATTGCCAACATCAACACGCGTCCATCTTCTCGAATAATATGACGCATACGATTCCTTTTTCCCCAATCCAGATGTTCCAACATCGTACTCTCCTTCACATATGTGATTAATATTCAACTTTGTATTGAGTATATCATAATCCTTCCAGAATGTCAATAAATCAAAATAAAACATTTAAATCTTTTTCACATCAAGAGACAAGGATCTTGTTTCGAGTGTAATTGGGATAATTGCCCATATCCTTATACAATGAAGAATATAGGTGTAGAACTGCTTCCGATCGCCCTTATTGCGAAATGTTCTCAGAAATCTACTTTCTCAGAACATAAATAATGCCAAATTTTACGCCAAGAGCCGCTGTAGACCATCCCCATCTAAGGCTATCTGAGCTTCCAAAACCGTTGCGCCGTTTTTTCTTTGTTCTTGTTAATCCGGAAAACCTGTTGACAATATTTAGAATTAAAACTATACTACAATTGAGAATATGTGAACTTATTTCAATTATGTGATTATCGGATAGAACAAGGTAAAAGATGGACGAAATTTACAACCGCTTAGTATATCTTGCCCATATCGCGTCTCTTTATTATGATCATGGAAAAAATCAACAAGAGATTGCCGATGAATTAAGAATCACTCGCTCGGCGGTCTCACGGCTCTTAGCAGAAGCCCGTGAAAAAGGCATTGTTGAGATCAAAGTCAACTATCCTTGGCGGACAAATTTAGAACTCGAAAAGAAAATCCTGACAAAGTTTCCTCACTTAAAATCCGTGCGAGTACTTCTACGTGAAGGCAAAACCTATGAAGAAATGCTTGATGGATTAGGAAGGCTAGCAGCCCAATTCTTTTTGAGCATATTGTCCGATGACACAATTATCGGGATTTCTTGGGGATCTGCGCTTGGGGCAATGATTAAGATCATTCGCCCGAAGGCGGTCAAAAATATCGAAGTGGTTCAACTCTTGGGAGCAACCGGTCTAGAAAAAATTGCCCAACAAGACGGACCAATGCTAGCTCAGATGTTGAGCGAAAAATTTGGCTGTCCTTGTCGTTATCTCCACGCCCCCTTAGTGGTTGATAGTCCAGCAGCTCAAGAAGCTCTCATGCAAGATCGCTCCATTCGTGAAACCTTAATGTATGCGGAGCGCGCAGAGATCGCTTTAGTGGGTATTGGCAGCACGAATCCCGACTTATATAGCCTGCTCAGAGCTGGTTATATCGATAGAAGAGAATTATCCGAAATCTTATCCGCAGGCGCAGTGGGTGATGTGTGCGCACATCATTTTGATATCAATGGAAGACATTTAGATATCGACATAAACCATCGTGTAATTGGCATCAAAGTAGATACGCTTTTTAAGATTCCAACCGTTATAGGAGTTGCAGGCGATGCAAGGAAAGCCCCCGCTATCCTTGGAGCATTGAGGGGAAATTATATCAATGTACTGATTACCGATGACGATGCAGCAAAATCAGTCCTCGATCTAGCGAATTCAACGGAATAACCCCTTAAGACTACCTAAAACTACCGAGGAACACCAACCTCCCGGCTTCTTGCGGGAGGTTGGTCATTTTCCTTCAACTCCTCAACTTCGCACCCAGTTCCTGCTCCAAGCGGCGCACGATGCGATGGCGGCTTTGGGCAACCTCTTCGTCGGTTAAGGTGCGGTCTT
>QEXX01000137.1 GCA_003130835.1 Anaerolineae bacterium | reverse complement strand
TTTGCATAGGCTCTGCTCCTGGTATTGGGATTCAGTTTATCTTGTTATACCAAAGGAGCAGAGCCTTTTTTTTCCAGAGATCTGGGCAATCACCAGTGAAAGGGCAATGACAAGCAAAATGGGTTTGACGACTTGCTGATCGAAACTGTAGGCACCCTTCACCACTTGGAGTTAGCCGTAACTCGATCGAACCGTAAGAAGAACACCCCTGTTTTTCTATTTCTCTTCGTGTCCTTTATGGTGTGATGGGAGACCTTACAGAACGCTCAGCCTATGGGGTGGGGGTGATTTCCGTACTCTTTTGGAGACGCTGGGCGCGCACAAACCAGGCTTGGATATTCAAGAAGCGATCGGTCGGATCGAACAGTGGCCCAATGCGCACGTTCTGGATCGATTCATCCACGGCATAGTTATAAACGGGATAAAAGAGCGGTAGAGCTGGCAGTTCGCTCAGAAAGCGCACTTGGAAATTGCGATACAAACGGGCGCGTTCGCCCCAGTCGGGGGTGATGCGCGCTTTCTCAAGATATTCGCTCGCCAAACGGTCATCCCATTGAGCATAGTTCTGTCCCTCGGCGATCTGAGCTTGATCCCAGAAGGGATAGGGATCGGGATCGGGTGAACGGGTGAAATTTAGCTCGACTAAGGCGGCTTGATAGCTGCGCGGTTCTAAGTACTGACTCATTAAGGTCTCGAAGGGCACCCCCTTGGGGGTTACCTTCACACCCAATTTCGCCCAATTGTCAGCTATGCTCTGGGCGAGTTCGGCAAAACCCGGCGCGTCCGGATAGACCAGCTCAAAGCTCAAGGCAACGCCATCTTTTGCGCGCGCCTCTCCACCCTCAGCTGGGAAGGTATAGCCGGCTTTTTTGATCAGGTTCAAAGCCTCTTCGGGATGATAGGGGATGCGCTCGGTCTCTTCGTAATAAGCCCACGTGCCGGGCATGATCACACTATCCGCAAGGATGGCTTGTCCGCCGCGCAGTTGATCGATCATGCGCTGGCGATTGAGCCCCATCAACAAAGCCCGACGGATGTTGACGTCTTGGAAAAACGGCAAATCGGGATGGTCTAGGTTGAGAAAGACAAGGGTCAGAGAGGGTAGACGCGCCGTATAGAGGTTCAAGCCCACCTCGGCAAGCACTTCGTTCAGGATCGCTTCGTCCACGCGGCTTATCCCCAACACCTCTTTAGCGCGGTAGGCGTTCAGGGCGGCGGTTGAATCGGGATAGTAGCGGAAGATCACCTCGTCGAGGTACGGTCGTCCGAGGTAGTATTGTTCAAAAGCCTGCAAAGAAACGCCGACAATCTGCCCGCCCTCGCTGATGAACCGTTGGAAGCGGAATGGCCCGCTGCCGATGGGCTGTAAATTGAACGGCGCATTTTGCATTGCCTCCACACTCGTCCCGCCTAAGAGATGCTTAGGCAAGATGCCAAACGTGAGATAATCCAGAAAAGGAGCAAAGGCAGCCGGCAAGCGAAATTGTAAGGTCTTCTCATCCAAGGGTAACACCTGAATCTGCCGCCACATCTCCTTAATGTCGTTTGGAAAAGGAGAGGCATCGCTGCGCAAGGCGTCCACGGTGAAGACAATATCGTCGCTGGTGACCGGTTTGCCATCGTGCCAGACGGCATTCGCGCGGATGGAGAAATTGTACGATTTGCCGTCGGCCGATATCCCCCACGATTCGGCAAGATCAGGCTGGGGCAAGCCCCGCTGGTCGAATTTGATCAAAGCAGCGTACAGCAGGCGATCGACATCGCGGTCAACTTGGTTGGTGTAATCCAAGAGCGGATTTAGCCGCCCTAAACTGCCAATCAGCGCTTCGCTGTATAACCCGCCGCTGACCGGCTGTAACCCCACGCCCCCTGCCTGAGGCGCTGTAGGCTGTTGGCTCCACAGCAGCAAAGCAATGGCGATCAGCGATAGCCCCAGCAGAATCAATTGCCAGCGTAAGGATTTCATGGAAAAGGGCAGGAAAATCTCGGGGCGGTGCAGGAAGGGTTAAGTCTCAGTCCCCGCAGGTCTCTTACCCTGCCACCATGACCGTAGCAATGGCAAGCAGAACAAAGAGCACACTCAGCACAATGGTCAGGCGAAAGAGGGTTTTCTCCACGCCACGCCGAGCGGTGAAGAAACCGCCGCTATCACCGCCGGTCAAGCCCCCTAAGCCAGCCCCTTTGCTTTGCAGGATCACACTGGCGATCAAAGCGATCGAAACGATCATTAAAGCCACATCTAAATATCGTTCCACACAAGCCTCCGCAATTTGCAATGCACCGATTCGCTTGCCTTCTTGAGGCAACCAACGGCGCAGAGTTAAGATTGGTAGTTTGGGGATTATACCTTAAGATGGAAGAGCGCTGATTAAGGATTGCTGATAATTAAGGCGATCAGCGATTGGCCGTCCTGAAAAGAAATTTTGGCTGCGATGGCTTTCTCACGTCGTGAATTTGCCAAGCGGGACAAGGTGAAAGCCTGAAGGAACTTTGAGAACGCCATTCTCTTTGGGCATCGTCCTCTTCTTTGACAGCGGGTATTTGTGGTATAGTTTATGTGAGTTCGGGTTAGGCGATCAAAGCGGGCAGGGTTCCCAAGCCGAGAGAGGGTTTCTTGGGCTGGCGACAATACGCTATCACGCCGCAAAGCAGATTGACTAGGAAGTTGACTGGACTTCGGTGGCG